>DDYM01000057.1:11366-49183 GCA_002347985.1 Bacteroidetes bacterium UBA2234
CCATTCCGGGGTTTTGAAATCCAGTATTGGCCTTTTTTTGATTGGCTACGTTTTGGGCTTTCAAGGCGGCTTCCTGCGCTTTTTTCTCCCGTTCAATGGCTTCGGCAATTTTCTTTGCTCTCCAGTCGGGGTCTTTCGCCATTCTCAAAAGACTGTCGTTCGTTGAAATGGTTAATACTTCCTTTAATAAATCACTCAGAATGTCGTTCCGCTGCACAATTGATTCAAAGTCAGGATGCGATTTGTCAATTATATTGTTGGCTGAGTCGTAGTATTTAGCCGATTGTTCATATTGGTGATTGGCGAAATAGTAGTTCCCCAAGGCGAGGTAAGCATTGGTTTTGTGTTCGCTATTTTGTGTGAGTTGAATCGCTTGGTTAAAGCGTTTGATCGCCATAGGCACATTTTGGGCTTTCAATTCATTTTCACCCATGCTTATATATATGGTACCGAGATAGTCGATGTTTTTGTCGTCTTTCAACATTTTCCCCAACACCTTATTTGCCTTGGCATAATTCTCTTGTTTGGCCGATAAAATATTTACTTGAGACATGCGTGCATGGAATGCGAGCTCATAGGGTGGGTTGAGTTTGCTGATTTTGCTGTAGTGAATTTCGGCTTTCTCGTATTCTTTTGAGGTGATGTAGCAATAGCCCAACGCGAAATGCAAGCGATATTTATCCATTCGCGTTTGTTTTCCCAACAGGGCGATTTCTAGTGGTGCCGCGGCTTGTGAGTATTTTCCCAAGGCAAATTGCATCGCCCCAAGCAAATAATTGGCTTCGGTGGTTAAGGAATTCGGGAAGTCTGGGTTTTTGAGAGCATTTTGAACCAGAATTTCGGCATCAATGTACTGACCTTTGACATAAAAACTTCGAGCGATCCACAGTTGGGCGGAGAATTGAATTTTGGGATCCGTAAAATGGGATTGAACAAATTCAAACAAATCGATGGCGGCGCTAATTTCCCCTTTCATGAAATAGGCCTTGCCATTGAGTAAATAGGCATCGTCTACCCACTTGCTTCTGGGGTGTTTATCGATCATTGTGGAAGCCTTTTTAATGACTTCGTCCATCGCTGCTTGGTTTCCCTTTAGGATGTCGATCGTTCCATAATTGATCAAAGAAATCGGTTTCCTAAAATCGTCTTTGTAGCCTTCCCTTGTAGTTTCAACGGTTTCGAGCCACTTTTGCTCGGCATTAAAGAAGGTATTGTAGTGCGCAAGCGTATTGTGCCATTCTTTGTAAGCCCATGATTCTTGGTTGCTGCACGACGTAAGGAAGGTCGCAATCAGCAGCAAGGTGAATAATTGAATTTTTGAGCCCAGGCGCATTCTTTGTGTTGGTTAAAACGCTATTTTTGATTTTTTATTGATACAATCCCGATAAAAATGTCCAAAACATCACGCAGACGCAAAATTATCGCCAATCTTCGAAACAAACATCGTTTTGTATTGATAAACGACACAACTTTTGCAGAAGTTTTTTCTGTGCGATTGACGCCCATCAATGTTTTGATGGTTTTTAGCAGTTTGCTTATCGCGTTTACGATCATTGTTTTGTTGCTTTTGGCCTATACGCCGTTGCGTGGAATCGTGCCGAATGCGGTAACTAAGGAATCGCGAAAGGAGATCATGTTGCTGAATCAGAAAATAGAAGATTTATCCCGAACGCTAGAAGTTCAACGCAGCAAGCAAGAGGTCTTGAATGCCATTTTAGAAGGGAAGGACGATCAGTTTGATTCTACATCAGCCCGTCCGAAATAGGTTGTAATTGCCTTTGAAAAGCACAATCGATTTGTTATATTTGTAAGGAATCAAAAAATACATTTCAATCATGGCTATGTTCAACAATAACACCAATAAAAGCGAAAAGGCAGTTCAGTCTCAGGGGATTCTTAATATCATCGGACAAGGAACTCGGATAACTGGAGATTTGGTTTCCAATGGTGATTTTCGTGTGGATGGTGCCATTGAAGGCCATGTGAAAGTTGGACAGCGATTGGTCATTGGGGGCACAGGAAAGATTTTGGGAAATATTGAAGCAGATTCCGCCACCGTGGCAGGCCATATCAAAGGGAACATTACGGTAAAGAATATTTTGGAGCTGAAGCCTTCGGCCAAAATCGACGGTGACATTGTTACCAACAAGATGGTCATTGAGTCGGGCGCCCAGTTCAACGGTCGTTGTACGATGAATGTGGCTGTGAGCGTTCCTGCGGGCGGGGCTGCGGCAACTGCACCGGTTGCTGCGAAATAACTGAGCCACTTGTTATACATGCAAGATTTTGCGAAGTATACAGGCATTGCATTTCAAATGATTGCTACAATTCTTGTTTGTACCTATCTCGGGTATTTATTGGATCGATGGTTGGGGCTGTCGTTTCCTGTGGGTATTTTGTTGGGTGTGTTTTTCGGCGTGGGTAGCAGTTTGTATGTAATTTTGAAGAAATTTTAACTGTGAAGAAATATAGTGTTCGGATTTGGGTATTGGGACTTGTGTTGGGCGGACTAACGCGTTTGGCAGATTCTTTGAGTGTCAAATTGACCGTGGTTGCCGATGTTTATTGGGGTCTGTTGTTCTTGGTGGCTTTGTTTTGGGCCCTGCGTTATTATGTAGATAGAAGTCAAGTGTCCAATCCAAATCAGTGGATTCGCCGTGCGATGGTATCTAGTATGATCCGATTGATGGGGGTGCTAACTTTTTTACTGATATCTGTTTTGAGGGAAGGAAAAGCCAATTTGGTTTTCGTGTTGTTATTTGGTCTGTATTTTATTTTGTTTTTGTCGTTTGAAATGTCTGAAAAGCGTATTAACTTGCGCCCCGATTCGAACGATGGGCCACGCAAAGAAAATGCCTGATTTTATTACACTTTTCAACTACTCCTCTGTTAGGAAAATGATCGCTACTGCGATTTTGTCGACGTTTTCCGTTGTTTCTGTTTATTCAAACCATGCTGAAGAAGCCGGTGCGAAGACACATGAAAACCATGAATCGTCAACTTCAGCAGCGCATACTGACCACGCAAAACCTGAGAAGTACGATCCAGGTAAGATGATTATCGATCACATTGCAGATTCTCATGATTGGCATTTGTGGGGTGAGGGTCATGGTTCAGTTTCAATTTCATTGCCTGTTATTTTATATACAAAGTCCAAAGGGCTTGTTACTTTCAGTTCTTCAAAGTTTGAGCATGGACATGCTGCTTATGAGGGATTTGCATTGAATGAAAAAGGGACTGTAGTTTGGGAAGACGAAGCCAATACTGAAGCGATTTACGATATTTCAATCACCAAGAATGTTTTGGCGATGATGTTGGCGGTGTTAACGTTGATGTGGATTGCCATCGGAATGGCTAGATCTTACGCTAAGCGTTCAGGGAAAGCGCCCAAAGGGTTCCATAATTTAGTAGAGCCATTGATTTTGTTCATACGCGACGATGTAGCGAAAGCTTCTATTGGGCACAAAGCCGATAAATATTTGCCTTTGTTGTTGAGTATTTTCTTTTTCATTTTTGTAAACAACTTGTTTGGGTTGATACCGATTTTCCCAGGTGGAGCCAACGTTACCGGTAACATTGCAGTAACGATGGTGTTGGCATTGGTGATTTTCTTGACAGTCAATTTGAACGGAAACAAATACTATTGGAAGCACATTTTCTTACCTGATGTGCCAGTTTGGATGTATATCATTATCATCCCAATTGAAGTATTGGGTGTGGTATTGAAGCCATTTGTTTTGATGTTGCGTTTATTTGCAAACATCACAGCGGGTCACATCATTATTTTAGGATTTTTCAGTTTGATATTTATCTTCGGTTCTATGAATCAGGGGTTGGGTTACGCTGTGAGTCCTTTGAGTGTTGCCTTTACGGTATTTATGGGATTGTTGGAATTGCTAGTAGCATTCTTGCAGGCCTTTGTATTTACTTTGTTGAGTGCTATTTACATTGGAATGGCAGTTGAAGAACATCATTAAAAAATAAATTAAACCTAATAAAAAAACAACCAAATAATTATGAGTCTCATGAACACTCTCCTTCAAGCAGCAGTAGACAATTCAGCAGCTGCGTACAGTAAAATGGGTGCCGCTATTGGCGCTGGTTTGTCAGCTATTGGTGCCGGTATTGGCATCGGTCGTATCGGTGGTAGCGCTATGGAATCTATCGCTCGCCAACCAGAATCAGTAGGTGATATCCGTGCAAACATGATTGTAGCTGCAGCTCTTATCGAGGGTGCTGTATTTTTCGCGATCGTTGTTTGTTTGTTGATTCTGTTTTTGTAAAAAACCCACGGGATTGGGCCTGTCGGCCCAATCCCTTTATTTAAAAAACGTAAAGAAATGCAGTTAGTAACACCTGCCATAGGATTGGTATTTTGGATGCTGGTAACATTTTCATTGTTGCTGTTCATCCTTAAGAAATTCGCTTGGAAACCCATTTTAGAGTCGATTCGCAACCGCGAACAGACGATTGAAGATTCATTGTCTTTGGCCGAAAAGACAAAGTCAGAAATGATTCGTCTTCAAGGTGAGAATGAGTCTTTGTTAGCAGAAGCTCGCAAAGAGCGTGATTCAATGTTGAAAGAAGCGCGTGAAATGCGCGACAAAATTGTTGGAGACGCAAAATCTTTGGCTGATGAAGAGGCGAAGAAATTGATGAATCGTGCCCAAGACGAAATCGAAAAGCAGAAGTCTGCTGCGATTGCCGAAATCAAGCGCGAAGTGTCAGTGTTGTCTGTTCAAATCGCAGAGAAATTGATGCATCAACAATTGGAAAATAACGCTGCTCAGCAAACGATCATCGAAAACCAGTTGTCACAATTAAACTAAGCCAAACAGTATGTCAGAATTTAAAATTGCCTCTCGTTACGCCACCGCTTTGTTTTCAAAGGCGATGGATGATAAAGCGATTGAGGCTGTAATGGCTGATATTTTGGTGGTTCAACAAGCCTGTAAGGAAAGTGATGATTTAATCGTTTTCTTGAATAGCCCAATGTTGAAAAAATCTGTTAAGCAATCAGGATTGGCGAAAATATTTGCTTCTTGTTCTGACCTAACAAAACAATTGTTACATCTAATGGCAGAAAAGAATCGCGAGGCTTTTATTCCTGCGATGACTGAATCTTTCATTGGTTTGTACAATAACCACATGGGAATCACAACCGCCGTTGTAACCTCAGCCGTTCAATTGTCTGATGTTGCATTGGAATCTGTGAAAAAATATGTCGCCCAAACCTCGGGTGCAAACAGTGTTTTGTTAACGCAAAGCATAGACCCCACCGTTATTGGTGGATTGAACATCGTGTTTGATGGTAAAATTTATGATGCTACCTTATCAAACCAAATCTTAAAATTGAAAAAAGACCTTCAAATCGCATAAAAAACTGTTATGTCAAATATTAGACCCGACGAAATTTCCAGCATTTTAAAAGATCAGATCACTGGTTTTAACACTGCTGCGAGTTTAGAAGAAGTAGGAACCGTACTCCAAGTGGGTGACGGTATCGCCCGTATCTATGGCCTTTTGGGCGTACAATACGGAGAACTTGTAGAATTTGCCAACGGTGTTCGCGCGGTGGCTCTAAACCTTGAACAGGACAATGTTGGTGCTGTATTGATGGGAAGTAGTGGAGACATCAAAGAGGGCGACAAGGTAAAGCGTACAGGTAAAATCGCATCGATCAAAGCTGGACATGGCGTATTAGGTCGTGTTATCAACGCTTTGGGAGAGCCTGTAGATGGAAAAGGACCTATCACTGGTGAGTTGTTTGAAATGCCTTTGGAGCGCAAAGCCCCAGGAGTATTGTATCGTGAACCAGTAACTGAGCCTTTACAAACGGGTATCAAGGCAATTGACGCCATGATTCCAATTGGAAGAGGTCAGCGTGAGTTGATCATTGGTGACCGTCAGACAGGTAAAACTGCCATTGCATTGGATACCATCATCAACCAAAAAGAGTTTTACGAAAAAGGAAATCCAGTATATTGTATCTACGTTGCTTGCGGACAGAAAGAGTCTACAGTGAAGCAGGTAGTGAAATCTTTGGAAGAGAGTGGTGCGATGGCTTACACAGTAGTAGTTACTGCGGCGGCATCAAACCCAGCACCTTTGCAGTTCTTCGCTCCTATGGCGGGTTGTGCAATTGGTGAATATTTCCGCGACTTGGGATTGCCAGCATTGGTAATCTATGATGATTTGTCGAAACAGGCCGTTGCTTACCGTGAGGTTTCATTGTTGCTACGTCGTCCTCCAGGACGTGAAGCATACCCAGGTGACGTATTCTATTTGCATAGCCGTTTGCTTGAGCGTGCTTGTAAATTGAACTCTTCGGATCATATTACTTGCAACATGAACGATTTGCCCGACAGTTTGAAAGGTAAAGTAAAAGGTGGTGGATCATTGACTGCCTTGCCTATTATCGAAACGCAAGCGGGTGACGTATCGGCTTATATTCCAACCAACGTAATTTCAATTACCGATGGTCAGATTTTCTTGGAATCTAATTTGTTCAACTCAGGTATTCGCCCAGCGATTAACGTAGGTATTTCGGTATCACGTGTGGGTGGAAACGCTCAAATCAAGTCAATGAAAAAAGTGGCTGGTACGTTGAAATTGGACCAAGCGCAGTATCGTGAATTGGAAGCATTTGCAAAATTTGGTTCTGATTTGGATGCAGCTACCAAATCTGTATTGGAAAAAGGTTCTCGTAACGTAGAAATTTTGAAGCAGCCGCAGTATAGCCCAGTATCTGTAGAGAAGCAGGTAGCGATCATTCACCTTGGAACTTCAAATTTGATGAGAAGCATTCCAGTGAATAAGGTTCGTGAATTTGAAGCAGCTTATTTGGAGTACTTGGATGCCAAACATAAAGATACTTTGGAATCATTGCGCAAAGGTGTGATCGACGATGCAGTTAAGGCTGTATTGAACGCAGCTTGTGCTGAAATTTCCAAGAGTTATACAGCGTAATTCATTACCATGGCTAACCAGAAAGAGATTCGGGCGAGGATTTCGTCTACCATCAGTACACAGCAGATCACGAAAGCGATGAAGTTGGTGAGTGCAACCAAGTTGCGCAAAGCCAGCGAAGCCATCATTCGTATGCGTCCTTATGCCCAAAAATTGCAGGGTATCATGGGCAATCTGCAAGAAAGTACCGATGATGCTCAATTGGCCGGGTACTTTGAAAATCGCGAAGCAAAACGTGTTTTGTTGTTGGTAATCACCAGCGATCGCGGATTGTGTGGTGCATTCAATGCCAACGTGGTTAAACGTGTCCGTCAATTGTTGGAAACCGACTACGCTGCTGCCCGTAATGCCGGAAATGTTACATTGATGTGCATGGGTAAAAAGGGTGGGGAAGCATTGAAGCGTTTGGGATATGCAGTGAATTTGGATATGGTAAATCTTACCCAAAATGCAGATTCTCAAAGTGCGTTTAGCGCAATGCAAAGTGTGATTGATTCATACTTAGCAGGTCAGTATGATCGCGTTGAAGTCGTATACAACAAATTTAAAAATGCAGCGACGCAGATTTTGGTAAACGAGCAATTGTTGCCTGTTGTGCCTGCCGCGAATTTGGAGAAATCTTCTACGTCTAACGATTATATTTTTGAACCAGATCAAGTTGCTATTTTACAGGATTTGATTCCTCGCAGTTTGAATACATTGTTCTATCGTTCTCTGTTGGATTCATTGGCTTCAGAGCACGGTGCTCGAATGGTAGCGATGGATAAGGCAACTGAAAACGCTGGCGATTTGTTACGCGCTCTTCGTTTGGCTTACAACCAAGCACGTCAGGCTGCTATTACCCGTGAAATCTCTGAGATTGTGGGTGGTGTTGCCGCTTTGGAAGGATAAAATTTTATCGATTGATATAAAAAGGGCAGTCAATTGGCTGCCCTTTTTTGTTAGTCTTCCCTTGTAACTTGAATGTACTTATGGGTGGCCTTGATTTTTGTTATCAGTTGCTCTAAGTGTAACAAATCATAAATCATAACCTCGATTTTCCCGCCAAACGTTCCATCTTGATTGCTTGAAATATTGATGCTCTTCATGTTCACTTCCATGTCCTTGGAGATGATGTCAGTGATTCTACTTACAATTCCTACATCGTCTATTCCTCTCACGCCAATGGCAGTTTCAAACGCCTTTTGATAGCCATCGCCACGCCATTCTGCAGGGATGATTCGGTATCCATATTGCGACATTAAACGGGTTGCGTTTGGACATGTTGTCCGGTGAATCATCACACCTTCGCCAACGGTAACGAAGCCAAAGATTGAATCTCCGGGCACGGGATGACAGCATTGTGCTAATGTATACGACGATTCATAATCATCGCCAATAATAATTTGTTCGGATTTTGATTTGGCCTTTTTAACGGGTTGAGCAGCGCCTACGTCTTCGGTGATTTCCGATGGTGTATCAATTGCTTTTTTCTTGATGATGCGAACCAAAAGGTCTTTGTTTAAACGGATTTGTCCGTCAGCAACACTATGAAAAAATTCAGCACTCACCGAGAATTTGAAATGGTGCATGAGCTTTTTGATGTTGCTATCTGAGAGTTCTAAATTGTGTTTGCGGAACAATCTCTCCAATAGCAATTTTCCTTGCTTTGCCCTCTGCGTTCTTTCGGCCTTCAGGGCTTCACGGATTTTCGATTTCGCTCTGGCCGTTTTTACAATTTCTAGCCAGTCCTTTTGAATTCTAACTTTGCTCGTAGTAAGGATTTCAATGATGTCCCCATTTTTAAGCACGGTTTGTAGTGCAACCAATTTGTTATTGACCTTGGCGCCCAATGTTCGTATGCCGATTTCCGTGTGAATGGCAAAAGCAAAGTCAAGTGCCGTTGAACCTGTGGGTAAGGATTTTACATCCCCTTTTGGTGTGAATATATAGATCTCTTCCCCGAGTAGACTTGTCCTAAATTCACTCACCAAATCCAATGCACTCAAATCACTGTTGGATAATGTTTCTTTTACCGTGTCTAACCAGTTTTCAAAAGCGACATCCTGCGGGGTGGGTGTTTTGATTTTTGATCCCGCTTTGTATTTCCAGTGGGCCGCCAGTCCTCGCTCAGCGATATCGTCCATGCGCTTTGAGCGAATTTGAACTTCTACCCATCTTCCTTTTGGGCCCAGAACGGTGGTGTGCAATGCGCTATATCCGTTGCTCTTGGGATGGCTCAGCCAATCACGAAGTCGATTAGTATGGGAACGATATTTATCGGTAATGATACTGTAGATCTTCCAACAGTCCGCTTTTTCTAAATTTAGTGGGGAGTCCACTATCACACGAATTGCAAAAGCGTCGAATACTTCTTCAAATGGAATGTGCTGTTTTTCCATTTTGCGAGAAATACTAAAAATACTCTTGGGCCTTCCTTTTATTTCTAAAATTTTCAAGCCCGACTTATCTAACTCCTCTTTGATTGGTTCGATGAATTCTTTGATATATCGCTGCCTCGCATTTTTGGTTTCGGACAGTCTGGATGATATTTCTTTGTATTTGATCGGGTCCGTAAATTTCAGAGCCAAATCTTCCATTTCGGTTTTTACCGCATTCAAACCCAACCGGTGGGCTAGGGGGGCATAGATAAACAGCGTTTCAGAAGCAATTTTGAGTTTTGTGTTTTCCGAAACCGATCCCAATGTCCTCATGTTGTGAAGTCGATCACACAGCTTAATGAGTATCACCTTTAGGTCATCGCCCAAAGTAAGGAGCATCTTTTTGAAATTCTCCGCTTGAATGCTCTGGTCCTTGTCAACCGTTTCAAAAACCGTAGAAATTTTCGTGAGCCCGTCGATGATATTCGCTACATCTTTCCCAAAGCGATGTTCGATATCTTCCAGCGTTGTATCAGTATCTTCAACAACATCGTGCAACAGTGCACAAACAACGGAAGTTGCCCCGAGGCCCAATTCAGAAACTGCAATTTCTGCAACTTCCAAAGGGTGGAAAATGTAGGGTTCACCACTTTTTCGCACGGTTCCTTCATGGGCACGTGCGGCCATGTCGAACGCGTCTCTAACCATCCGGGTCTTTTCCGGATCGAGGTTTTTGCCAAGGCTTCGCAATAAATGTTTGTACCGCTTTAATAAATCCGAGCGGTATGCTTCATAAATCGGGCCTTGGAGCAATGCCATTATTGATTTAGAGCTGCGAAGTGCTTAAAGAATTGAGGAATGGTTTCGATTCCTTTGAAATAATTAAATATTCCGTAATGCTCATTGGGTGAGTGTATTGCATCGGAATCCAATCCAAATCCCATCAACACGGTTTTGGTTTGCAATTCTTTCTCAAAAAGAGCCACTATAGGAATACTTCCTCCACCTCTGGTTGGGATTGGGTCGATTCCAAAAGTTTCTTTCATGGCCAATGCTGCCGCCTTGTAAGGGATTGAGTCAGTAGGTGTAACAACGGGTTCTCCACCATGGTGCGGAGTTACCTTTACCGTTACGCCAGCGGGTGCAATGCTTTCAAAGTGCTTTTGGAACATTTCAGTAATTTCATCGCTGATTTGATTGGGGACCAATCGCATCGAAATTTTTGCAAATGCTTTGCTTGGCAAAACTGTTTTCGCCCCTTCACCGATATATCCACCCCAGATTCCATTGACATCCAAAGTGGGGCGAATGCCGGTACGCTCGATGGTTGAAAATCCTTTTTCGCCCATGACGTCATTGACAGCAAGGTGTTTTTTATAGTCTTCTAGATCAAATGGAATTTTCGACATCGCCTCGCGGTCTGATGCAGAAACTTCCAGTACTTTGTCATAAAATCCTGGAATTGTGATATGGCGATTTTCATCGTGTAAGCTAGCGATCATTGTGCACAATGCATTGATTGGGTTGGCTACAGCTCCACCATAAACTCCGGAATGTAAATCGATTCTTGGGCCAGTAACTTCCACTTCAACATAACTCAAACCTCGAAGTCCAACATCGATACTAGGTATATCATTGGCAATTAATGCGGTATCCGAAATCAAAATCACATCGGCCTTTAACTTGTCGCGGTGGGTTTTACAGTAAGTTCCCAAGTTATTAGATCCCACTTCTTCTTCACCTTCAATCATGAATTTGATATTACAAGCCAGAGAATGGGTCTGCATCATTGTTTCGAAAGCTTTTACGTGCATGAAAACCTGACCTTTATCGTCGCAAGCACCACGCGCATAAATTTTGCCATCTCTCACAGTAGGTTCAAACGGGGGAGTGTCCCACAATTCATTGGGAACGCTGGGCTGCACATCGTAATGACCGTAAACCAAAACAGTTGGCAACGACGCGTCGATGATTTTTTCTCCGTACACGATGGGATATCCCGCTGTTTCTTCAAGTACTACATTGTCGGCCCCAACTTTCTTTAGGTGCTCGGCAACGGTTTCTGCACATTTTCTTACATCACCGGCATAGGCTGGGTCGGCGCTGATGCTAGGAATGCGCAAAAGATCAAACAATTCATTGAGGAAGCGGTCTTGATTTTCTTGAATATACTGATTGACTGACATACCCGCAATTTACATTGCATTTTCCGCACCTACCACATGGGTTAGATGAAAATTTTCATTTAATTGGGTCTTTGATTTGACTAACTTTGTAAACTCAAATTATGGATACTCTTACGGCCAATGCCAAAGCCATTACAGTGGAAACTTTCAAACAGCAAGTGCTGATGTGGGAGTATATTATTACAGCCATTGTATTTTTGGCTTCGTACTTTATTCTGAAGCGATACAAGAAGAATCAACTATTTGCTCAAAGCAAAAACAAGAAATACAATACCGGAAGTTAAGACAAACGTAGATTAAACGTTTACTGTTTTAATATCTCCTTCAACAACGAGTCTACCCAGCGTTTTTGCTTTTACTTCATCCACGGTCACGCCAGGGGCCAATTCTTTGAGTTCAAATCCTCTTTCGGTAATATCGAATACGCCGAGTTCTGTTACAACCTTTTTTACGCATCCCAATCCTGTGATTGGCAATGAGCATTGGGGAAGTAATTTGCTTTCACCGGCTTTGTTTGTGTGTTGCATGGCAACGATAATGTTTTTGGCTGATGCAACTAAATCCATGGCTCCACCCATGCCTTTTACCATTTTTCCTGGTATTTTCCAGTTGGCGATATCGCCGTTGTCGCTCACTTCCATCGCTCCCAAAACGGTTAGGTCCACTTTGCCCGCTCTGATCATCCCGAAACTTGTAGCACTGTCAAAAATACTTGCGCCTTTCATCATGGTTACGGTTTGCTTACCCGCATTGATAAGGTCTGCATCCTCTTCTCCTTCAAAAGGGAAGGCGCCCATGCCCAGCAAACCATTTTCTGATTGGAGAACCACTTCCATGCCGTCAGGAATGTAATTGGCCACCAATGTTGGGATTCCAATACCCAGATTCACATAATAACCATCTCGCAGTTCTTGCGCAATTCTCTTGGCGATTCCAAATTTGTCTAGCATGCCTTACAAAAATACAAATTTTATTGCTCTAGAGAGTTCTGGGATTCGCCCATTTTTTTGCATCCTCTAATAGCGCTTTGGCCTTGTTGGGTGCAGTTTTGGAGTAAATGTCAATCAGAATCAAAACCGCCTGCGATTTTGGGTCCAAAGAACGCGCGATTTCCAATTCTTTTATCGCATCTCCAATCCGATTTTCCCGAGCCAAACAGTTGCCCAAATTGAAGTGAAGTTGCTCACTTTTGGGTTGATGTTTGAGCGCCTCTTTTATCAAACCCTTGGCTTGGTCATACCTTCCGGCTCTTACGAGCGCATTGGTGAATTCGGCGGAGAAGTCGGTATTCCAGGGCATCGCTTCGCATGCTTTTTCATAATAAAGAAGGGCTTTTTGACTTTGATTGGGGATTACTCTGTCGTACGCATTGGCAATTCTGTATTGGGTCCATGCATCCGAAACCAGAGCCATTCGCTGTTCTTCCGTGCAACCGTTTTCCCAAAGTTCAATGATAGCTGCGTGTTCTCTTAAATTGTAATGATATTGGATTTTGACGGACAATTCAGCTTTTGGATCCGAATACAGTGACTTCGCTTTGTCCAAATACAGCATTTTGGGGTCGAATTTTTCAAAATAGGAAACATAGGCATTGAACAACTCACTATTGCTTGGATTCTTGCTATTGACTGCATGCAATCCAATGATTTCACCCGGCTTGTGATTTATCGATTTGGGTTGGTTGTCTAGTTTGAATTTGGTATTCGACTTAGAGATATAATGGTCATGAATGCTCACATGGGGAATATCCCGGGTGTCGCTGCTTGGCATATGGCATCCAACGCAAGTTGAGGCGCCTCTGCTTGCAGCTGGAAGTCTACAGTCATGAAGTTTACTTTTTCTTGATTCTGCATTGTGGCAACCCTTGCAAGTATTGTTGAATATCTCTTGGTTCGTTTTTTTTACACTCACGTGGGGGTTGTGACAACTGATGCATGTGAAGTTGATATTCGCGTTGTATTTGGTTAGATCACCCTTGTTCGAACCCTTGAAACAAGCGCTCATTTGAAAACGTTCGGCGTGACCTGCCATCACAAAGGAGGTATTTCCTTTTTGGGTGGGCATGTACACGGTGAAAATGGAATCGAGATGCATCCCTGGTCTGAAATCAGTGAATTTCTTGCCGGGTTTGAGAACATTGTTTCCCTGGAGGTGACATCGTTGACAGATATCGACCTGTAATTTCCAAGGCAATCTTTTGGGGTTTACGATGGAGTAATCTGCTTGTTTGTTGGTGTTGTAAATGATCCCCGAAGTTTTTTCTTTTATGTGCAATGAGCCGGGGCCATGGCATCTTTCGCAATCGATACCAAGTGGAAGTTTTTTGAAAATGTTGTCGGCCCCCATTTCTGTGGTGGGCATGCCGGTGTGACAACTCATACATTCAATATCAATTTTTCTGTTAAAACGGGTATTGAATTCTTCGTAACCTGGAGGGAGGTCCCAGATTCCTTTTTGCGTATAAAAGGTTAGCGGTGCCTGATAAAGATGCTGTCCGTCCATCCAAAAGTGACTATTCGTATGTTGCCCGCTTCCAATAATGTGTGAAATTTTTTCGATGCGATTATGGACGGTATCGGTTCCACGCAACTTGAATTCCTGAATATAAAGGTGTTCGTTTTTCCAGAAAGGGTAATAGTAGAGGTCGTTTTTTTTGTCGTAAATCGGTTTTACGTTGTTAAAATCCGCTTTAGAGTATTTTCTCTCTGCCTTATGGAAACTCTGTCCCATACCGGTTTCGATGAAAGTAGAATGTTTATCGGAATGACAACCTTTACAGGCTGCGATACCCACATAATGAGCGGAATCACCAAGGTTTCTAAAAGGCTGATCGGTTGGGTTGGTGGTTGAACTCAATAAACCGTTACAGCCCCAAATTCCGGATAATGTCCAGATTGTTAAGACGAGAAATGCGCTGCCAATGAGATATTTTGGCTTCAAAATAAGAATCTTGATTAGTCGCCAAACTGCGATTTCCAATCCATTACGCCGCCAATGAGATTGCGAACGTTGGAGTACCCTTGTGTTGACAGGAACATTTTGGCGGTATTGCTACGAGCACCAGATCTGCAATGAACGATAATTTCTTCGTCTTTCAAATGCTCGATTTCGTCAAGTCTACCTGGCAATTCTCCCAATGGAATCAATGTTCCGTTAAGGTTGAATTCATCAAACTCATACTGTTCACGAACATCTAGGATGTTTAAGGATTCTTGATTGTCTAAACGCTTTTTTAACTCAATGACTGAAATATCTGTGCTCATGATTTGATGAAGTGTGCAAATGAAATTTGATTGTTCGGGGAAATGCATCGAAGAATATAGTGGCCCGGCTTTAGGTCGCCCACAAATAATCGACTGCTATATTGTGATTTGATTTGGAGTTTGCCTGTGACATCCCAAATTTCAAATTCAGTATTCTCAGGTAGTTTCCCATCGATGAAAATGTAATCGCTACATGGGTTGGGGTAAACGTTTACTTGAGATTGGGTAATGGTTTTGGTAGAGAATGCATATTCCGCACGATTTCCAAACAGCATCCGAATCATGGGAGTGCCTTTGGCTTCTGTGCCGGCATATTCCCAACTTCCCAATAAATTGCTGTATAGGTGAGGGTTAGTTTGGTCTTTACCCAAATATCTGTAGTTGTTATCGTACCCAACATTCAGAACATAAGGCATTTGTTGGATCCATCCAACGTAGTATTTCCCGGCAGGCAAGGATAATACTGAATCGAAAAAAATGTACGCAAAACCATTGATACTGTCCTTGTAAATGGGACGATTCATGGCGTATTCATACATGAGTTGGTCTTGGTTGTCGGGTCTTCCCACTGGACTTAGGGCCTTCCAAATGCGTAATTTGAAACTTCTGGCAGAAACATCAGTTAGACTCTGGTTAAAGTAAATGGCGAGCCCTCGCAGCGAATCCGTTTTGAGGGTGTTGAATTCCATTGCGAATTGGCCTTTTAAATTGCCCAAATAGGCATAGTCAAGGCCAAAACCACCTTCGGCACTACCGTCATCGTAGGCATACCAAGGCATAATGGTATGAGAAGTTTGAATTACATTATTGTTGGTTAGGCTATTGTAAGCGGCAGGAGTTCCATCGTTACTTTGAGGGTCTATGCTATACACGAAATCCAATCTCGGTTCATTGGTTGAAAGTGTATCGTAAGCCAAAGATTCAAAACTCTCTGAAGTATCACGTCCTCCTGCCAAATTTCGACTGCTAGCAACAAAGGGTTTGAAGTAAATGAGGTGTTTGAATTTGTTGTAAATGCTCAATTGAAATCTCGTTTGAACGGCATTCGGGTTGAGGTTTCTCACCAACATACTTGGTCCTTTGCCGCGGCCGTCTTGAATATTGTATTTGTAATGCGAGAATGGAATATTGTTATAGTCTTTAAATAAGCCATCGCTCACAGTTGCAATTCCAACGTCTTGGATGGTTTTTTCGCCATATTTTCGATTTTTTTCAATTCTGATGTAATCGATATGCCAATGATTTAGGTTTCCCGTTGCTTTGGTGAAATTGACAAAACGAAACTGAAAATTGGGTGTCAAGTACTGATAGTTTGCGATGGGTACAAAAAATTCCTGAAAAGGGCCCACGAATCCGCCACAAATTGCCCATTGTCTTACCCATTTGTTGTTGATGTCTTTGAAATATAANNGTACTTGTGCCAACCCTTCGGAACTGGATGTTGATGGGCTGGGAGGTGAGGCTGTCCGCAAAAACCATGACTCTCTTGTCTAGGGTCTGGTAAGGTTTGCCCTTGGCGTTTAGGTGATCAAAGGTGGCCACGCCAAAATTGGGGGCTTTTACCGGAAACGAATTGTTTACCCAAACCAGGTTGTCGGTCCAATTTTTTGGTGATGGGTAACCATCGGGTTGAACAAAGTCCTCGAAAAATGGGAGCGATAGTGTATCGGAAATGGAAAGTGAGATTTGATCAGTTGTATTGTTTTTAACCGATGCAATAGGGCGATTTGAAATGGGTTGTAAACGCAGGTATGCTTGCGCCGAAATCTCGGAAATCGCTAGGATACACAACAAGAAGATGATATTTCTTACCCGCATTTTATTTTATTGTTATGATAAGTTCTTTGGAAATCTTGTTTGAACGGAAATAACAATTGTGCTAATTTAACGAATTTTCCTTTGATTTATTCTATGTCAAAGTCACTTTGTTCAATAAATTCAGCCGCTATTCTTCAGGATTTTGATTTTCTGAATCGATGGCTGTAGAGTCTGCGGTGGGGGTTAATTCTGTATCAACTACGGTCAAATCTACAGTAGTGCCTTTCAATACCTTTTGCCCTGCTTCAATTGTTCTGCCACCCACGCGTTGCCCGATGACCAAGTTATTGCCGTATTCAGCGTATTCGTAGGTGACTTTTCCCAAGATTAATCCGGCATTTTTTAGCAAAGCTTTGGCCAAATTGAAGCTACAATCGGTTAGTTTGGGCATAGAAATTCTTGGTCTACTCATTGCGTTTACTGTCACATAAACCATCCTTCCCGATTTAACATCTTCATTGGCTTCAGGCAACTGCTCAACGATAACCCCCGGCTTCATTTTGTCGAGGTAAACCGTATCAATAATTTTCATCCGCAATCCCATTTCGCTGAGTTTGGCTTCTGCTTCGAAGGGTTTGGACCGAAGAACATCAGGTACGATTATTTTGTCTCCATGCCGTGTGTAAGCGTCTAGCCCAAAATAACTTAGGGTAAGAATTATGGCGATGAAAAGGCCACCCAGTCCGATATTGTACATCCAATTTTTCACGCCGTTCTATTTTGTCCAAATTTCAATATTTCTCTGATGAATTCAAAGGGTTTGTAGCCATTGATTGCGGCTTGGTGGTAAATACAAGTCGCAGGGGTCATGCCAGGCAAAGAATTTACTTCGATGATGATTGTTTCCACCTTTCCATTTTCGAATATTCTCACAAAGGCATCGATTCTGCAATACCCAGTTACGTGGAGTGCTTCGGCCACTTGTTTTAGTGTATTTCTCACTTCGCTGCTAATTCTGACTTGTTCATTGGGGTTGTTTGAAAATCGGGAAGGGGTGAGGTTTTGACCTTGGCCGGCCAGGAATTTCTCTTCAAGACTCAATATTTCGCTTTCGGCAAGTGATTCGGAAGGTTCGAAGATTTCGTATCTAATTTCGCCTTGATTATCATAGGATGTAAGCATGCCACCGGTCACTTCCAAGAATTTTATTGCACCGGCTCGATCTATGAATTGCTCAATCAATAATTCAGATTTCTGCGGCATTTCGTCTTTGGGTTTCACGTTAAGCGCCGCGCAAAGCGCGGCGCTTAACGACGCCTCACGGCGGAAAATCGCCTCCATGAACAAATGTAATTCCTCCGCCGATTTGATTTTTCTCACCGCCGCACTGCATCCGTCATCTGCCGGCTTTGCAATCAACGGAAGTCCATACTTTGCACAAATTTCTTTGCATAAATCCAATCCCCTCGATTCCCATTCCTCCTGCTTTACCAATTGATGCTCGGCAACCAAAAATCCCAATTCCCTCAACCTTCTATTTGTCTCGAACTTATTGATCGTAACCGAAGACGCCTCGCTTTCACTGCCGTTGAAATACAGACCCAAACGAGTTAAATCTGCCTGTATGGTTCCGTCTTCCCCGGGCCGTCCATGCAAAGCGATAAATACCCCCTCACACAAACTGGGCAATTCCGAAATAGCCACTTCCGCCGGTTTGAATGTCGGTGCCCCATGCAACAACGACTTTGTTAGTTTGAGACTTTCTTGCTGTATTTCTGTAAGAACAGGGTTCTCAGAATAATGCAAAATCTTATCCCTTATGTCATCGGCGTTGTCCTTTAACATCATATTGATCGGCAAATGGAACAATCGATAAGATTGATTATCACCAGTCAAAAACAATGGAATCGGTTCGAATTCCTCACTACTGCTGAGTTTTTCGTAGATGTTTCTACCGCTCTCCATCGATATATGTCGTTCAAAACTATATCCACCCATCACAACGGCGATTTTCTTTTTTACCGACGATGCGCCCCGACTGTTTTCTAACAATGCACTGCTGCGCTGAAGGAGCGTTTCAAATTTTTGTCCCTTCGGATGACCCTGAATACGTGCTCTCAATGAATTAAAATAAATCAATGTCAAAAAGGCACTTGGACTCAATCCGATTTCTGCCGCTTGGTGAAAGAAGAACGATGACGGCATCATTCCGCTGGTTGTGTTTGGGTCGTTCAGGAATATTTCTCCATCCTCATCAATGAAACCATCGATTCTCGCGTAAACCTCAAAGCCGAAATGATTGTAAAGCTGACAGCAAGAAAGTCTGATGTCTTCGATGAGTTGAGCCGAAACTTCAATGGGGGTGACTTTGTTGCTTAAGCCCGGTAAATATTTGCTTCTGTAATCAAATAACTCGCTATTCTTCCGGATTTCCGTGGGCGGAAGAGCAAACGGTACGCCCTTTTCGTCTGCCACCACGATACAGCTAAATTCTTTTCCTTGAATCAACGATTCGATCAAAACAACCGATTCGCTGTCCATTGCTTGTAGGTCAATGTGCGCAGTGGTTTGCAGTGTTTTGTCGATGTAATCCATTAAGGCATCGGGTAAATGGAAAACTTGGCCATCGGCAATCAACGGCAATCCCAATCCACTTCTCAGGTCAGTGAGTTGTTTGATATAAATGACTTTTGCCTCATTGTCCATTTGCTGCCACGCTTTTTGGTGCAACGACAAATGAAAGAATGCGAGATTGATAGCGTCGCAGAATTCCTGAAAGTCTGGTTGTTTTAAAATACTAACGCCAAGGGAAGATCCTTGATGGGCTGGCTTGATGACAAACTGCTCTCCAAATTCAATATTGAACTGAACAAACAGCCTTTTTCTGTCATTTTCCGAGGCCTCAAACCACGACTTCTTATCAATTGTATTGAATTCATTTACAAAGAGTCCTGCTGTGGTTTGGAAGTCTTTCTGAATGGCTTTGTTGATTCCAAGTGCCGACGGCAATATGCCTGAGCCAGAATAGGGAATGCCATACCATTCCAGAAGTCCTTGAATACTTCCATCTTCGCCATGGGTTCCGTGAAGGGCTAAGAATGCAAAATCAAATAATGTGGCAAACTCGTGGGCTTCAACCGGACTGCCAATTTCTTTTAACAAGTTGATTTGTGCAGTTCTATCGTTCTCTAGTTGAACCAAACTCTCCGCGTAGACTTGAAATCCATGGGGTAATTCAGGCAAGCAATTGACTCTCTTGTCTTCCAAATGCAAAAAGGTGGGAGGGTAGAAATCCCGGATACTTCCTTTGTATACATGTTCCCAGTTCAGGAGACAAAAGTTTCCGAAGGAGTCAACGAAAATTGGAATGGCTTCAAAAAGTTCCTTGTTCAGGTTGTCGTAGACCGTTCTACCACCCGCAAATGAAACTTCTCGCTCGCGAGATTGTCCGCCAAAAAAGATACCGACCTTAATTTTCTGCATACGCTAATTCCTACAAATTTAAGGCGAGTTGATCCTTGGTTTGCTTCAGTTCTGCACAAAACACAAATGTGTTTTTCTCTTTGGGCATTCTTGCAAATAAAATGGGGTTTACCGCTTTGATTTCGTTATTTTGCAGCATGAAGGCAGAAATCTTTTTGGCCAATGATGTTACGGCATTTGCAAGCACGAAATTACCCGTGCATATCGCAGAATTTTGGAAACTCAAATCCGCAGAAAATTTCCATCACTATTATGGTCCAGAGGGCTGTTTTATCGGTGTGATTAGCAAAGGAAAGAGCAATGCATCGGAATGGGAGACTCTAAGAAAGGCAGGGAACAAAGCGTTTTTGTTGTTGTCGAAGGAAATCGAAAAGGTCGTTGTCAAAAATGTGAACTGTGATGCGGCAAAAGCACTGTCGTTTTTTGAGGGCTTGTTGCTTTCTGATTATCAATTTGATAAGTATTTAAAAACTAAAATTCGGGAGAAATCCATTGAATATTCGCTCAAAGGCAAGGGGGAGGACAAGCAGGACGAAGTAAAAATTATTGTTGCAGCGGTGAAATCGGCGAGAGATTTGGTGAATGAGCCAGTGAATGCGCTAAATGCACAAGGTTTGGCAGATTCTTTTGTGAAAATGGGAGAAATAGCCGGTTTTAAAGTAGAGGTTTTTGGTGAAGCACAAATTGAGAGTTTGAAAATGGGTGGATTGTTGGCCGTGAACAAGGGAAGCCAGGAGCCGCCTACTTTTTCTGTATTGGAATATAAACCGAAGAAAGCGGTAAACAGTCAGCCAATTGTTTTGGTGGGAAAAGGCGTTGTTTTTGATACTGGAGGACTGAGTTTGAAGCCCACGCCAAATTCCATGGATATGATGAAATGTGATATGGGTGGCGCAGCAGTTGTGGCAGGAGTTTTCGAAGCTGTTGCAAAATTGAAATGGCCCTTGTGGATTGTTGGATTGGTGCCTTCTACAGACAACCGACCTGGTGAAAATGCTACCTGTCCGGGTGACGTGATTACCATGTTTGATGGAACTACCGTTGAGGTCCTAAACACAGACGCTGAAGGCCGTTTGATATTGGGCGATGCGCTTTCGTTTGCGAAGAAATTCGATCCCCAATTGGTTATAGACTACGCCACACTTACCGGTGCGGCAGCCAGGGCTTTCGGGACTTATGGCTCTGCATTGATGGCGCAAGCACCAGAATCGGTCGTAAAATCATTAAAAAAAGCGGGCGATGCCGTGTTTGAGCGGGTTGCAGAAATGCCCTTATGGGAAGAGTATTATGAAGAGATCAAAGGCGGAATTGCAGATATCAAAAACTTAGGAAAAGGCGAGGGGGGAGCACAAAGTGCAGCAATGTTCTTGAGGCATTTTACACAGTATCCGTGGGTTCATATTGATATCGCGGGGACAGCATTTTTAACTTCTCCAAGTCATTATGTTCCAAAAGGTGGCACAGGTGTTGGCGTTCGCTTAACTTTGGAGTTTCTTAGACAGCAGATCAATGGATAATCTAAAACCCGTAATTGGAATAACCCAAGGAGATCCCTCAGGTGTTGGGATGGAACTCATAATCAAGGTTTTTTCTGATGCCAACATTTATAAGTATTGCACCCCAGTATTGTATGCCAACCTCAAAACTTTTGTGGCTTGGAAAAAACATATGGAATTGCAAGAACCCATGTATACCTTGGTTTCGTCGGCCTCCGATGCAAAACCAGGCAAATTGAATTTGGTTGTAAGCAGCGATGCGGTTTTTGATTTATCCATCGGAAAGTCATCCGATGCCTCAGGCCTAGAAGCGCTGAAATCTTTGGATAAAGCCATTTCGGATGTCAATCATTTGCAGGCTTTGGTTACAGCGCCAATCGACAAATCTACGGTTGCCCCTCACTCTCCAAATTTTACGGGTCATACAGGGTATCTGGCCGAAGCGTTTGGAAAAACCAATTATGCTATGATATTGGCCAGCGAGGATTTACGCGTTGCATTGGTTACGGAACATGTTCCCATTACTGAATTGGGTAAACACCTAACTCAGGATAAAATCGAGCAGAAAATTGAGGTTGTATACGAATCATTAAGAAATGATTTCAATGTGATTAAACCTCGAATTGCGGTGTTAGGCCTCAATCCTCATGCGGGCGACAATGGATTGCTAGGCAAAGAGGAGGAAACTCTAATTATTCCTGCCATTCAAACGCATTTTAAACGCGGTAAACTCGTTTACGGTCCATATTCGGCAGACAGTTTCTTTGGGGGTGGTAATTACAAGAATTTTGACGCTGTAATCGCAATGTATCACGACCAGGGGTTGATCCCATTCAAGACTTTGGCATTCATGGACGGAGTAAATGTAACGGCGGGGCTACCCATCGTTCGCACCAGTCCTGACCATGGTACGGCTTATGATATCGCAGGTAGTGGCGTTGCTGATCCATCGAGCTTCAGAGCGGCTATCTATGATGCAATTCATTTGGTTAGAAACCGAAATCAATTCGCCGAAGACTTCGCCAATCCCTTGGATTACGCTGAATTGCGCAGAGAACGATTCCGTATTGATTTTTAATCTTTAACGGAGCTGACTGCGTTCCGTGAGCCATTTGCTTACAACCGACATGGCCTCCATTGCTATTGTCTCATCTAAATTGAAGTATTCGGATACATCGCAAGTTTTACAATGTTGAAATAGATGATTCAATCCTGGGAATTCTTGGTAGGTTACACCTGCGCCGGATTCAGTCATTTTTTTCACCAACTTCGATGTTGCACTCGCATCTATTTGTTGGTCGTTAGATCCTTGTAGCATTAAAATGTCGCAATTTTTAAGTTCTGTGAATTCCACTTCTGGCTCAGACTGAAGAAAATAACTGGTCCATGGGTTTGATGCCAAGCCAATATAGGTTTGGGCCAAAAAAATCAAGGATGATTTTGCGCCAACAGACTTCGCTGCGTCCTTATTGCTGCTGATTTGATATTTGTAGGCGCGTTGAAGATTTTTGTTGCTTTTATTTTTTGAAATGTACGATTTCAATTCAGAAGTAAAGAATGAAGTACCGTCCATTTTTTGTTGATTCAAATCTCTATCTGTTTCATCTTTGGCTTTGACATCGCGTTGGATTGTATGGAATCCCAATTCAATCATTTTTCGATGTAAATCACTCAATCCCAATATTAAACCACTGTCCAAATTCTGTGCTTTCCAAATGACTTGATTTTGAAAAACCGACGTTTCGATGCCACTGCTTGTCATTCCGGCCAAAGAAACTACCCCTGAAATGTCGGTTTGTGCATTGGCGAGCTTAACCGCTACGTTTGCTCCTTCGCTATGTCCTATCACAAAAATGCGCATCGTATCAACCATCGGTTGAGTATATAGAAATCGTATGGCGGCTTGGGCATCACCCACGTATGATTCTGTTGTGGTGGATTCTAAATAGGTGGGATCGCCGGTAGAATTCCCAACACCTCTATCGTCTACCCGCAAAACTACAAATCCCAACCGGGTGAGATGGTCCGCCCAAATGGCAAAAGGTTTGTGATCGCCGAGGGTTTCATCGCGGTCCTGCGGACCGCTTCCCGATAGCAGCAAAACTGCGGGTAGTTTGAATGTAGGGTCCGCGGGATTGGGCGTTTTTCTTGCCAAATGATAAATGCTCTGGGCGATGGCTTCGTTTTTAATAGAATTTGTATCGGGATAAGTCAAGGTTCCGCCAAATTTCAACTTCCCGCTAGGGTGAGGGAAATCTATCGATTTTGAAGAATAAGGGAATGGGGGCTTGGGAGTTTGGGGTTTGGTAGCGTTGAATGTTGGGCTGTATCTCAGGGTTAACGGGAGCGACTTCCCACCTTGTGTCCAATTGCCAATGATGAGCCCCTCTGTATTTCTCTTGCCCTTAAAAACGGCGGGTAATGAAAGCGACCATGTGATTTCTTCGCCATGGATTTCAGTTTCATCGATTTTGAAATTCTTTAAACGCTGCATCGGCACATCCAAAGTAGAGCGATAAATTTTGACGTCGCCCACTTGGCTTGGTGGATTGATATGAAAAATCAAAGTGAGTTGCATGCCGGAAACGCTCAAATCGCCCTTCCAATAACCTTCCCAAGGTCTCTCATTTTGAGATTTAGAAATTCCAGGTAACAACAAGCAGAAGACAATCAAAATGGATTTAACTATCTGTTGATTTATTGATTTAATTAAAATTGTCATTGAAAAATGGCTCAGGTTTAGTGGTGTTTAATACAAATACAGTTCAAAATGGTCGTATATTTTGAGGATTTACAAAGATACGAAACTTAGAATCCCATCGAGAAGCTGGCCTTAATACCTGCGTTTCTGTGGGAGTTGGGTTCCAGATATGTCATCCGCCAAATGAAATCCAAGCGAATGCACTTGAAGATGTTCTCAATGCCCAATCCCATTTCCCAGTAGGGTTCATGACCGAACGTTTTAAATTGAGTAATAGGAACTGCCTCGCCATTGCCAAATTGATCCCATGTTTTTGGGATTAGGTTGCGGTTGTCGTCCCTTAACGTACCATAAATGGCTTTGCTCGATACCACTTCTCTCAATTTGAAATGATTTAGCAAGGGGATGCGGTTGAATATGTATCCGTTAAAGTGATGCTCTACGCCAAGTTGTAAACTCTGGTCCGATACGAATTCAAATATCCTCATTTGGTTGTAGGCTCTACTGCTATACATGAAACTCTGATTTCCTACATAAACGGTAAGCAGCGGATAGGGCAGTTGGCCGAAAACCTTGGCATAATCCACATAAGCGATTGTTCTCCCCATTACGCTCCATGATTTATCGTATAAGTATGTTGCTTGGAGTTTTGTGTAATTGTATTGAGAGCCCAGAAATCCTTTCAGGCCTTGTTGGATATATACTTCAGCACGCGGACCGTCTGCGTGAAATGTCATCCTGTCCTGGTCCGTCCGTACAAAATAACTGCGGGGTTCATAGATGAATCGGACGGAAACGAATGCATTGGTCAAGTAGTTTGAAATGCTGCTGTTAGATGTATCGGGGTAATTTGGATAATATGCGAAACGATAATTTTTTACGAAAGGGAATTCGTATTCAGCGCGCGACAGAGATCCTGAAATACGGACGCCGGAGCGGATGTCGGTACCCAAACTCACCTTGCTTTGTTTTACCAAAGTGATGTTATTGGAGCCAAATAAGTTAAATGCTGTAAATAAGCTTTGACTGTATAAGTCGTTGTCAGTTAGTCCGATAAGTTCAGTATCGAAACGATGCGAGAGTGTCAATTTGGTCCAATTGCTTTTCTTTAAAAAGATGTCTACAGTTGTACCGTATTTGTATCGCTGGTCTTTGAAACCGTAGGCGAGAAATCCAGTGGCGACCCAGTTTTTGGAAATTGCGGGTGTGGTGCGATATCCCATTCTCAAACGGGGGCCTTCATATAAGTTCCAACTTGCCAGTGTGTAGTATGGACCAAAATCCATCATGCCAATACGTTGGTATCCATCCACCAAAAAGTTAACCAAGTCAACATAGGTTTTCACGCGTGGCAGATTGTTCAGTGTGTCTATTCTTGATGCAATTTTTGCCTCTTCCTTGGATTGTTGAATGTGTGCATGGGCGGTCCAAAAGGTGTCGGATTTGGTGTTTGCATCGGGCAACATCATCAGTCGATTTTCAAAGAATTTCTTCGGGAATTCCATGTTGTACTTCATGTTTTTGCATGTCAGCACGTTGGTCGCCACCATTCCCGCGGCTTGTTCAGAAAGTTCTCCAATATCAAGCATTACCCGGGCTTTGGTGCAGAAATAGGCAATATTTACTTCTTTGGCTGCGCCATTGCGTTTGCCATCCGTGGAGTCAATAATCGGTGCGATAAAATCCTCAATTTTTGTGGCTTCATATTCTTGGGAGAATTTAAGTTTTTCCACATAGTTCAAGTTCGCCGTCCCGGTAATTTCAACGCTCAGTCGAACAATTGCCCCTGATGTGTCTTCAATCCAGATAAATCCAGAAACGGCCAAATCTCTTGGATTTTTTGGTGTGACTTTGATTTGAAATAATCGTCGCGGCCCCATTTTGTCTACGTTAACCAATTTATAATCGTAGATAAGTTCAGCCCCAGGACTTATGGGCGTTGGGATTCCTTTGTCAAGGACCACGAGGCTTTCGTCATAGATGTTGTACCCCGTAAAGGTATTGCCCATCATTTGACCGATGAAAGTTCCATCCGTCACGCCTATTCCTCTGATTCGAGAAGCTTTGACCACTTCTTTGGTGAATCTGGGGGCGCGCTGAAAGCTGAAATCGCTCAAAACCTCAGAGAAAAAAACGGGCAAAATGCTTTTGTTTGAATCACCAGTGAGATAACTGATTGTGTCGAAGTATCCACCAACATCTTTCGCCAACTTGGTTTTTTGTAGGTTTTTTGAAATGTTGTTGATCGCTACAGTGGTTTTAGAGAAAACTTCACATTGGTAAGATGAGATTTTAGAGGGGCTGTTTTTGGTCCGATTTTTTTGTGCCAAGTTTACCCATTTCATTGCGGGGTTGATGCCCAATTTGATGGTTACGGCTTCGGTTTTTTCAAAAGTTCTCTGCAGGTAAATCTGCATCGGTACGTGGGTTACGGTATCGATCAAAAAACGATACGTTTCAAAACCCATGTATACAATTTCGATGGTGTCGGAGGGCCAAGGGCCATAACCGATATCGAACTGACCTTCGAAGTTTGTGCCAACCCCAAAGTCAGTGTTTTTGTAAAATAGGTTGGCATATGCCATGGGTTCGTGGGTTTCTCCATCCCACAGCATTCCGTAAATATGGCTTGCACGTTTGGGCGCTTTTGCGCTTTGCGCTTGGGTTTGATTGGCTGAAGCAAAGAGGGTTATTAGGATGATACACCAAAAGATGTGAAGCAAACGGGGTAAATAAAAACATGCCCTGTTGGGTCTCGATTGGGTTGACATAAAAGACAAATTTAGGTCATTACGAGATAATATTCTCATTCAATAAATACACGAGAATTCCGATTTTTATCTTTTGTATTTTTTGGCAATAAAATTTTAGACAGAATTGCCTGTTTTGAAATTGTGATGAATCAAAAAAGGCTATCGATGTCGATAGCCTTTATCTTTTTTGTAGCGAAGGGGGGAATTGAACCCCCGACCTCAGGGTTATGAATATTGCGGTATATTTTGTAAGTGATTTATATTCAATCTTATTGTTGTTTTATAATTCAGGATTTTTTGGGATTTTTGATGAAAACATGGCACAAAAAACTGGCACAGATTGAAACACCAAGCTTCAGATTTGAACGGTTAAACGAAATTACTGTGTGTTTTTTACAATTGGTATTACGCAATCTGCAATTTCCGTCAATGCGAGAAAATCAGGACTCTAAAATTATTTTGCAATTCCTGTGTGATTGTGATAGTTTCGTATATAATCAAGTTAGTGGCAAGTGTATTAAAAAACAGAAATGAAATAAAATGAAAAATTGGACATCGACATTAAACGACATTTCAAAACAATCATTATCTGAATTCGGGTCATTGACTAGTGAACAGTTGAATTGGAAACCGGCATCAAACACATGGAGTATTGCTCAAAATTTAGACCATTTGATTGTAGTCAACGAAACTTACTATCCTGTTTTAGCATCATTAAAATCAGGGACACATAGAACACCTTTCATTGCGAAAATTGGTTTTATGGTTTCATTTTTAGGTAAGACAGTATTAAATGCAGTGCAGCCAGACAGAAAGAAAAAAATGAAGACGTTTCCAATATGGGAGCCAACTACAAGCAATGTAATTGGTGACATTCTGAACAGGTTTCAAAATCACCAAAATGAACTTATACAAAAAATAGAAGGTTCACAAGGACTTGTTGAGAAAGGAGTTGTTATTTCTTCACCTGCAAACAAGAATATTGTTTACAAATTAGAGACAGCATTTGACATTATTGTTTCACACGAACAAAGACATTTAGAACAAGCGAAAGAAGTATTGCAATTGATGAAAAATAACACCAGCCACTAACAGCACCTACCCAAAAGGCGGGGTTTCGTGCTCTAAAGACAGTTTGGTGGTAGCTCGAACTTTAGTACTTTTAATCAACATTTGTGGTGAATCGCCCGCCCTTCGGGTAGCTGCAAAACGTTATATGCAACCCTAAAAGACACGATACTCAAAGAAATGAAACTTGATAAATTGACACCAATGCTTTACACAACTGACCTGAAAGAGACAGTTGATTTTTACGTTCAAACACTTGGTTTCAAGTGCAAATCGTTTGAAATTGAATGGGGTTGGGCTTCTGTGTTCATTGACAACATAGAAATTATGTTTTCATTACCTAACGACCATATTCCATTTGACAAGCCAACTTTTACAGGCTCTTTTTATTTCAAGACTGAGCAAGTTGATGAACTTTGGAACAACATAAAAGATAAGTCAAACGTTGCTTACCCAGTTGAAAATTTTGACTATGGAATGAGAGAGTTTGCCATTCACGACAACAACGGATATTTACTTCAATTTGGACAAGAAATAAATGAAACTAAAAAGTAACATCGACAAAATTGGAACGGCTGGACTTTTCTTGACCGCAATATTTTCACCTTGCTGTTTTCCTCTTTTTGCATTTGCAGCATCAGCACTTGGACTTGGGAGCTTTGAACTTTTCGGTGGGTGGACAATGTGGATTTTCCAAGCAATGGTTTTAATATCGGTTGGTGGACTTTACATTTCGTATCGCAGACACCGTTGTTTGTTTCCTTTATTGACAGCTATTCCAAGTGGACTTTTAATTTTTTATGCCTATCACTTTAACGACAGCAATTACTGGACATATTTTCTTTACACAGGAATGTTCGGACTTCTCATTGCGACAATATGGAACTATAAACGAAACAAAATGCACGGAACTTGCGACACTTGCACAACTTACAACGGCAAGACAGTTGAAACACAATCAACATTGACTTGCCCAAACTGTGGACACAAGAAAACTGAAATTATGCCGACAGACGCTTGTGTATATTTTTACGAATGCGAACAATGTAAGACACGACTGAAACCATTGCAAGGAGACTGTTGTGTATATTGCAGTTACGGGACAGTTAAATGTCCACCAATTCAAGCAGGAGAAAATTGTTGCTAATGGACACGACAGAAAAAGGGCAGCATATAACAGCGGTTTGGCAATATGGCGGCTGAAGTGCTAATATGAAACATTTGTGCAAGGTTCAAGTGCAGTAATCCTATTGAACTTTTCTGCTAAAAATACGCCACATCGCCAAGCCGCAAACCGTTAGCAGTAATGGTAGGACGCACCAGCCGACAACAATAGACAATGAGGAAAACGACATTTAAAATATCAAAAATGGACTGCCCATCCGAAGAACAAATGATACGGATGAAACTTGCCGACTTGACAAACATCAACTCGTTAGAATTTGACATTGCAAACAGACAACTGACCGTTTTTCACACAGACAATCACGACCAAATTTTTCAGCGACTTGATAACTTAAAATTTGACACTTCACTTATTGACAGCGTTTCGGCAGACAATTACACAGCAACGACAGACAACACTAACCGAGAAAGAAAATTGCTTTGGCAAGTTTTAGCTATCAACTTTTTCTTTTTTGCTCTTGAAGTGACAACAGGTTTTATTTCAAACTCAATGGGACTTGTGGCGGACAGCTTGGATATGCTTGCCGACAGCATTGTTTACGGACTTGCACTTTTTGCAATTGGTGGGACAATGACACGAAAAAAGAACATCGCAAAATCAGCAGGTTATTTTCAGTTGACACTTGCCGTTTTCGGTTTCATTGAAGTAATCAGACGATTTGTAGGTAGTGAAACAATTCCTGCATTTCAGACAATGATAATTATTTCAATTCTTGCACTTATCGGCAACGGACTTTGTTTGTATTTACTGCAAAAAAGTAAAAGCAAAGACGCACATATGCAAGCAAGTATGATTTTTACATCCAATGACGTAATTGTAAATCTTGGAGTAATTATAGCAGGCGGACTTGTTTACTTGACAAACTCAAAATATCCTGACCTTATCGTTGGGACAATTGTATTTTTCATTGTTGGACAAGGAGCATTTAAAATTTTAAAACTATCAAAATGACGGACGAACAAAGAACCACTAATGCTAACAGCGGTTTGGCAAAAGGCGGGGTTTCGTGCTTCGAATGAACATTTGTGCTAAAAATCCCGCCCTTCGGGTAGCTGCCAAACGTTAGCTTTTGCTAATACGCAAACAAATCCTGTATTGCATACATATCCCCAACCTCTTCTTTGGTTATATCAAGGTATATGCGGGTAATAGCAGTTGAGGAATGGTTGAACAGGAAGGAAAGTTTAATAAGCGAAGCCTCGGAATAGTTGTTTCGTTTCCAAACTTCTCGTCCAAAGGTTTTACGCCAGGTATGAGTTGAAATTCGTTTGCCACGAATACCGGCTCTGTAAGCCAGTATTTTAATCTGCTTGTTGATAGCCCTGATGGTAATGGGAACTACAGATTCTGATGATGGGGGCTGACCAAGCTTCTTGTATAAGAATAAGAGGTTCTCGGAAAGTTCCTTGCCAATTGGAATTTCTCGTCGCTTGCCTGTTTTCTTTTCAATGATGATGAGAGCATCTTTATGAAGAATGTCAGACCAACGAATTTGCGAAAGGTCTGAAAAACGAAGTGCGGTTGAAACACCAAGGCGAACGATGGTGTAATATATCCAATCTTCATTCTTGGAAAGATACTTAAGGAGTTTGTTCAGTTCGTTTTCTTCAAGATGTTCGGCAGATTTAATTTTTGTTGTGTGCATGGTTCCTTTTTTGGTGCTATGCTACGGCAAAAGGAACAAAATGCAATGCTAAATTTTTGTTTTAGTTGATTTTCAATACTTTAAGGGTGCCATTTAGTACAAAAATGGAACTAAGAGTGTCGCCAATCAATATACCCCCGTCCTGCTCCCCACTGTCTCCCCGGCCGGACTGGTTACCTGCCTCATATAATGGTGTTAGTCCTTTTTGGTAGGGGGTACGGTGCCGTGATGGAAATGGCTTTTATTTTTTGAGTTATTGATGTAATACGTTTTGGGGTCAAAAGTTGAAGTACCCCCTCATTTCTTAAAAAGGCTAAAAAAAATCCGGCAGAAATTTCTACCGGATTCTAATGCTCTCTCAATTTAGGGTTACTTGTCTGAGGATTTTTTGTGATACTGGTCAAGTATTCTCTTAATATGCACCAAGAATGACATGAAATCAGATGGTTTTGATATCAATTCAATCAACGCTTCGTCATCATCTGATTCAATGCTGTATGTGTCCATGATTCTTTTAGCGAACTCAATTTCTGTTGGTGTTAGGTTTATTGGAGTTTTGAATAACTCTCCGAGTGTTATTGTTTGTTTTGTCCAATCATCCAAAGGAAAATCTGGATGACCTGTAATTCCGATTTTAATCATTTCGTCTTGTTTTATTTTGTTTTTTATAGCAGTGCGGATGTAGTCGCTTTTGTTCTCAGCTTTTGAAATTAATCTTTCCAATCGGTCATTTAGTTCGTTGGATATCCTGATTCTTATGTGTGTTCCGAATTTCATATACCAATAAATATGTGATACTTCGAGAAAAGTATTACGGAAGACCTTGTTTTTTAATTTTTTCTTGAAGCAGATTTCTTAATACGGTTTATTTTATTTATCATTTAATCAAAACAAATAGAATGATAAGAATTAATCGAGCTAGCAACATCATGGGTATTAAGGGAACGATACCTATAAGGCCAGAGACATTACGTCCAAATAAGAACTATACCATTGAAGAAAAGGTTTTGCTACTTGATTTATTATCTCTTCCACCCAAATGGAATTTGAAACAGGACTGGGTTATTAGAATGTATGATGAAATAATGGGCCGTGATAAAGTAAAAAAGGCGTGGGCTGGGTTAAAGTTGAAGGGTCATCTTTTTAAGAAGCGTGGAAAAAAATTCACGGATGTCTACTGGGTAGTTTATGAAATTCCACCTAATGACTGGAATCCAGAAGACCAGGAACCAGTAGACGGAGAATCCGACAACAATAATACCAATAACAAAGAAACTAAAAATAAAGAAACTGATATAACTAGAACTAGTATACTGGGTAAAAAGGAAATAGAACCCAAACCTATTGAAAATGAAACTTCATTCGTAAAAAAGCCTAGTACAATATTTGAAATATACAATAAGCAATTTGATGATGCAGTTTGTGAAATTTATGATGGAGCTAAGATTGGAGAGGAAGTGTTTTGGTATCTTGATTATGATATGTTTGGCGAACTTAGTGATAGAATTGGTGTAAGCACTTTCAATCAAATAAAGCCAGCAATTGAAAAATTTAAACAAGCCAAAAAGAATTTAGGATATTAACTTCTCAACGACCCGCAGGGGATAGCAGCACTGGTTTCAATTTTTTGAAAGAACCTGTTTTCAACAAATTCTAGTATGTAACAGCGCTAACTAGTTGAGATGAGAACTTGGTTGGCCATAGTTGGTAAAGCAATGTGATAAGAAGGAAAGATAGTTCTCAACGCCCCGTAGGGAGAGATGGAGCCAGTTTCTTCAGAATTAAAGGCGGTAGAAATAAATGCTAGTCTGATACTGGCAGCAGCACAAAATCAATTTAGCGCAAGCCTAGCGCAACCTGGGAGAAAATTGTTTGGCACTGAAAATCAAGGATTTTTGAGCTAGTTTTAAAAAAATACAAAATTTATTTTGTTTGTATTGATTTTAGTTATTACCTTTGTGTCAAGGTATTCAAAGTATGAAACGTAAGGGAGCCAAAATATTTGATTTGCAGGATTGGGTTGAGGAGTATAGCACTCCAATACCTGAGCAATGGAGCAATGAAGACGGAGGTAAGTCTCGGTTTCAAGTTAGTGGAGACTCTCCTCAACTCAAAAAGAAGCGAGCCGAGATACTAGATTTCATGAAATCAAATGAATCGGTTCTCAAAGAGTTAGAGAAACTAACTTTGGATTACGCCCGAGTTTTAGAATTAGAATGGCCAACAGTTTATCCAGTTGTCGTTAAGGCTGCGGGAGAACTAAATGATAGGTCTTATGTGAATGCCCGTGTTTTCTGGCCCATGGCTGGTGGAAAGAAAAGAGAATTGAGATTCTACATTTGTCCGTACTCTGATGGTTTGGACATCAAATCTGAAAAATTTAAGATACTGATGATGGAGAAGGTTGGAGAAGAGATTAAAAAGAGATTCGAATCGGACTTTTTCATTTCTTTTGATAAAAATTACGATGCGTTTTATAAGGAGGTATTGAATGAAACTACCTCGAAGGAAAAAATTAAAAAGACTAGTCAAAAATAAAATGGAGTGGATAGACCCAGCGATGAAAGTCGCTTTTTGTTTGAAAACAAAATACATCAAAATAAACAGTGTATGTATTTTCGCATGTCTTCTTTTTTTTTGACTTAAAAATACATACAAAATTAATAATGTAATGAAAGACAGAAATAACATCAACATCCGCGCACCGGTAATCAACTAATCCAACTTCTTGCCGGGTTGCTAGAATAATCAATCCATCTGCAGTAGGCAGAAAAATACAGTCCTCCAAAATTGACTTTGGACAGGTCACGGGATTCCTATGCCCCAGAGAATCCTGAACGTAAGGGGTAAAAAATCAAATTAAATGAATAACATTCTGAAAATAGAGACCGGTTCACTGGACGTGCACCCTCTCGTAGCGGCAGTGAAATGCCAAACAAAAAAATCATTGACTCACCGTTTCACAATGGAAAGATTCGGACAAATCGAACCTTTAACAGTCGTAATGAGGGGTGGTAACGCCCTCATTATTGACGGTGCCGAAAGATTCGAGGTTGCCAAGCAATTACCAACCCTTTTTCCAACTATGGACTGCAGGGTAGTAGAATTAGAAGACTCGGAAATTATCGATAAACGAATCCTTCTCAATTCCACTCGCAAACAATCCATCCGTGAGAAATGCAGGTTGGTGGAAGGTATTCTGAATTTCCTTGGAAAACAACCTGGTTTAAAAAGAGATTGGTTGGGAATTGATGGGGTCGACATCCGCGAAAAATACTCTGACAAAATCAAGTTAGACCGGTATCATTTTGCATCGTATTTAATTGGCGCAGACATATCATCATCAACCCTCCGAAAACTAATGGCCATCTATTACTACGATGGAAAGCAAAAGGAAAAAATCCTCGACTTGATAGAAGTAGGTAGGTTGACCATTGACAAAGGTTACAAAGTTCTCATTTCGAAAAAGAAGAAGGAGCAGGAAAAAGAACAGTTACGATATAATCACTTTGGGAATGGAGAATTAGGAAAATATGAATTGTACTGTCAGAGTTCATTGTGTATGAATCAGATACCTGACCATTCAATTAGATTGGTGGTAAATTCCCATCCATATTTTCAACTCAGAGAATACCGTAATCAGGGAGAGTCACCTCATGGTCAGGAAAATTCAGTTAGAGAGTACGTTGAGAAATTTATTGAGCATTGTGAGGAAGTCAAGAAAAAACTTCTTTCCAATGGAGTTCTTGTTACGATAATTGGTGAGACCTACCGTAACGGATACCAAGGCGTATGTACCAAGGTTGAGACTGCCCTTGAAAACAACGGATGGAAAATCATAGACGTAAATGTATGGGTGAAGTTGAACCCACGGTTTGCACCTCATTTATCACGATTTATTTCTGGACACGAAAAAATAATCGTGGCGTGTCCGTCAGATGAAGAACCAATATTTAATGTGGTTAAAAAACCATCGGCAATTGGCGAGTACAAAGTGATTAGAAGTTCGTCTTTGGTCAACGGGGACTGCAACTATTCCATGGCATCGCCTGATGCAGACATAACGAATGTCATTCAAACCAGTGTGTTTAATAGAAAAGAACATTCACTTATAGATGGCGAGTTCTCACATGATGCACCAGCCCCTGAACAGTTATATGATTTGTTCGTAAAAGCATACTCATTACCTGGGGATACCGTTTTGGACAATTTCGTTGGTTCAGGTTCCATTGGGGTTGCACTAAAGTTGGGAAGAGATGTAATTGGATTTGATGTTGACCCTGTATCAATTGAGTTCTGTCGCAAAAGATTTGATGCCATACTTGGACAAGGTGTTCAAACCCTATCTATTGCAGCATAATTTGTCGTAATGGTCGATTTAAGAGGATTTTACGCCCCGGATGTGGTTTTTCCAGTCCGGCGGTGTTTTATCCCCAAATTCGACCTTAAAATAGGGTTCTGCAATGTATTCAGGAGACTCTACCATGCTTGAAATAAACGACGAAATGAAACATGTTCTGGAATGCTCAGAATTATGAATGTAAAGACTAGTGTAATAAAAGAATTAGTGCCGTCTAAAAATCTATATACTTTATTAACGCTTTCCGAAGTTGGTAAGAAAATTAAATTATCTGACCCCAAATCAATTAAGAATTGGTTGCGGCAAAATGGAGTAACTATCCATAAATTAGCTTCGAGAACATTTGTGTATGATTTGGAATTGAAGGTTTGTTTATTGAAGCCTATGGTTTTGGATTTGATTAAAAAACACCCTAATCAATGGAGAGAGATTTGCCGAAATATTATTGATAACGATGTGGTTTTTGAGTTGCTTTTAGTTGGATTAGAAGACGGACGACCGATGATTTTACCGAGGTACAAAATGCAATTCAACTCAATTGACGAAGAAAAACTCTACAATGACCTAGTGGCATGAGGAACATAAAGTTACCAACTAATCCTTTTAAAGGATTAAGATTATACTGTAGGATATGCAGAGGAAAAGTAAACGGGTGTAATCATACCTCAGAAAACCTGTGTTATAGGTTGATTGTTACAGTTCCAAATTCGGGTGGCAAACAGGTCACTAAACTCTTGAATGCCGAAAATTATGAAGATGCCGTCATTGAATCTATTGATATTAAAAGGCAGTTGGAAAGGTTGAATTATCAAATAGTTACCGAAAAAGTTGAAACCAGAAATATTCCAAATGCTTTAAACTTGGCAGCTGCGATTGTTGAGTATAAGAGATATTTGAATGGTGAAAGTGGTTATTCACACTTGAAGAAAAATCTGAGTGCAGCCTATATTAAAGAAGTACTAAGATATTGTAAGTTGTTTGTATTTGTTCTAAAGAAAAATAATAACATTAAAACTCTCCTTGTAAAGGATATTTCAAAGCAAGATGTATCCGATTTTTATCAATACCTGAATACAGAGTATAGTCCAAAGACCTTTAATAAGTGTTTCAACACACTAAAAGGTTTCTTTGATTTCTTGATAAATATTGAAGATGTGGATATGAAGAACCCATTTGCTAATTTTACTCCTAAAGTCATCCCTAAGTCCAATATAGAAATTTTAACACGGGGTGAGTTTGAGGCAATTTTGGTATCGGTTGATAGATTTGATTCAAAAATCAAACTGGGAGGTCGTGGAGAGGTTAAATACATGTATTACTGCTGGTTGAAGAATGCATTTAAATTGTTTCTTTTAACAGGGGCAAGAAGAGAAGAGGTAGTTGAGTTAAAATGGAAAGATATTTTCGTATCAGAAAATGGGGTTAAATTCTTGATGTTTGGGAATTTGAAAGTTGAGAGAATAAAGAAGGTAAGTAATACTCCTAAAAAGTTCGTGCCAATAAATAAGGATTTAGAGGACCTGTTAGTTGATATGGGTATGAATAACATTGAAAACCCGAACGATTTTATTCTATGTCCTGATAGAAAATGTAGTTCAAAGACGTTGATGGATGTTATCAGCAAATCATTTACGCATTACAAAAATGGTGCAGGTATTGACAAAGATGTCAGTTTGAAAAATCTTAGAAAAACATATATCACTTGGGTTAATCAAGTTATGGGGAACGAGACAGGGTTGATTACATCCCATTCCACTCAAGAGGTATTAGAAAGACATTACATAGACCCTAAAGTGTTATCTGCTATTGAACGTGGGGCACTTGAAATCAAGGTTTTTGGGGACAACAATCATCAAGAGTTGGACTGAAACATGGCACAGAAAAATGGCACAAAATAAAAAAAACCACCTACGAATTCGTAAGTGGTTGATTTTGTTGGTAGCGAAGGGGGGAATTGAACCCCCGACCTCAGGGTTATGAATCCTGCGCTCTAACCACCTGAGCTACCTCGCCGTTGGGGGTGCAAAAATAGTGAGTTGCAGTGAAATTTGCAACGCGACATCAAAAATGTATGAATCAATTGCTATTTAGGACGCTTTCAACCTGTTGCATTACAACCGAGGGTTGCAAAGTATCCATGCAACTTGTGCCATCCACACAGCTGCCGCGATAAAAACACTTACATTCCTTGGGCGGCTGAACAATAGCTCCTTTGTTGAATAAATCAAATTCATGGGGGTTGAAAATGTTATTCATCAATACAATTTTCTTGCCCAAGCCTAGCGTTAAATGCATGCCCATCGTGACTTGTGTAACAACCAAATCGCATTGATCGATCAAGTTGATAAACTGCTGTAGAGGGAAGTTGCCTAAATACGTGGCGCCGCTGCCTGCTTGAATCGCCAAGTTCCTTTCATGTTCCTGAGATCCGCCTAAAAGGAGTGGTGTGTAACCTGCGTTACTTATCGATTTCGCTAGGTCAATCCAGTTTTCGATGCTCCACAAACGGGTGGTCCAACGATCGCCGCAGCCGGTGTTTAACCCGATGATAGGTTTGCTTCGATCCAAATCCCAAACAAAGCCCTTGCT
>DDYM01000057.1:49239-74771 GCA_002347985.1 Bacteroidetes bacterium UBA2234
GTGTCGAATTTGTGCTGCGCCAACTCATTCACGGGTTGAGTAGCCCCATCTTTGAGGATAAAACCGTATTTTTCTTTGGCATTTACCATTTTCAACAAAGCCGAAGCTTCTTTTTCTTTGTCGAGGTTGATGGCAATGTCCCAGTCCGTATTTGTTACATACAATTGCGCTTCGATACCCAGTTTGTACACTTCGTGGATTTCGCCTTTGGGCAAAATGTCAGGAAAAAGTGTAATCCAAGTAAATTTGGCATGGGGAAATAATTTTTTATATCGGGTAATTAGGGGAGTTGTTCGAATTACATCGCCCATGGCGCCCAATTTTATGATAAGAATTTTCTTCTCAATGGGGGTGTATGCGGGGCAGTTTTCACAGTGAAAGCCTTGTTCTTTGTGGGGTTTGCAAGGTATATGACCCAGGAAGTGAAGACAGTCTGCATTGAATTTCATGGGGCGAAAATAGTTTTTTCATCTCAAACCCTTGTCATTGCAACTTTTCAGGCACAAAAGTTGTCTAAATTTGACAAAGAAAAATAAGCGTGCTTAGAATTCTGAAACATTGGTTGGTATTGGTCTTGATGTCGATTGCTACAATCGCACAGGCCACGCACCTTGTGGGCGGATTTTTAACGTATCGTTATTTGGGTTCAAACGGAAGTAACAGTCAGTATCGTGTAAATATTTATACTTACAGAGATTGTTCGCCTTTGGATGGCGGGGTAAAATTTGATACAGAGGTGGGTTTATGTGTTTATAACGACAACAAAACACTTTTTACATCGTACAAGGCCAAGTTGATTTCAGAGAAAAGTGTCAATCCGGTTGGGAATACGAGCTGTCCGGAAGTCGCCAAGGCCTGCTTAAAGCAAGGCGTTTATGAGGTGAATATTACGTTGCCGAATTCCACCACAGGGTATCATTTGAAGTGGGAGAGATGTTGCAGAAATACGCAAACAAATTTGATCGACGATAACGGGACTCCGTTTCAGGGGCAGACTTATTACGGGTATATTCCTCCATCGGCGATTCAAAACAGTTCGCCTTCGTTTTTGGATATGCCTGTGCCGTTTATTTGTGCGGGTGATACCACAACCATACGAAATCGGGTGATTGATTTGGATGGCGATTCATTGAGTTATCGATTGGTTACCCCATGGCAAGGTGGTCAAGCGAATTGGGTAGATGTGTTGAATTGTCCTGATCCAATGGCGGCTTTTGACACGGTTCAGTATGTTGCGGGGTACGGTCCGAAGAAACCCTTTGGCAGCGGTGGTTATGCTTTTGTTGATGCTTTTAATGGTTTAACTACATATATGGCGCCAAGTCCGGGTAGATATGCCGTAGCCATAGAGGTGACTGAATGGAGGAATGGAATTGCAATATCTTGGGTGCGTTTGGATTTGCAGATCATGGTGATCACATGTGGGGTGAACAATAAACCCAAGTTGAGTTACGAAGGCGGAAGTTCTAATTGGTATGTGGAGGCTGGAGAAACGATTTGTAGGAAAATTACGGCAACGGATTTGAAGGATACGGCAGATATCCTCACGTTGAAGGCCTACGGCGATATCTTGGCTGGAACCAATGGGTATAAAGGGACCAAGGCTACCATGTCGCCCAGCACCAACAGCGCCCGAAAAAAGGTGGAGTCGACTTTCTGTTGGACACCGGATTGCAATACAAATTCGAAGGTTCCGTATCGGGTGACTTTTGAGGTATACGACAATGGCTGTCCTTCCAAGTTTGTGAACGAAAACGTATTGATTTATGTGAAGCCATTTGTTCCGGTAGAGACGGTGAAGGGGTCTGTGAATTTGTGTCAGAATACATTGAATCAGTTGTATGAGGTGAATAAATACGATGCTTCACGACAGTACAAATGGGCTGTTACGGGTGGGGTGATTAGTGGTGCTGATACGGGCCGGTATGTGAAAGTGAGTTGGGGTTCCGCGGCTTCTGGCAAGATTACGATTACGATAAAAAACAAATTTGGATGTAGCGCAGATATTTCATTGAATGTGAATTTGATAGCGGNNCCGGCGCTCGCTGGTCCCGATACCGTATGTTTAAACCAAACATCAATTTTCACTACCCCCAATCTTCAACCCAAATACACCGTGTCCGCTGTGGGCGGTACCGTTTTGTCGGCCGGCGTAAATGGAACGTCGTATCAAATTAAAGTACTTTGGAACAAACCAGGAAAGGGGTCGGTTATTACCTTTGGAACCAATTCTGTTGGCTGTAACAGTGCCATCGATACCTTCAATGTGTTTGTGAGTTCACCCGCAGGAAGCGGCATCATTGGTCCTGTTAGCGTTTGCCCAAACAACAAAGGGATCTTGTATTCCTTGGATAAAAAATATTATAAAGCATCGTACAGTTGGACGGCTACAGGGGCTACTGCATCGAGAAATATCAGCGATACCTTGTTTTCTGTGGATTGGGGTGGCTTGGGTACAGGCACTTTACGGGTGATTGTTACAGATCGCTTTGGGTGTGTTGATACCGCCAATTTAACGGTTAAGAAAAATCATTCTTTGGCAGGGCAGGCACCCACAGGTCCGGGGAATCTTTGTGAGTTGGCAACAGGCATTCCATACAATGTGAAACCTGTAAAAGGGGAGTCTTATGCTTGGACAGTTTCGGGCGGACTTGTATCGGGTGGTTCTGTGGGGACCTCCATTAAGGTGAATTGGGGTGCAGCAGGTTCTGCTTGGGTGGGTGTGATTTCAACGGCATACGACTCGGTGAGTAAATTGCCATGCTTGTCACCCTTGATGAAATTGCCCGTGGTTTTGAATGGTGCCCCAAAACTGTCGCCATTGAACGATGTGACTTACTGTCAGACCAAAACGCCTCTGGGATATTGGACGGCAAAAAATGCAGGTGTTAAAAAATACGAATACGATTTTTCTGGATTGAAGGTAACGCCTACGGTGTCAACTGATTCATTGCAATGGTCGTTGGCATTGAGTTTGGACACCTTTGGATCTTTTCCTGCAAAAATTCGGGCGATTTCCCAAACGGGTTGTCCGGGGCCATGGGTTACGGCTACAATTACGATCAATCCAAAGCCCAAAAGTCAGTTGATTTCCGGCTCCTCGGCGGTTTGTGTGCCGAACATTACCGGCTATAGTTACAGTATTACAGGGCTGCCCAACAGTACATTTACTTGGTGGGTTAGTGGTGGAAGTTTTGTGTCGGCTCCATCCGCGACATCTAGCAGTGTGAATGTGGATTGGACTTTGGGTGCACAGCCGGGGTATGTTCAAGTGATTGAGCGGAGCGAAAAAGGTTGTGTGGGTGATACGTTGCGGTTAGAAGTTTTCGTTGATAACAGCAGTTTGGATTTGCGATGGGTTAGTATTGCGCCTCCTCCGAGTTCGGATGGTACCATGAATTTGAGATTTGAGTTGATGAATGCCCCACGGAACGTGGGTAGCTTGGATATTGAGCGCCGCCCTGCGGGCGGCGCCACCTTCACCAAAGTGGGAAGTGCAGCAACCAACGATACATTCTATGCAGACAATACCATTGCTCCGGACGCTTCTGCCTACGAATATCGAATTTCTACCAAAAACCTTTGCGGTCAGACACTCTACAGCGCCCCCCATACCTCCGTTTTGCTAAATGGCGTGAAAACCGGGCCCTTTACCATGAATATTACTTTCTCGGGCTATTTGGGATTCCCAGGAGGTATCGCTCGATACGAATTGTATCGTGCATTGCCGGGTAGTAGCGGGTTTCAATTGTATCAAAATTACACGTCTCCCACCACAGATAATTTTAATAACGGTCAAGACAATTACCAACAGATTTTCAGAATCAAAGCCTACGAACAGGGTGGAAATCGTGTGAGCTGGAGCAACGATATCGTTATCAATTTTGAGCCAGTGGTATTTATTCCAGATGCATTTACCCCCAATAACAACGGACGGAATGAAGTATTTTTGCCCTATACAGGTGGATTGAAGTCGTATACCATGGCTATCTATGATCGTTGGGGCGAGAAGATTTTTGAAACCAATAGCACAACTGAGGGATGGGATGGTACAGTGGGAGGCAAGTTGGCGATGGAAGGTATCTATGTCTACCGTCTTCAATATTCAGATTTTAAAAACAAAGAATACAGCAACGTAGGAACGCTTCACTTAATTCGTTGATGATTTTCATCGCATCTTTTGGTAGATTTTTTAGATCGAATTATTTTTAAAAGCCAGAAATCGAATCGATAAAGTGCATAAATTTCCTTTCAAAAGCGAATCGAAATCAAAAGAATTGATATATAATTGAAGTAATTTAGTACACAGAAAAAAACGAAAAATTAATAACTATGAGTAGTCCATTTTTATCAGACAAAGCTTTCGATGGTGCCCGCGTGGCATCGTACGATGGCGAAATGACAGTTAGCGGTACGGTGAACAAAACCATCACCTTGTTTTTGATGATGATCATTCCAGCGGCCTTTTTGTGGCTAAAGTTTGATGTTCAAGGCGGTGAAGGTGCAGAAGGGTTGTCTTATGCTTTCAACAACGGATTGTCTGGCTACATGTGGGGCGGATTGATTGTTGGATTTATTGCCAGTTTGGTAATGATGTTCAAGCAAACTTGGGCTCCTTATTTGGCTCCTGTTTATGCAGCGGCTGAAGGCTTGTTCTTGGGCGCAGTATCTTTGGTATTTAACACAATGTATGATGGCATCGTAATGAATGCAGTGGGTATTACCCTGTTGATTTTTGCAGGCATGTTGTTGGCTTACCGTTCAGGTTTGTTGCGCGCTACCCCAATGTTTACTAAAGTCATTATGTTCGCTACCATGGGCGTAGGTTTATTCTATTTGATTACCATGATCATGGGATTTTTTGGAGTAGAGAGTTTCTACTACGGAAGCAGCCCACTTTCTATCGGTATTTCTGCGGTGATTGCGGGTATCGCTGCTTTCAACTTGATTATGGACTTCGATTTTATTGAAAGACAATCTGCTGCAGGTGCCCCAAAATATATGGAGTGGTTTGCTGGCGTTGCTCTTTTGATGACCTTGGTTTGGTTGTATTTGGAGATTTTGCGTTTGTTGGCAAAATTGCAAAGTCGCGATTAATCAATTTAATCGTCTTCGTACTCCAGTTCCAGTTTGGCACTTTGGAGTTCGCTTAAGGCGTGTAATTCTTTGGCGGCCTTGGCGTGTTCAATCCCTAGATTGAACCACGCCAAGGCCGCCTCCTTTTCCCCCTGGGTAATTAATAACTTCCCAAGATGGTAATACGTGGCCACATAGCTCGGTTGATTTTCTGTGAGCCATAAATAGGCTTCTCGCGCGGCATTCAAGTCGCCCTGCTTCTGCAACTCCTGAGCCAATGCATATCGCAGAAAGGAATCGTTGGGGCTTTCTTGTAAAAATTGACGAATTTGTTCTATCCTCGACATCTATTTTCTAGCTAATTGTGATTTGAAGGGTTTTGATTCAGAATGTATTTCGCTCCGCAATTGGGTTTTGATAAATTTCAGTTTGCAATGCAAAAGAGTTAAAATTTGTATTGTAAAGCAAATGTTCTTGATGGGGAGGGACTTACGCGAACCCCTAGGTTCTCGTTGATGTTGAATTTGTAAAAATGTGCATCAACCGTAGCATCGATTACCTGAAAAATATATACTCCTGCGAGGCATAAAATGGCAATGTCTCGTCGACTTCGCTGCTGATCCCTGTCGGCAATCAACTGAGCGCTCGGAGTTTTGCCAGCCTTGAAAATACCGGCGATGCTATCGTTCAATACCCTCATTTCACCGCGAAAATGTCCGATGGCCCAAACGCTGCCACCTAAGCCGGCATACACCAAAGGAACTTTCCAGTATTTCTGGTTATAAATCTGACCACTACCGGGTAATACAATGGCCATTATGGTTGCCTTTTTAGGCGAATGGGTCTTTTTTGCAACAGTATCGGACAGGAAAGAAAAAGGTGAAATCAACCCTAGGGTAGGTCGCCTCCAATTCGGTTCTTGTAGTTGGGTTTTGAGAGAAGGGGTATATTGGGGAGTAAACGCAATGGGAGTGTTGTTCCACTGACATCTCGCTGCAAGAGGAATTAGCATGTACATCCAGGTGAATAACATCTGCTTTGATAGATGTTTCAGATCAAAATGCCCGCCGATACCCAATTGCATTACGATTGTATTAGGTCCAAGATGCGATTTAAATCGTCTTTACTCTTATAAGAAATGATGATTTTCCCTTTGCCTCGTCCTGATGTTTTTAGGTGAACGGCCGCTCTCAGTTTCTCATAAAATGCAGCGGTGATGCGATCGATTTCCGGATCCCAATCCGTTCCGCCCATAGATACGTTGATGGAATTGCCATTTTTCTTCGCTTTTACAAGACTCTCAACATCTCTTACGCTGAGGTTGTTTGCGATGATTTGTTCGTACAAATCCATTTGTTCCACCGTATCGTCCATATTAATCATGGCTCTTGCATGTCCCATCGAAACAAGACCTTGTTTGATACCCAATTGAATTGATTCGGGAAGTTTGAGCAATCGAAGGTAATTGTTCACTGTGGTTCTGTCTTTTCCAACACGTTCCCCCAATTCTTCTTGTTTTAGATTGCACTCTTCCAATAAGCGTTTGTAGCTCATGGCCACTTCAATGGCGTTCAAATCACTGCGTTGGATGTTTTCGATCAATGCCATTTCTAGCATTTCTTGATCGTTTGCAACCCTTACATACGCCGGAATTTGAGTCATCCCAGCCAAAACGCTTGCTCTCGTTCTGCGTTCGCCTGAAATCAATTGGTAGCGATCAAAGCCCATTTTCCTTACGGTAATGGGTTGGATAACGCCATGAACTTTTATGCTCTCAGATAATTCAGATAATTGCTCTGGATTAAACTCGGTGCGAGGTTGGAAAGGGTTGGCTTCGATGTGAGAAATCGGAATATTCGACACTGATCCGGCCAATGCGCTTCCGCTTCCGCTGGTAATATCGGTATCTGCGTTTTCTAAAAGGGCGCTTAATCCGCGACCTAAACCTGCTTTTTTCTTTATTGTATTCATGCCAATTCCGCTTCTGCTTTGATGTGACCGTTTTTGATTAATACTTCTTTTGCCAAGTTTAAATAGTTGATGGATCCTCTGCTGTCTGCATCGTGATGAATGACTGGAACTCCAAAACTTGGGGCTTCTCCCAATTTGGTAGTTCTTTGAATGATGCAGTCAAATACGATGTCCTGGAAATGTGTTTTCACATCCTCAACAACTTGGTTGCACAATCGCAGGCGACCATCGTACATGGTGAGAAGAATTCCCTCAATTTCGAGGTGTTTGTTCAAGTGATTTTGAACGATTTTGATTGTATTCAAGAGTTTGCCTAAACCTTCCAATGCAAAATACTCACACTGAACAGGAATGATGACGCTGTTTGCCGCACACAAGGCATTGGTGGTGATCAATCCAAGAGAGGGTGAGCAATCTACTATGATGAAGTCGTAATTGGCTTGAATCGACTTCAATACCCCTTGCATGATGCGCTCCCTGTTGGGCATATCGAGAAGTTCAATCTCCGCACCCACCAAGTCGATGTTTGAAGGCAAAAGGTCCAAAAATGGGGTAGTTGTGCTCAGGATGACATCTTGTGGATGGATTTCTTGCACCAAACACTCGTACAATCCCAAACGGATATTTTTTGGGTCAAATCCCACACCAGAGGAAGAATTGGCCTGCGGATCTGCATCAACCAGCAACGTTTTGTATTCCAATACGGCCAAACTAGCGGCTAAATTGATGGCGGTGGTGGTTTTTCCGACCCCTCCTTTTTGATTGGCGATGGCGATGATTTTTCCCATTGTATGTTGTTTTGCGTTGTGTGTTCTAAATTGTCAATGATATGTTAATTCAAATTCCGTCTACTCTCGCACTTTCATTTGGGTAATCCATACATTTGTTGAGGCATTTGCAACAACCCATGTTTGATAGTAAAGACCCTTTTTCGATTTTGACGGACAACAAATTTATCTCCAAGAGGGGTGAATTTCGTTCGATAGGTCTTTGTCTTTTATTCACAGTTTTTGGATTTCTTGGTTGTAAAAATGTTGATAAAAAATCTCCATTCATGGTGTTTCATTACAATGAGGATGAATCTGTCACCACTTTGGATCCTGCGTTTGTAAAATCGCAATCAGAAATTTGGATTGTTTCTCAGATTTTTAATGGACTTGTTGATCTCAGCCCCCAATTACAGGTGGTTCCCGCATTGTCTGATCACTGGGAAATTTCAGAGGATAAAAAAATCTACACTTTTCATCTGCGCCGAGATGCGCAGTTTTGTTTTCCGGATTTTGGTGGAAAAGTTACCCATCGTAGGGTCAATTCTGCCGATGTGGCTTTTAGTTTATCCAGAATCGCCGACCCCAAATTGGCATCGCCGGGAGCTTGGATTTTTGCCGATAAAATTGATAGTAACTTGAGTCAAGTATTTGTTCCGCTGAACGATACGATGTTTCAAATTCGTTTATTGCGACCAGCGGCTTCATTGTTGAACTTATTGGCAACGAATTATGGCTTCATTGTCCCTGTGGAATACAAATCCACCCCCAAGTCGGTTTTGGCAAGAAATCCGATCGGGACGGGTCCGTTTTATCTAAAACGATGGGAGGAGCAGATCAAAATGGTGCTCAGAAAAAATCCGAGTTACCATGAAAAAGATAGCCTGGGTATCGCTTTGCCATACTTGGATGCGGTGAACGTATCGTTCGTAAAAAACAAACAGACGGCGTTCATGCAGTTTCTGGCAGGATCCTACGATTTTTTCAATGGACTTGAATCATCGTTCAAAGATGAACTGCTTACGGCGGATGCTGAACTCAAGCCCAAATACAACCAACGACTTAAAACGCTGATTACTCCTTTTTTGAATACCGAATACATTGGCTGTTACTTGGGCGATCAACCGGGTCAGGTGAATTATCTGCAAGACATCCACCTCAGGCGAGCATTGGAATTGTCTGTAAATCGAACTGCAATTGTTAAGTTCTTTCGGAATGGACTCGGCACCTCGGGTGAATTTGGATTTGTTCCACCGCAGTTGAATCCTCATCGAACCGCCGCTCAACAGATTTCTGCACCGATACTAAAAAATGAAGACGGGTCATCGATTAACAAGGTTGCGGTGAAAAAAGTACCGAATGAAATTGGATTGCCAAAAGATTTAGAATTTGATCTTGCCGCTGCCAAAGCGGAATTTGCTTTGAGTAAGTATGCGAAAATGAAGACCAAGCCGGTGATTACGCTGTCCACCACCGCTGATTATTTGGATATGATGGTGTATTTGCAAGAGGCATGGAGTAGGATAGGTGTCAATATCAAAGTGGATATTCAAACCGGTGGGATGTTACGACAGCTCCGAAACGAGGGCAAGTTGATGCTTTTTCGGGGTTCTTGGATTGCGGATTATCCCGATGCTGAAAATTATTTGGCCTGCTTTTATCAAAAGTTCTTATCGCCCAATGGACCCAACTACACACATTTTGTGGATGCTGATTTTGATGCGCTCTACGAGGCGATAGAATCTGGGGAAAGTGAAGATCGATTGAGGGATATTTATCAGGCCAATCATCGATTGATGGATCAGGTTCCCGTGATTCCGTTGTATTACGACAAAAGTATTCGTCTCATGCATCCCTGGGTAAAAGGGTTGGGGAACGACGTGACAAATCGATTGCCTTTAAAGCGGGTAAAAATTGAGAAGTGATTTTTGTGGTTGTGTGATTAAAGCCTTGATTGGTTGGGCTGATCAACACTTTGCTGAGTGGGGCTAATTAGAAGCTCGCTTTTACAAAAGCGTCCAGTTCAGGGTTTGATTTCTGCGCTTCGGCCAACTCTTCTTTGCTGCCTTCCCACCATTTTTGGCCTTGGTGCATGAATACGATGTGCTCTCCAATGTCTTTCACCGTTTTCATGTCGTGGCTGTTGATAATTGTAGTGATGCCAAATTCCTTTGTGATATCATGAAGTAAATTGTCAATCACGCGAGAGGTGAGGGGGTCTAGCCCTGAATTTGGTTCATCGCAAAAGAGATATTTGATTGGCAACGCAATCGCGCGAGCAATGCCAACACGCTTTTTCATTCCTCCTGAAATTTCTGAAGGGGCTTTGTGGTTGGCGTTGACTAGGTTTACCTTAGACAGGCACAAGTTTACGCGATCCATACGTTCTTCTTTGCTCATGTTGCTGAACATCAACAGCGGAAACTCTACGTTTTGTTCTACCGTAAGAGAATCAAACAATGCAGTGCCTTGAAACAACATTCCGATTTCTCTTCGCAACTCCTGCTGTTTTTCATATTCCAAATTGTGATAGTCTTTTTCCTCAAATAACACTTGTCCGCTGGTTGGGGTTTCTAGCCCTACCATCGTTTTAACCAATACGCTCTTTCCTCCGCCGCTGGCGCCGATAACCAAATTGGCAACACCAGAATAGAAATTGGCATTGATGTTTCTCAAGACGTGCTTGTCTTCGAAATATTTGTTGAGATCTATCAGCTGAATCATTTTAGAGCAATAATTTGGCAATAATTAAGTCGAATGCCAAGATGGTAACACAAATTCGAGTCACTGCTTTTGTGCCCGCTTCTCCTACTTCCAATGCGCCGCCCTTGGTGTAATAGCCTTGGAATGCACTCATGCTGGTTATAATGAATGAAAATATATATCCTTTTACCATCAATACCTTCACGTAATGAGGTACAAATGAGCTTCTTAAGCCCGTAACATATTGGTCCATCGTCATGATGCCCGTGAGTTTTGCTGCGATCAGTCCGCCTACCATCAACAAAAACACACTCACCAAAATCAAGCAAGGAATCATAATTACTCCAGCCAGGATTTTTGGCAAGGATACAAATCCAATCGAATTGATTCCCATCACCTCGTAAGCGTCGATCTGCTCACTCACCCGCATGTTTCCAATTTCCGATGCGATGTTCGCGCCAATTTTTCCGGCCAATACCAAACAGGTAATGGTAGGTGCGATTTCTAAAATGGAACTACTTCCAACCACCGAGCCAACAATTTCCATGGGGAATAAACTTGGAGGCAAGATGCCTGAATCAGAAGCCAACTGACTGGCCGTTTGAACCGTAGTTACGGCGCCGGTAATAAGGGCAATCAGAATAACTACGACCAAGGATTCGATCCCAATGAGGTTCATTTCGCGGGTAAGCATCGACCAAAATACGCGACCTCTTTCGGGTCGTTTAAAAACGTATTTCATGAAAATGATGTATCGCCCGATTTCTGAGAAGAGATTCATAGTTTGATGTCGTGAAATTACTGAAGCAATCTTGAATGCCGTTCTGCTTTTGATAAAAATCTATGAAATTTTACTCCACACGGTTCGATGCGGTATTTTCTTGAGTTCGTTTCGGATGGGTTCACTTTCCGGTTTTGCCAACAATTCATCTGCCCCTAGCCATTCTTGGGCTTCGACTCTACTTGCGATTAAGGTGGATTCATCATGGCGGATATCGGCGAGTTTTAATTCCAACACCCCGCTCTGTTTCGTTCCGTCGAGTTCGCCAGGTCCTCGCAATTCTAAATCTACTTTGGCGATTTCAAAACCGTCGTTGGTTCGAACCATAGTAGATATGCGTTTATATCCGTTTTCACTTAATCCAGGTTTGGTGATTAGCACGCAATAGCTCTGTTCGTTGCCACGTCCTACGCGACCTCGGAGCTGATGCAGTTGTGCTAGTCCGAATCTCTCAGCATTTTCTATCACCATCACCGATGCGTTGGGCACATTCACACCCACTTCAATCACTGTGGTTGCAACAAGGATATCGGTTTGGTGGTTTTTGAATAGATTCATCGCCGATTCCTTTTCCGCCGCTTTGAGTTTTCCGTGAACGATGCTGTATTTGAACTGCGGAGGCGGCAGGTATTCGTTTACCATATCGAACCCACTCATCAAGCTATTTAAATCCAATTTGTCGCTGTCCTCGATCAGCGGAAACACATAATATACTTGCCTGCCTTTTGCGATTTCGGTTCTGAGGAATTCCATAATTGCAGGTCGCATCGATTCTTGGCGGTGAACCGTAATAATGGGTTTTCTCCCCACCGGCATTTCATCAATTACGCTCACATCGAGGTCGCCATAAACCGTCATCGCCAGGGTTCTAGGAATCGGGGTGGCCGTCATAACCAAAATGTGAGGGAGGACTTGTCCTTTTTTCCAAAGTTTTGCGCGCTGTGCTACACCAAATCGATGCTGTTCGTCGATGATGACCATGCCAAGCTGTTTATAATTGACGTCTTGTTCGATGAGTGCATGGGTACCAACGAGGATATGGATTTTGCCTTCTTGGAGGTCGGCTATAAGTGCTTCGCGTTTTTTCTTTGGGGTAGACCCGGTGAGTAATTCTATGCGTAGTCCGAGTTTTTCAACCCATTCTTGGAGTGAAAAGTAATGTTGTGTGGCCAGAATCTCTGTGGGTGCCATCATACAGGCTTGATAGCCATTGTCGATCGCGAGCAACATCGTAAGCATCGCAACCATGGTTTTTCCGGAGCCCACATCGCCTTGAAGTAAGCGGTTGGATTGAAGTCCGGTTTTAAGGTCGTTTCGAATCTCTTTGAGTACTCTTTTTTGGGCGCCAGTAAGTTCAAAGGGCAGGTGGTTGTTGTAAAACTCATTGAAATAATGACCTACTGAGTCAAAAATCAATCCTTTATAGGTTCGATTTCTGAATCCTTTGAGCATTAGATGTCGAAGTTGTAAGTAAAACAGCTCTTCAAATTTGAGTCGGCGTTTTGCCTCTTCCAATCTCGCCAGATTTTGTGGGAAGTGCAGTTCTTTGATGGCTTCTTTTCGACCTATGAATTTATATTTCTGTAGGATGGATTGAGGTAGATTTTCGGGGATGTCGTACCCGGGATTATTTACCGCATTTTGGGCGGCGGTGACCAGAAATTTGTTTTCGAGTTTTTTTCTTCTCAGGCCTTCGGTGAGGGGGTAAACGGGGACGAGGGCGAGTGCTTGGCTGGGGTTTTGTGTGTTTACGACATCGAGTTCGGGGTGGGCGATGGAGATTTTGCCTTTGAAGTTGTTGATTTTGCCGTAGACGCGATAGGTTTCACCGGGTTTCAGGAATCTTTCGATGTAGTTAATGCCTTTAAACCAGATGAGTTCCATTTCCGCCGTGCCATCCGAAAGGATGGCAATGAAGCGCCGGCCTTGGCCGGCGCCGGCGATACCCATGGGACGAATTCTGCCTTGCAGTTGAACCCAGACATCATCGCCTCTGAGGGATGAAATTGTATACGTTTGGGACCTGTCTTCGTGTCGGAACGGATAATGGCTTAACAAATCACCAAGGGTAAAGATGCCGAGCTCTTTCTTTAAGGCTTCGGCCCGTTGCGGACCAACACCTTTTAAATACTCAATTCCCGTATCTAACCAATGGGGCATTTCGCGAAGATAAGTTATCTTCGCAGCATGCTTCAAGGAAAAACAGCTCTGATTACGGGTGCCTCGCGCGGAATTGGCAAAGGCATCGCCGAAGTTTTCGCCAAAAATGGTTGCAATATTGCATTTACCTACGCTTCTTCTGTGGAAAAGGCGATGGCATTTGAAAAAGAATTATCAGGCCTTTACGGCGTGAAAGTAAAAGGATATCAATCAGATGCCGCCAATTTTAGTCAAAGCATGGCGTTGGCTGAAACGGTGATTGCTGATTTTGGAAAGATTGATTGCTTGATTAATAATGCGGGAATTACTCGCGACACGTTGATGTTGAGAATGACAGAAGAGCAGTGGGATGAGGTGATTGATACCAATTTGAAGTCGGCATTCAACCTCACCAAAGCATTTTTAAAGCATTTTTTGGGAAATCGCGCGGGAAGTATCATCAATATGACCTCGGTTGTTGGGGTGATGGGCAATGCGGGTCAGGCAAATTACGCTGCATCAAAAGCCGGAATGATTGGTTTTACCAAGAGTATCGCTAAAGAATTGGGAAGTAGAAATGTTCGATGCAATGCAGTTGCCCCTGGTTTTATCGAAACAGAAATGACGCATTCTTTGGATGAAAACGTTCGCAAGCAGTGGGCTGAATCTATTCCATTGAAGCGCGGCGGTTCGCCAGAAGATGTGGCCAATGTTTGTTTGTTTTTGGCAAGCGACATGAGTGGGTATGTGACCGGACAAACGCTTTCTGTTTGTGGTGGAATGTTGATGTAATTGTAAATTAGATTCAGATTTCATGCCCTTAGATCAGCCCGAAGAAGTTTACCCATACGAGAAAAATATGGGTTTTTTTGACCACATCGATGAATTGCGAAAGCGATTGTTTCGTGTGGCAGTTGTTGTGCTGATTGGTACGGTGCTTGGATTTATTTACGTTGAGGAGCTTTTTGAATTAATCGTACTCAGTCCTTTCAGTCCTGATTTTTTTGGTTATCGATTTTTTTGTAAAGCCGGTCATGCATTGATGAATTCTGATGCACTCTGTTGGACGCCTCCGCCGTTGCTGATGCAAAGTCAGCAAATCCAAGGTCAGTTCGTAAGTGCCTTTAAAATATCGTTTGTTGTTGGATTTGTGGCTGCTTTTCCGTATATTATATATCAAATTTGGAGCTTTATCCGCCCTGCATTAAGTCAGAAGGAAATCCAGAAAACCCGTCGTAGTTTGGGCGTAGTTTCTTTGCTGTTCTTCAGTGGGTTGTTCTTTGCCTATTTCTTTTTGGTGCCTTTGGCATCGAATTTTTTGTTGGGTTATTCTTTGAGTCCAAAAATTCAAAATATTATCACCATTTCCAGTGTTACGGGATTTGTAACATTTATGAGTTTGGCTACGGGCTTGGTATTTGAGTTGCCGGTATTGATTTATATTTTGGCCAGATTGGGTATTGTGAGTTCGTCCTTTTTGAAAAAGAACTGGCGGTATGCGGTAGTAATTATCTTTTTGATTGCGGGGGTTGCAACGCCATCGCCCGATATGTTTAGTCAATTGCTTCTTGGAACTCCGCTATTGGGATTGTATTTCGTGGGGATTCAAGTGGCCAAACGCGTAGAAAAAAATCGAGAAAATGAACAATAAAACCATTGCTTTGGGATCGGATCATGCAGGATTCGAGTTAAAAAATGATTTGATCGTATACCTAATCGAAAAAGGGTATGAATTGGCCGACATGGGTCCGGATTCTGCGGACAGCGTGGATTATCCAGATTACGCACACAAGGTTGCCACTGCGGTTACCGATGGAAGTGCGAGCTGTGGTATTTTGATCTGTGGCAGTGGAAACGGCGTTTGTATTACGGCAAATAAGCACAAAGGTGTGAGAGCGGCCTTGTGTTGGGAGCCAGAAATTAGCGCATTGGCAAAGCAGCATAACAATGCCAATGTGATTTGTTTGCCAGCCAGATTCATAAGTCAGGAAAAGGCATTTGCCATTGTTGATGCATATTTGAATATGGAATTTGAGGGTGGGAGACATGCGACTCGGGTTGACAAAATAGAGAACTGTTAATGAAACCGAAGGAGCAGCATGTGAGTGTGTCGCATCCCGGATATTCGGATGAATATTTCAGTGAGGACGATGCATCTACCGTTGTGAATGAAAATGACGTTGAGGGAATTGGGGCGGAACTGCGTTCCGCCCACGATACCACGTTGGCTGCGAATTTAGAGGCAGTGAAAATGTTGGGTCTCAAATTGCCAACCGATCCGCGTTGGGTGAATGTGGCTGAGAAAACCATCGAAGAAATTCTAACCGACCACGCGTTTTGCGAGCAAAAGGCTGCTACGATGGGTGTTACCCTGATTGTGAAGTTTTCGGATCATGAGCGCTTGGTTGACGAAGTAACCCCGTTGGTAGCGGAAGAATGGGGTCATTTCCGCAAAGTTCTCAAAGAGCTGAAAAAGCGAGGAATGAAGCTTGGCAGACAACGCAAAGACGAATATGTTGGCGCCTTGCATCAGCAAATGAGAAAAGGGGGTTCTAGAGAACAAACCATGATGGAATATCTATTGGTTTCTGCCATGGTGGAAGCTCGTTCTTGTGAGAGATTCCGACTGCTGAGTTTGTATTGCAGCGATGAGTATTTGCGTAAATTTTATTACGAGTTTATGGTTTCTGAGGCCGGTCATTACCGCATGTTTATCGATTTGGCTAAACATTATTTGCCTGCCGATCAGGTGAAAAAGCGGTGGGAAGAAATGCTCGTAACGGAAGCCGAGATTATGTCGAAATTGGAACTCCGGGGCGACCGTGTCCATTAATCATCAGTGGTTTTGGCGTTTTTCTTAGAGCAACTTCGCCGAACTATTCGTTTGTAAGTAACTGATTAACCCAATCCTACATCGAGTGCCATCATCAGCACAAAACCGAACATAAGTCCGAGCGTAGCTTTGTCTGTATGTCCTTCGCGTTGGCTTTCAGGAATTACTTCTTCCACTACTACATAAATCATCGCACCGGCGGCAAAGGCCAACGCATAGGGAAGCAAAGGCGTTGCTATCATTACAAGCCCTACACCCAACATGGCGGCCAAGGGTTCTACGGCTCCGGACAATTGTCCCCACATAAATGATTTTCTGCGCGACAATCCAAATCGTCTTAACGGTAGTGCCACGGCGAGTCCTTCGGGGAAATCTTGGATTCCTATGCCTATCGCTAAAGCAATGGCAGCGGGTAGATCCGCCCCTGGAATTCCTTCAGCCACAGCGCCAAATGCTACGCCAACGGCCAACCCCTCCGGAATATTGTGCAGTGTGATCGCCAATACGAGTAAAATGGTTCGATTCCAGTTCGTTTTAACGCCTTCTACCTCTTCAATGGGGCTGCTTAAGTGCAGGTGAGGTAGATATTGATCCAAAGCAAACAGGAAGAATGCCCCGGCTAAAAATCCAATGCCTACGGGCAGCCAAGCCATGTTTCCATATCCTTGATTTTCTGCCATTCCGATGGCCGGGTTTAGCAGACTCCAGAAACTTGCAGCCAGCATTACGCCGCCTGTAAAGCCCATGAGGATATCCATATTTCCTCGTCGAACATCCTTGATGAAAAATACCATTGAGGCACCCAAAGCCGTGATGAACCACGTGAACAGAGCGCCTACGAGCCCCTGCATCATCGGGCTCAATCCCGCAAAGAAGTGTACTAAGTATTCCATAATCAATAAAAATAGTCGCTACTTTTTTTGAAATTCCCTGTGTTGAAATAGTATCGGAAAGTGAACTGTAGGTTGCTGCCGTTGTATCGAATTGGGAAAGACTTATTAAAGAATTCACCTGAAGAAACTTTTAAATTGAGCTCAGTACCAAATGTGTGATAATATGTAACGCCATATTCGGTGCGAATTCCCTTGTTCGATGTGCGTCCCATCAACAATCCACCGTACACCATGGGGTAGAATTTGTTTCCACCCGTTTCGATCACGCGCAGTTGCTGTTTGTCAGAATTGTATAAGGTTTCTGAGTTTTTACGAAAACTGTAATTCAATACCCCGCCAATTTCTTCCGAAAAGAAACTTGAACTGTGTGGTGAGGGATATTGTCTGAAGGAAAGTCCCAGAGGAACCTGAATCGAGGCGTAAGTCTGTTTGATTTTGTTGCTAATCGCAACGGTATCGTTCGCAATTCGATACCCCCTGGTAGTTAAATTGAGGCCGGTAACGAGTGATACATTTCGGTGTAAATCATAGCTTGCCAATCCGCTGATTGCGATACCCATTTTGTTTCGAGGGGTGATGTTCGAAATAAATGTATCCTTGGTGTCGAGTTTGGAAATGTTGCCGCCCAATTTAAACCCGATGTGCCATGGGGTGAGTCTGTTCTCATTGTTAGACTGTCCGTTAGACACTAAGTGAATGAATAACAAGGCAATAAATAGTATCGTATTCTTCATTGTTTCCCAACAAAGATAATAAACCTCGTCGCTCTACACCACGAGTACGTCGAACCGTTGTAAATTTGTATCGAAATGATTTGGCAAAAACGCGCATTGCTTGCTTTGCACACCGCACTTTTAGATTTTGAAAACCATGAGAATTGGAAGATTGCCATCGAACAGGCGAAGTTTCAAAATCGTTGGTTTGAAGAAGCGCAGGTAATTCAGAGTTTGTCTCAGTGGAGAGACAGTTTAACATCTGAAAAAGTGGATTCTTGGTTGAATGCGTACAGCATGCCAGAGAGTTTTGGCAATCAGCGGTTGGGTATTATCATGGCGGGAAACGTTCCATTGGTGGGCTTTCACGATGTGATTGTGGGTGTGATTTCGGGTTATCAGGTTTTGGCGAAAACGTCTTCAGACGATACGATACTGCCAAAAATGTGGTTGTCGGAAGCGGCCAAAGTGGATTCTATTTGGTCTGAGCGGGTTGAAGTAGTTGAGCAATTGCGAAATTTGGATGTGGCCATCGCAACGGGTAGCAACAACACCGCCAAGTATTTCGCGTCGTTTTTTAAGTCGATTCCTCACCTAATTCGCAACAACAGAAATAGCGTTGCCATTTTGGATGGAACAGAAACGGAGGCCGATTTTATTGCCTTGGGTCACGATGTTTTTGATTATTTCGGGCTGGGTTGTAGAAATGTAACCCATTTGATGCTGCCCACGGGGTATGATTTTACGCCCTTGTTTCAGTGTTGGGATGTGCATTTCGATTGGATACGTAATCACAACAAATACGCAAATAACTACGAATACCACAGGGCTTTGCTGTTGATGAATTTGGACCCACATATTGATACGGGGTATTTGATTGCCAAGGAAAAGCCGGAATTGTATGCTCCGGTTGGGATGTTGAATTATTCCTATTACGAATCAATCCAAGGTGTTGCACAGAAGTTGGTTGAGTGGGGTGATTCCTTGCAGTGCACGGTTTCTAAGTTGCCACTTGTGAATGCCATGCCGTTTGGAAATACCCAATGCACTCAACTTGATGATTTCGCGGATGGGGTAGACACACTTGAATGGCTCATCGAAAATCGAAAACCATCCATTTCATAAAAGTATTACGATAATACCGGTTGCAGCAGTTGTTCGATCGCGGGTAAAAGCAGTTCTGGATTGGGCAATGTGGGATTAAATTCAGTAATTTCTAAGCACTGCGTTCTGCTATCACTCACCAAAGCTCCGATGAGTTGTTTTGCTTGGTCCAAAGTGAGTCCCCCTTCAACTGGTGTGCCAGTGGCAATTGCGATATCCGTATCTAAGCTATCTACGTCAAAACTGACATACAAGTAATTGCAATGGCTTAAAGTGTTGAATATCATGTCGATGCACTTTTCGATGCCGTTTTCTTTGATATCGGAGGGTTGTATCCAGTTGATTTCGTTTTCGTGAACCAAATGCGTTTCTTGACTCTCAAAATCGCGGACATCTACAAAAACGAGGTTCTCCGGCGGTAGTCCCATATTGCCTTTGATGAGTTTGATGCGTTCCCAGATTTTAATGGTTGCATCATCTAAGGTTCGTACGGACTGACATTTATTGTCGTTGTTTAGCAACGCGTTCACGGTCATCCCATGGCTATTGCCCGAGGGAGTGGTATAGGGCGAATGCAAATCGAAATGCGCATCAATCCATACAACTCCAATTTCATCGATGGGTACACATTGCGCTAGGCCGCTAACTCCACCGATTCCATTGCTGTGATCGGCGGTGAATAACAGGCACTTATAACCCTCTTTCAGGTGTTTTGATACTTGGCTCGCAAAAGTGGTTTGATGTTCAAACAATGCCGCGCCGTTTTTGAGATAGGGTGTTGATTGTATTGTGTCGGGTACTTCGTTTGATGGAATTTCAAACACCGGGATTTCATCAAATGCTTCGCTATTGGAAACTTCAAGATGTTGTAAAATCAATTTGGGGCCTTGACCAGCGCCCATTTTTCCAGCCCCAAGTTCCCATTCTGACGTAATAATACAGCGTTTTTTCTCTTTCATATTCTGCTAATGAGGTGGCTTTACTCGCAATATAATACAATTCTGCAAATTCAAACTTTTTCTACTTTCTCTGCCAAACCCAATAGGCGCCTTGCGTATCGATAGGGCTGAACTGATAGAGAAAGTATTTGTCTGTCAAGTAGTTGCACTTAGTTATGATTCTTGCCGATTCTTTGGGTTGCCCATCTTTTATCCAAACACGCTTGCCCCATTGCTTGGGATAGGATTGGTTGAGGGTTCTATTTTTTACAAAGGTGTCATTCATCCAGTCCCCATTAAAATCAATGGGTTGCATCTTTCCATGATAGTAAAGTGCAAAGGATTTGAATCCATGCGTTTCAACCAATTTGTTTATTTGGGTTTCTTTGTGAACGGTGCGGATTAATTCGTCTTGGGTAATCTGAGAAACTACAGGGAGCAGAAAGTAATAAACTGTAAGTCCAATGCCGCCAAAGGCAAGAATGAGCTTGCCTGGGTGAAGCTGATCGTGGAAGAAATTCTTAATTGTTAATGGGATAAATACAAATAGGGCAATGACTCCTGGAATGAATAAAGTGGCCTGTTTAAGCCAATGCATTGGGTTCGGATTCATTAGCTGCGCGATAGAAAATGAATCAAGATGCTTGGCAATAAATGTCAATTTTTCAGGATTTATAATTGCCAAGGGAAATACAAAAAGTAGTATCGTCCAGGCCAGTCCAATCAACAGCAACAGAGATTTTTGGATGATCAAATTGTTGCCTCGATTTGTGTGAATTCTATAGGTGTGGTAGGCCGCGAAATAGGTGAGAGGAAACCAACATAAACTGCTGTAATGAATGATTTTGGTGGTTACAATGCTAAATATCACCAGTACCAGCCAAAACAGGACTCTCATTACCGTATGCCAGCTCTCCAATTCAAAGTCCTCTTCGCCACGCTGACCCAAATAGGGGATAGCCAGAGCAACAGCAGGAAAACAAAGAATCAAAAGGACAAAAATGTGGTAGAACCAAGGTTGATTGTGCCATGCAATCTGACCTTTTACCAACTCCAATTGATACGCAATGAATGAATCAAAAAATTGGGGTCCAAGGTTGCGATAAAGGGGATACAACCAACTGCCCACAACCAAGAGCATAGCACCGATTAAAATAAACACTCGGGGCGAGAAAATATCCTGCCATCGGCCTCTAAAAGCGGTAATGATGAATGCTACACCTCCCATAATAAATAGGGCGGTCTGGCCTTTGGTTAGAACAGCCAATCCAATGAAAATACCCGATAAAAAGTAATGTCCGTGGGGTCTATGCCCTTCAACATCGCACCGAGTGATTCGGTACCAATGCCAGATGGAAAGAAGTATCAGTAAATTGAAAACAGGATCGATGATTCCGGATTTGTAATATATCAGGGGAGCAAAGGTGAGGGCAACTGTAATCGACCAAAAGACCCCCAAAGTGCGTCGTCCCAAATAGCTCCCAATATGGTATGCAACATTGGCTGTAATGATGCCGGCCAGCGCGTTGGGTAGGCGATATACCCATGTTTGGTCGCCAAATAGGTTGACAAAAAACGCTTGAATCCAAATGAATAGGGGTGGTTTTTCCCAAAATGGTTCAAAGGCAATTTGTACGTATTTATAGTTGCGACTTACCACCATTTCACGGGCCGATTCGGCGAAGTTGAGTTCGTCCCAATCAAACAGGTGAATGAGTCCCAATCCCGGCAAAAATAACAAGATCGCTAGGGCTGTGATGATCAGGTGAACGTGGAATTTAGACATCATAACCCAGTTTTTTAGAAATTTGGTAACTCAATTGCAGAAATAATAATGCGATGGTTCCACCGGTACAAACATCAAATAGAAAGTGTTGACCTAAATAAATTCTCGAATAACCAATTCCGGCAGCCATGATTGCGCAAACTACACCCAACATCGATGATTTGGTTACATTATTCATGGAAATTGCGATCAATCCCATGCAGAAAAATGCCACAGCAGTATGTCCGCTTGGAAATGACTGCCAATGATGGATTTCTAGTTTTTCGATGGTTCGAATATGAAATAATTTAGCCTCGATGGGTCTTGGTGCATTGAACCAAACTTTGATTGCGGCAACCAAAAGCGACTGTAATCCGAGACCAATACCAAAAACAAGTCCGCGTTTTGGATGGAAGTAAAATCCGGTCAAAACGGCGAGAATAATCAATAACCACTCAGCCAACCATGAAAAGTGGATAAAAAAATCATCGGTGATAGGATTGCAAAAATGATGAATCCAATTGGATACAGAATCGTTGTATCCCAAGCCCACAGCGACCCAGCCTGAAAGTAAAAGGAAGAATGAGGTGAGGAAAAATCTACTTTGGGCCATGCTTGATGCAAAGATAATTACTTCATCATGCTGAAACATTTTGAATTTAACACTAAATTGTTTTTTTTGCGACATTACCCTTTATCAAAAACAGTAATTATGGCCTCCACATCAGCACCAAGAACCAAATTGGAATTAGAATACGCAATGCGTTCTTCCCCTAATATTTTATATCAATATATTTCAAACCCGTCGGGATTACAAAATTGGTTCGCCGATCATGTTGGCGTAAAAAATGGTGAAAATTATAAATTCAAGTGGGATGACGGTACTGAAATGGATGCAACTTTGGTAAAAGCGGTGACTAGCAAATATGTTCGTTTTAAAATTGCTGATGCTACCGATCCAGATGAGTTTTTGGAGTTCAGAATTCAGCAAGATGCCATCACAGGAGACATTGATTTGATCATTACTGAATTTGTAAATTCAGGGGATGAAGAGAGTGCTGCATCCATTTGGGATACGGCGGTTGATAATTTGCGTTTTACAATCGGGGCGTAATCAGCCTCAGCGTTGTAATTCCGAAATGGCAAGATAGGCCAATAAGCCACATCCTTGTTCCAAAGCATCTTCGTCTACGTCAAAACTGGGGTGGTGGACGCTAAAAGTGGTTTTTTTCGCTTCGTTTCTCGTGCCCAAACGGTAAAAACAGCTTGGAACTTCTTGCGTGAAATAGGAGAAATCTTCTGCGGCCATCCAAATTCCTAGCGGTTCCACATTCTGTTCCCCCAAAAATTCTTTTGCTTCAGACTGAAGTCGTTCCGTGAGGTCTTCATTGTTCTTCAAAAATGGATACCCGCGCTGAATATCAAAGTCAACCGATCCACCCATGCCTTCTACCAATCCTTTGGCCAAGGTGATCATTTTTTGGTGGGCTTCGGCACGCCAGTTTTCATCCAGTGTTCTAAACGTCCCTTCGATGGTTACTTCGTTGGGGATGACATTGGTTGCGCCTTGGGCAATGACTTTTCCAAAACTCAAAACCGAAGGAATGGCGGGGTTTGCGGCGCGCGAAACAATTTGTTGTAATGCAACGATCAAATGCGCGCTGATGAGTACTGGGTCTATGTTGAAGTGAGGCATCGCACCGTGCCCCCCTTTGCCTGTTACTTTGATGTAAATCTCATCGGTACTGGCCATGTACAATCCGGGACGGAATCCTGTTTTCCCTGTTTCGATACCTGGCATAACGTGTTGACCAATCATCACATCTACCTTTGGATTTTGTAGCACTCCTTCTGCAATCATAAGCGATGCACCGCCTGGGAGCCTTTCTTCGCCCGGCTGAAAAACAAGTTTAATGGATCCTTCAAATTCCTCTTTCAGTTCTGTAAGTATTCTGGCCGCGCCCAACAAACTGGTTGTATGAACATCGTGGCCGCAAGCGTGCATTATACCTTCTTTTTTGCTGCGATAGGGTCTGCCGTCATTCACCTCTACGATGGGGAGCGCATCCATATCGGCCCGCAGGCCAACCACTTTTTTTGATGGGTTTTTGCCTTCGATGATGGCAACTACACCGGTATTCGCCAATCGCTGCGTTTTTAGGCCCAAGCTCTGCAGTTCTTTTTCAACCAAAGCCGCTGTTTCGTGTTCCTGAAACGATAGCTCGGGGTTTTGGTGGATATGTCTACGAATGTCGACCAAAGCCGGTAAAATAGAGGCTGCGCGATCCTGTATATGTTTCTTTACGTCCATGATTGGAATTGTTGTATCAGATGAAGTACTTTGCAAATCTAATCGTTTCTATAATATTCATTTCACATGATTACTCAAAACTCAATTGAACAGCTGCTGAATGTTGTAAACATTGAGGATGTAGTGGGTGATTTTGTGGCTCTCAAGCGCTCAGGTCCGAGATACAAGGGTTGTTGTCCGTTCCATGATGAAAAAACACCCAGTTTTGTGGTGTCGCCATCCATTGGAATTTACAAATGTTTTGGCTGTCAGAAAGGCGGCAATGCCATTCAGTTTATGATGGACATTGAGAATTTGAATTTTGTGGAGGCGGCAAAAAGTCTGGCGAAGCGATTTGGTGTTGAATTGGAAGAAACGCATGTTGAGAATCAGGATGCGCATCAAGAAGCCCAACGTCAGCGAGAGTCTATCCAAGCAGCGGTAGATTTTGCCCAAGGGTTTTTTGTTTCTCAATTGTTTGATGGAGAAGAGGGTAAGTCGATTGGTTTGCCATATTTCAAAGAGCGGGGATTTACCGTTGAAACGATTAAAAAATGGGGACTTGGCTACAGTCCTGAGTCGTGGGAGGCATTGGCGGGTCATTCCAAGGTAAAGGGTTTTCACGCTGAAGTGATGGTGCAAGCGGGGCTTTTGAAGTTGCGCGACAACGGGACTCACTATGATTTGTTCAGGCATCGAGTGATGTTCTCAATCTATTCTGTCACGGGCAAAGTGATTGCTTTTGCTGGACGAAAGATGAGCAGTACGGACCCATCGCCGAAATATGTAAATTCTCCGGAAACGGAACTGTATAAAAAGAGCGATGTTTTATTTGGTTTGTTCCAAGCCAAGAATGCAATAAAGAAGGCAGACAAGGTCTATATGACCGAAGGGTATACCGATGTGATTACACTGAGTCAGGCCGGCATTGAAAATGTGGTGGCGAGTTCTGGCACAGCGTTAACGCCGGGTCAGATCAAATTGTTGAAGCGATTTACGGACAATGTAACGGTGGTTTATGATGGGGATGCGGCAGGGATCAAGGCATCGATTCGTGGTATTGATTTGTTGTTGCAAGATGGTTTGAATGTGCGGGTGGTATCATTGCCGGAAGGTCAGGATCCGGATTCATTTTGTCAGCAATTGGGCGGCGATGCTTTTCAAGCGTATTTGAATGAGAATGAGCAGACGTTTATTCACTTCAAGGCGAAATTGTTGATTGATGAGAGCAAGCATGATCCGCTGAAGAAGTCGGATGCGGTGAGAGAGATTCTCCGAAGTGTTTCGTTGATAACGGACGGGCTGAAGCGCTCTACACTAACGCGTGATTTGTCGCAAATCTGCGAAATGGAAGAGTCCGTTCTGGTTCAGGAGTTGGGTCATTTGATTCGACAGCAGAAGGCGAAGGAGGAGCAGGCATTCGTAAGTCAGATTGCTTCCATCACGCATGAGATGGGGGTAGGGATGCCAGCGCCGGCGAAGCCGGCGCCCACAGAACATCATCAAGAATTGGCCGTTTTTAAACTGTTACTACTCTATGGAAATGTCGCCCTGTCTGA
>DDYM01000057.1:74818-75616 GCA_002347985.1 Bacteroidetes bacterium UBA2234
TGGCCTGAAAAAGAGTATTTCATCAATCACAGAGATTCTGAAATAGCCGCGTGGGCTGCCGGTGTGATGGCCGATGGTCATTTGCTTAGCAAAGCATTTGAAGACAATTATATCGATGTATCTCAGCCGGAATCCAATATAAACGAACAAGTGAAAAATGTGATTTTGCACCTCAAACGGACAAAGTTTGACAAAACAATCAATGCGGCGCTTGAGTTATTGAAAAATCCAGAAATTACCGAAGAGGAAATGGAAGAAGTGCTCGATTATATCAAAGCACTGAACCTAAGAAAGAAGGAAATAGCAGACGAATTGGGAAATTCAGTGAGTTGGATTTGAACTTAAGTAATTGTAAATCATAATTTTAATTTTTTGGCACGCCGTTTGCATACTGGCCGGTATGTTTAAAAACAAATTGGTCATTCCAACTTTCGTGTTACTTTTCCTTACCGTTGCGGCGATAGGAAAAACCGCATTTGGAACAGACAAAGTAATTCCCGTATCTGAAGTGAAAGCATCAGACACCGCGGTAGTTACCGTAAATGATTCATTGTATTTTGATTCTCTTGAACTTTCCTTAAAGCACATCCCCAATGCACAGCCAATGTATTCTATTGCAAAAAAGGCAATTGGCAAATGGGCGAAGTTGTTTATCGCAGTGAAAATTGTAGAAAGTGGTAACGATGGCGACAACTCTATTTACGCCCGTCGTGATTACAACCTAACTGGTATGCGTCAGCCTCGTGCTCGTAAAACTATGTCGTTGGGTGCAACCAAAAATAAATACGCTCGTTATGC
>DDYM01000057.1:75651-78777 GCA_002347985.1 Bacteroidetes bacterium UBA2234
GTAAGAAACAGCCAAGAAATGGTTAAGTATCTATTTGGCAAGTACAATTCACACCCCGTGTGGCGTAAGCGTACCTTGTACGTACTGAAGAATTTTAAGTGGAAGTAATTATTTCTTTGGCTGGTATTTCAGGCAGTACAAACTAAATCCCAAAGCAATTAAAAAGGCGGAGCCACTGAATCCAAAGATTCCGATGTAGTTCCAACTGTTGCCTTCGATGAAATAGTTTGCGGTTAATCCACCTACAATAATTCCCAATTCCAAAAACATAAATAACATGGCTAAAGCCCGTCCTCGGTGATGGTTATCGGCCGTGTCACTGGCCCACGCAAACAAACTGGGGGCATTGAATCCTTGGCCAATTCCATATAAAATGGCAGAGCTGCCAAACCAAATGAGGCCAGGCAATTCACATGTATTGCAATGGGTTTGATGTTGGTGGTGCAGTTGGGTAGACATATAGACCAGGATCGACATCGACAAAACTTGCGCTGTGGTTCCGATAGCGGTGCTCCATGCGCGTCCCAAGGCATCGCTCACACGTCCGCTAATGAGTCGAAACAACAGGGAAACTCCAATATAAATGCTCAAAAACAAACCTTTGTTGGTATAACCCATTTCCAAAGTAAAATCGGCCATTACAGTAAGGATTGAACCTAAGGAAATACAGACCAAAAACATAATAAAACTGGGCCTCCACGCTGGGAAATAGAACAAGTTTTTGATATTGAATACAAATTCTTTTCGATTCGATTTTGTGCGCGTTTCAGGCAAACTCATGAAAAGTAACCACGCCAGCGATGCGAGTGCAGCACTGGTGTAATACAAAATGTCTACGCCAAAATGCAATGCAATCACGGCACCCAAAGCATATCCAATGGTGGTGCCGAGGTTGTTAAACATGCCCTGCCAACCCATGGCCCTTCCACGGTGCGATTCTGCAACTACATCGGCGGTAAATGCAGTAAAACCTGTGGGAGTGAAGCCGGTTGAGAATCCATGAATTGCGCGCACAATCAAGAAGCCCATGGCTGTGGTCACCATCGGATAGAAGCAACCCGCAATGATGCAAAATAAACATCCGCCAATCATCGCCCATCGTCGTCCTAGGTTGTCGGTAATCCAACCGCTGAAGGGTCTTGCAATCAATGCACTAAATGAAAACGCTGGGATTATCCATCCAACGTAAGCGGCGCCTCCTTTGGATCGCAATTCTTGGGCGAGTTCAGGGAGAATAATATTAAAGGAGAGGAAGAAACTCATCGCACCCAAACACATAATCCAAAATACCCTCGGATATTTGTAGGGCAGGGCAGCTTGTAGAGAACTCATTTACTGGAATAGTTGGCAACCAATGGCATGATGCGCCCTTTTCCGAAAGCTTTGGTACTAACACGCAAAATCGGTGGGGCCTGATAACGCTTGTATTCACTGCCATTCACCAAATCAACCACCTTGTGCACCGTGGTTTGGTCGTAACCCATCGTGATGAGTTCATCAACGCCTTTGTGCTCTTCGATATAGTGTTTTAACAATTCATCCAAGACATCGTAATCGGGTAGGGAGTCCGCATCTTTTTGACCCGGTCTGAGTTCCGCCGATGGCGCTTTGGTGATAATATGATTTGGAATGATTTCTTGGTTGCGGTTGATGTATCGAGCCAAGGCGTATACTTGATTCTTGTATACATCGCCTATCGGACTCAGTGCACCGCATAAATCGCCATACAATGTGCTGTAGCCCACGCTGAGTTCACTTTTGTTGCTTGTATTTAACAGTATGTAACCCAGTTTGTTGGATATAGCCATCAACAGAACCGCTCTCGATCTGGCTTGCAGGTTTTCTTCGGCCAAATTGAATGGCTTTCCTTGAAAAACAGGTTGAAGCGCATCGAGATAGGTGTCGTAAATGTTCTTTATGGGAATAGTTATGGCTTCGTTGCCCAAATTTTTGCTTAACAATTCAGCATCGGAAACGCTATGATCGCTACTGAACATGGATGGCATAAGCACTGGATGCACGTTTTCGGCCCCTAATGCTGCGGAGGCCAATGCCTGAACCACTGCACTGTCGATTCCGCCTGAAGACCCCAAAATGGCATGGTGAAAACCCATTTTTCCGAAATAATCTCGGATGCCAAAAACCAATGATTTATATAGCTGCGCGGTATCGTCGGTATCTAGGGGGACAGAATTCCCCATGGCAAATTTTCCGTTTTCGAAACTCGCATAACTTACGTTTTCTTCAAAGCTAGGGGCTTGTAAAACAACTTCGCCGTTGCCATTGATTGCTCTACTTGAGCCATCGAACATGAGTTCGGTGTGGGTTCCTACTTGGTTGACATAAAGAACGGGGAGGTCGAATCGCGATGCTTGTCCGCCAAAAACCCTGTTTCTCAGCGATTGCTTTCCTAAGTTAAACGGCGATGCGGCTGGGTTGATGATGAGTTCTGCACCCAAGTCTTTCAACGCTTGACCTGGGCTAACCAAATATTCAAAGTCGTTATAGATGTCCCATAGATCTTCGCAAATGGCAATTCCGATTTTTACCCCTTTGTATTCTACGATTTGCGATGTGGATTCGGGTTGAAAATATCTACTTTCATTGAAAACATCGTAAGTGGGTAGGAGAGTTTTTGCGATGGTTTGCTGTATACGGCCATTGTACATTACGCAGGCAACGTTTTGCAATTTCCTGCCTTTATTTGGATTGCGAATCACGCCACCAACGATTGCGGCTATGCCCTCGCAAGCTCGGGCAACTGCCTCTAGAGCATGTTCACATTTCTCAATAAAATAGGGGTAATCTAGTAGGTCGTCTGGCATGTAACCGCAAACAGACAACTCAGAGAAAACAACCAAGTCTACTTTGTCTTGTTTGGCTTGGAAAATGACATCGGCAATTTTTGCCGTATTCGACTCAAAATCGCCAATGGTAAAGTTGAGTTGGGCCAGTGCGATTTTTAACCCCGACATGGTTTATTTAGAATAAAATACCGGCTTGAATCGCAAGTAAGTTTGATTTTCCTGTAATGTTAGGGTCTTTGAAGAAGTTGTTGATTGCATTGTCGAACCTCAAACCCGCAGTAAACATCGTATTGCCTGTCAATTTGTATTCCACGCCCAC
>DDYM01000057.1:78809-89559 GCA_002347985.1 Bacteroidetes bacterium UBA2234
GCGCTTCCGGGGACTGTGGTTCCGCTAAACTGATAAACATCGTCGTCGATGTTGTTTGGATCGTGTGATGTAATTCCTTTGTTGGAGGGATAAATTGCATTGCCATCTACAATGGTTGTAGACAGTTTGCTTTTCATCATAAACGAAGGTGCCAATCCAAACTGGAAGTAGTATTTCATATTTCCGATTTCATCGGTTTTCATTTTGATGCTCAAAGGAATCTGGAGATACTGGGTGTTGTATTTGAAATTCACTTTGCCAGCGGCATAGGTTAAGGTATCAAATTTTCCTGTTGAACCCGATTGAGGTACAATGTTTTTTAACTCCGTATTGCTTTTGGCCAAAACTGGAATCGTAGAAACAGATAATTCCGTTGCTAACCAATAATTTGTGCTTTTGAACATGGCGAAATCGGCCGTAACACCGTAGGAGAATCCTAAGCCTAAACCGTCGTTCGACATAGAACCTTTTTGGATGTTGATCCAGCTAAAATTGGGGCTAACGCGCAATCCCATCTTCACGCTGGGGGCGGTTTGAGCAGTTAAATTTGCAAAACCTGCAAATAGCAAGGTAGCAGCTATGCCAAAAGTAGTGTTTCTTTGTAGTTTCATACGTTTCATGCAAAAAAACAACAATCGTACCATTAAGTGTAGTTGGATTTATCCCCTTTTTGTGGTGATTCTAATTTCTTGTACACCCAAGAAGCAAGCGGCTCCGGTAAAATTGGAATATTCCGACTTTGCGATGGAGCTAGACGGCCTGCGCACCAAGGGCTGCGGTGCATCGGATGTAGTTGCTTTGCGAAATAAATATGGTCGTTTTTTCTCCCTGTGGATGTATGAAGTGATGGATTTTGGTCGTTTCGGTCCCATTTCAGACACCGCGAGAGCTCAGTATTTGCAGTATTGGTTGCTTCAAAATACGCCGGTATTTAGTGCAGTAAAATCGCACTATCTAAAAAATACCCAGTGGAAGTCGGATCTTGAGCAGGCTTGGGGCAATTTGCAACAAGAAATCCCAGGAACGCCGCAAGCCAAAGTCTATGGCTATCTCTCTCAGTTTAGCAATTATAATACCTTCGTTGATACGGTAATCGATCCCAAATCCAAGGAACAAGAAATCATCCTCGCCTTTAGCGAAGAAATGTTTTTGAACGATACTTTTCCACCCTATGCATTGCTGGAAATGCCTCCGTTTTTTAATCGATACAACGGCAGCGACCAAGTGGCTTCTCAGTTGATGTGGAATTACCTTAAAATGCGATTTGAGCCCACGCACAAACGAAGCAGTATGTTGGAGGAAATGATGTTTCAAGGGAAATTGTGGTATAGTCTGATGTCGCTTTTCCCCAATCGGAATCCTTGGGATTTGTTGGGCTATGATGAAGCCGAGTGGAAATGGATGATGAAGGAAGAGGGTCAGATCTGGAAGCATTTCTTGGATAACAAGTTGCTTTTTAGCACCAAATTCAACGATTACAAACGATATTTTGCTTTTGGCAATAAAACCTTTGGTGGTGGCGTGCCCGAAGACTGTCCGCCGTTGATAGGCAATTTCATTGGCATGCGCATCGCACAAACCTTTGCTACAAAAAACGATGCCAACCTCGATCAAATTTGGCGCAACACAAGCGCAAATCAATTTTTACAAGCATCTACCTATAATCCAATCAAATAAGAATTATTATGAACCAAGAATTAATGTCGTATATGGCGGCTCGACTCAAAGAGAACCAGTTTATTCAGTTTATTGGGTTGGAGTTGACAGATATCGATACGCATTTTGCGGCGATGGAGTTGAATATTAAGCCTCATCACATGCAACACACCGGTTTTACCCATGGCGGTGTTACAGCAACCATTTGTGATGTCACCACGGGAATTGCGGCCTACACGGCAATCTTTAGCAAAGGGAATACCGCGAAAAATGTTGTAACGGTAGACTTGAAGGTTTCCTACGTGAATCCCTCGGTTTCAAGCAAAATTCGCTCAACAGGGAAGGTGACCAAAGCCGGTCAGAATTTGATGTTTTGTGAAGGTCAAGTGTTCGACGTATTTGAAGATGGGTCGGAAAAATTGGTGGCCACTGCCGTTTCAATTATGGCTGTAATTGATGCCCCGTTAAAATCAACTGTTGTTTAATAAGCATTAATATCGCATTGAAATGTCGGTAGAATATAGAAAAGTACTTTACGCCAATTACCATACTACACAGAGTGGTAGGGCTTCGTTGACATCGGCTGAGGCGTTGTTTAAGCGCGAGAAAAGGCAGTTTGAATTAGAGGTTTTGCCTTTGTTACATGCTGTTTCCAAATCGGCCCGAATTTTTGATATGGGATGCGGCAGCGGTAGTCTGTTAAAGGGCTTAAAGGAAGCGGGTTATACCAATGTGATAGGAATGGATTTGAGTGAGGAGCAAGTGACGATGGCCCATGGTTTTGGCGTATCGGAGGTGGTGTTGGGCGATGCGATGCACTATTTCCGGAATTCGGAAGAGCAGTTTGATGTCATTACGGGCATGGACATCATCGAACATTTCACCAAAGACGAGTTGGTGGAGTTGTTGCAGTTGATCCAAAGCAAGTTGAAAAAGGGCGGCATGGCGATATTTAGGACACCCAATATGGATGCGCCGATTGCTACGGCATTTGCAATTGGAGATTTTACCCACGAAAATTACTTGAATTCAAGTTCGGCCGAGCAAGTGATGCTGTCGTGCGGTTTTGGAGATGTGAGGGTTAAAGGGAGTTTTATGCGGGTGAATGGTTTTTTGAAAGAAGGGATTCGCAGCCTATTGTATCGGATTATGAGTTTTCGATTGAAGCTTCAATTGTTTGCAACGGCGCGGAGCACCCAGAAGGTGTTATTTACTCCCAATTTAATTATCATTGGCGTTAAATCTTAGTAGGAGTATTTGATCAAATGGAAAATAGTCAAGTGAAAAAAATTGCTTGTGTTACAGGTGCAAGCAGCGGCATTGGATACGCTACGGCGAAGGAATTGGCAACGTTGGGGTATGATATCATCGCAGTTGCCAGAAGGATGGATCGGTTGAAAGAATTGGAGGAAGATCTCAATCAAAATCCTGAAACTTCGGACAGCAGGGTGTATTTGGCAGAATTGGATGTTCGCAACAAAATGGAAGTGCAGGCGTTTTACGATGCTTTGCCCGAAGATTGGAAAGCTATTGATGTATTGGTGAACAATGCAGGTTTGGCAAAAGGGCTTTCCAAATTTTACGAGGGTGATACAGATCATTGGGATCAAATGATCGACACCAACATTAAGGGCCTTTTGTATGTGAGTAGAACTGTGACACCAGGAATGATTTCACGCGGAAAGGGTCATATCATTAATATCGGATCGATTGCCGGCAAGGAAGTGTACGACAACGGAAATGTTTACTGCGGGACAAAGTTTGCGGTAGATGCGATTACCAAAAGTATGCGATTGGAATTGGCGGTGCACGATGTAAAGGTGACGGGCATTCATCCCGGTGCGGTTGAAACAGAATTTAGTATCGTACGATTTGATGGCGACGAGGATAGGGCGAAAACGGTTTATCAGGGTTACGAGAATTTGGTAGCGGAGGATATTGCGGAGGCCATTGGTTTTGTAGTGACGAGAAAGCCGCATGTAAACGTAAACGACATGGTAGTGATGCCGATGGCGCAAGCGGTTGCGGGTGTGATTATCAGGAAGTAGTTAACTTGTTGATTGTATGAGCAATAAGAATAAAAATAAATCCGGCGTAGTTTATAGCACCAATCCCGATTTCCATTACAACGATTCTGATAGCCAGGAACAGGATACCTTGCCAGTAGCCCAGCAGAAATTGTACGTAAGAAGGGAAGTTCGCAATGGCAAACCCTGTGTTGTGATAAAAGAGTTTGTGGGCAGTGCAGACGATTTGAAATCGCTGGAAAAATCTCTAAAATCGCATTGCGGAGTGGGCGGGAGTGCAAAAGATGGCGATATAATCATTCAAGGCGATTTGCATGCCAAGGTGAAGTCGTACTTGGAAGGCAAAGGCTACAAAACCAAGGGGTAACCACTTGCATTGGTATAAAAGTCAGAGGCGGTGTTTTGAATCCAGGGAAGCGAGATGATAGAAATTACTTGTCTGATTTCAATAGGTCGGCAAAGTACTTTTTGAATTTCTCTACTTTTTCGCTCACCACATACACACAGTATTGATTTTCAGGGTTGTTTGCATAGTAATCTTGGTGGTAGTCTTCTGCGGGCCAGTAATTCGATAAGGGTAGGATTTCGGTCACTACTTTGCCATCGGCCGCCCACAAACCACTTTCTTCCACGGCTGTTTTACTGGCCCGCGCAATGCGTTCCTGTTCTTCGTTCATGAAATAAATACCGCTGCGATATTGGGTCCCAACGTCATTTCCCTGACGATTGAGCGTAGTTGGGTTGTGTACTCGCCAAAAAACTTCCAAAATTTGGGGGTAGGAGGTTACGGTTTTGTCGAAGTAAATCTTAGCCACTTCAGCGTGGCCTGTATTTCCGTTGCAAACTTCTTTATAAGTTGGATTTTTTACCGTGCCATTAGAGTAGCCTGATTCAACATTTACGATGCCAATCATTCTGCGATAAACAGCGTCCATGCACCAGAAACAGCCACCGGCAATTACACAAGAGTCGAGATTTTGAGGTTCTACGTGAGTCATTTCGTTCGAGGGATTTTTTGTTTGATGAGATTTTTTTGGTACTTGCGTGCATCCAATCAGAGGGATGGCACAAAGAATGGGTATAATAAAATCAATGGGCTTCATGGAGTTTGGTATTGATGACAGCAACCGCTACGCCAACCAATATACCAGTAACAACATCGGAGGGATAATGTTTTCCCGCTGAAATTCGTAACACTGCCGTAGTTAAGGCGAGTCCACCAGCAGAATATGCAGCGGCTTTGCCCCAGGGGGACATGTTCGGTTGATTCAATGCCATAAGGATTGCGGAAGTTGCAGCGGTTGCTGTGATGGCACTGTGTCCACTAAAAAAGCTATAATGATCGTCGTTCTTGGTAGAAACAAACCCAGGAACTTGGGTGTAAGGACGATTTCTAAGTGCGAGCATTTTTACAGTTTGAGTGATATTTGCCGTGATCCATACATTTTGAACAGCGAGTTGAATGTATTGTGTTTGTTGATTTTGGGACAGGGCAAAAGTTACCATACTCGCGGCCAAGGCTGTTCCAAGTGCCATGCCATCCGAAACGTGTGCAATGTTTCCATTGTAGGATGTCCTAGCCGCATTGTCGATGAGTCCCACCTTCCAGCTGTTTCCTCCTGTTCTCACTTGATTTAATTGGTCGTTTAATAAAAAATTAACCCCCGTGTGGAGGATGCTTTCCGAAAAAATCACCTTGTTCAATGTGGGTTGCGGAACCAAAAATTGGGCTTGGGAGTATTGATGGGTGCAGAAAATAATACACAATTTTAAAAGTGTCATACCAACACTTTTTGTTTTCTTCGGATTGTTTAAACTTATGAAATTCAATGGGTTGATTTTAATTTTATTGGGAAATAAATTCATTTTACTTGTGTGTAAGTTCATTTACAAAGAATTATTGATTGGCGAAGATATCCGTGGTTACAATAAGTACCTTTGCAAACTCAAAGTTATTTCATTTATAGCATGAATAATATCGAAATCATTGCGTCGATTAAAAATCACGCCCAGACCGTATTCGAAAATCTAACCACAGACGAACTCGTAGCAAAAGCCCTCGAAAGAAACGAGGGAAGAATCACATCTCAAGGCGCTTTGGCGGCTGATACTGGTGAATTCACCGGTAGAAGTCCAAAGGATAAATTCTTGGTAAACGATGCCCAAACCGCAGATTCTGCATGGTGGGGTGCTGTGAATCAGCCATTTGAGGAAGCGAAATTTGATGCTTTGTTAAACAAGGTGATGAAGCACATGGAAGGCAAAGAAATTTTTGTCCGCCATGCCTTCGCTTGCGCCGATCCTAAGAATCGCTTGAACATTCAGGTGGTTACTGAGAGCGCATACCAGAACTTGTTTGCCAAGCACCTCTTTTTGCGTCCTTCTGCGGAAGAAATTGCAACGCAGCCAACGGAATGGATCATCGTGGCATCGCCATCTTTCCATGCAGACCCTGCGGTTGATGGTACCCGTCAGCACAACTTCACTATGGTTAGTGTAAGTCGTAAAATCATCTTGATTGGTGGTTCTGGCTACACTGGTGAAATCAAAAAAGGCATTTTCTCAGTATTGAATTATATCCTTCCCCATGAGCGCAATGTATTGAGCATGCACTGTTCAGCCAACATCGGCGTGAATGGCGATACTGCTTTGTTCTTTGGCTTGAGCGGTACAGGAAAAACCACTTTGAGCGCGGATCCAAATCGCAAGTTGATTGGCGACGATGAGCACGGTTGGTCTGATACCGGCGTATTTAACTTCGAAGGTGGATGTTACGCCAAGTGTGTGAATTTGACTGAGGAGAAAGAGCCACAAATCTGGCATGCCATCAAGCACGGCGCTTTGGTTGAAAACGTAAGATTCTTTGAAGGGTCTGACGTGGTGAATTACGACGATATTTCTGTAACTGAAAATACACGTGTAGCTTATCCGATTGATTACATTGATAATATCGCTGTGCCTTCAGTGGGCGATGCGCCGAAAAATATTTTCTTCTTAACTGCAGATGCCTTTGGTGTATTGCCTCCGATTTCTAAATTGAATCCAGGTCAGGCCATGTATCAGTTTATCAGTGGTTACACTGCCAAGGTTGCTGGAACAGAAGCAGGTGTTACCGAGCCACAAGCTACCTTCTCTTCTTGCTTTGGTCAGGTGTTCTTGCCTTTGCATCCAACGGTGTACGCCAAAATGTTGGGTGAAAAGTTGAGCGCTAGCCCAGAAATCAACGTTTGGTTGGTGAATACCGGCTGGAGCGGTGGTGGATATGGCGTAGGAAGTCGTATGAAATTGTCTTACACCCGTGCCATGATTACTGCGGCATTGGAAGGCAAGTTGACAGGGGATTTCACTGCGCATCCTGTGTTTGGTATGATGATGCCAAATGCATGTGAAGGCGTTCCTTCTGAGTTGTTGCATCCAAGAAATACTTGGGCGGACAAAGAGGCTTACGACAAGCAGTGTGAGAAGTTGGCACATTTGTTCAATGATAACTTCAAGAAGTTTGAGGACGGTGCGAGCGACGAGATCAAGAATGCAGCACCAAAGGTGAGTGCAGTAGGTTGATTGACGCAAGTGAATTGTTTTTAACGATACCCGGGTTTGGCGGAAACGTTCAACTTTGAGTATTGTGAACTTTAGAGTGATAAAATGAGAGGCCGCGCGCAGCGCGGCCTCTCATTTTTGACCCATTCTGCACTATCTTTGCGCCATGGCGCTCAGTAGTCACGAAATCAAACAGAAATTCTTATCGTTTTTTGAATCAAAGCAACACACTTTCGTTCAAAGCTCACCCATCGTTGTCAAAGGCGATCCAACCCTGATGTTTACCAACGCAGGAATGAATCAGTTTAAAGATTACTTTTTGGGCAATGCCGAAGCACCTTATAAGCGTGTTGTAAACTCGCAAAAATGCTTGCGTGTGAGCGGAAAACACAACGATTTGGAGGAAGTGGGTCACGACCACTACCACCACACCATGTTTGAAATGTTGGGCAACTGGAGTTTTGGCGATTTCTTTAAGCAAGATGCCATTGCCTGGGCTTGGGAACTAATGACCGAAGTCTACGGTTTACCCAAAGACCAATTGTATGTCACCGTTTTTGAAGGTGATGCATCGGCCAATATTTCGTTCGATCAAGAGGCGCATGATCGATGGGCCCAGTTTATTGATCCCAAACGGATTTTGAAGGGCAATAAGAAAGACAATTTCTGGGAGATGGGTGATACGGGTCCTTGCGGTCCTTGCTCCGAGATTCATTTTGATATGCGTTCGGCCGAGCAACGCGAGGCCGTTGATGGCGCAACCCTTGTAAATAAAGATCATCCTGAAGTTATAGAAATCTGGAACCTCGTGTTCATGGAATTCAACCGCAAAGCCGATGGCAGTCTAGATCGTTTGCCCGCCCAACACGTGGATACCGGAATGGGATTCGAACGATTGGTGCGCGGTATCCAGGGGAAATCAAGCAATTACGATACTGATATTTTTCAATTCATCATCCAAAATACAGCCAAATTGTGCGGTAAGAATTATGGAGATGATGAACAGCAAGACATCGCCTTCCGCGTGATCGCCGATCACCTCAGGGCAGTGAGTTTGTGTATTGCGGACGGACAGTTGCCATCAAATACAGGTGCTGGTTATGTGGTGCGTCGCGTACTCCGAAGAGCAGTTCGCTATGGATACTCCTACTTGGGATTCCAAGAATCGTTCTTTAATCAGTTGGTTCCTGGATTGGCCAATTATTTTGCCAGCAGTTTCCCCGAACTCAAAGCCCAAGAGAGTTTTGTTCAGCGCGTAATCCAAGAAGAAGAAAATTCGTTCTTCCGCACCTTGAGCACAGGAATGGGTCGTTTGGGCACCTTCATCGATCAGCATCCCAAGGGTGTTGTGGATGGTGCTACCGCGTTTGAATTGTACGATACCTTCGGTTTTCCAATCGATTTAACGGATTTGATTGCCCGTGAAAGGGGTTGTTCAGTGGATATGGATGGGTTTCAGGTTGCCTTGCAAGCCCAAAAAGATCGCTCAAAAGCCGATGCCGCCAAACAAACCGGCGACTGGCATACCATCATGGCTGATAGTGAGGAGTCTTTCTGTGGGTATGATACTACGCAGTCGGTGACTGAAATTAGTCGACATAGAACCATCGTAGCCAAAGGCAAAAATTTGTACCAAGTGGTATTGGATGTTTGTCCATTTTATGCCGAAAGTGGCGGCCAAGTGGGCGATTCAGGTCAGTTGGTAGGTCAAGACGGCGAAATAGTGCGTGTTTTGGATACGCAAAAAGAGAATAAATTACACGTATTGGTTTGCGACAAGCTGCCAAAAAATATGGATCAGTCGTTTACAGCCCAAGTGGATGTGAATCGCAGGAATAGCATTAGTAGCAATCACAGTGCTACTCACTTGATGCATAGCGCTTTGCGTGAGGCTTTGGGTACACATGTGGCCCAGAAGGGTAGCTTGGTGAATGATTCAGCGTTGCGTTTTGATTTTTCGCATTTCGGGAAAATGAGCGACGAAGAGATCGCACAGGTAGAATTGAGGGTAAATGAAAAGATTCGCGAAGGCATCGCTTTAAAAGAGCATCGAAATGTCCCGATTGCAGAGGCGCAGAAGATGGGTGCGACTGCTTTGTTTGGTGAAAAATATGGCGAATATGTTCGTGTGATTGAGTTTGATGCGGATTATTCGATGGAATTGTGTGGTGGAACCCATGTGGCAAATACTTCGCAGATTGGCTTCTTTAAAATTTTGGGTGAATCGAGTGTCGCTGCCGGCGTGCGCAGAATTGAAGCGGTTACTCAGCAATCGGCTTTGGATTATATCAACGGACAGCTAGAAGAGTTGTCGCAGGTGAAAATCGCGTTAGGCAATCCCAAGGATGTGGTTTCTGCCGTGAGCAAAGTGTTGGAAGAGAATGCATCGATGCGAAAGCAGTTGGAACTAATGGAAGCGGAGCAGGTTTCTGCGTTGAAATTGAGTTTGTTACAAAAGGTTCAGACGATTTCGGGCATTCCGATGATTTTGGAGCAGATGCTGTTGCCAAGTGCCGATGCAGCGAAGCAATTGTGTTTTCAGTTGAAGCAAGAATTGAACAATCCGGTGGTTGTTTTAGCCTACTTGGCTGAGGATAAGCCGGGGTTGGCCATCTATGTTGACGACCAGTGGGTTGCTGAAAGAGGGTGGAATGCTTCTCAAATGATTCGCGAATGCGCCAAGGAAATCCAGGGCGGCGGCGGTGGACAGCCTTTCTTTGCTACGGCAGGGGGTAAAAACGCGGAAGGCCTTTCGGCTGCGTTGGCATCAGCCAAATCGCTTTTGGGGGCTTAATGGCCTTTCTAGAGCGATTTAATTCGGGTGCGCGAATGAATCTAGGGGCTTAATTTACAATTGAACTCGGACTAGTCTTTCCAGATTTGTCCGTGGAATAGTTTTACCACTTTCTTTGTTTCGAAGAAGGGCTGATCGTTGTAAATATCGCCGATGGCGTGCAATTTAATCTTGGTTTTTTGCGAATATTCAATCACTTCATTGATTTCAGCGGCCAAATCACCACCTTTTAATAGGAAGAAACGGGGTTTTCCACTCCAATGATTTTCCATCCACTTCCATAGTTCGATTGCGGGAGCTACGGCACGAGCAACGGCGCCATCGAATTTCATGGGCAGCGATTCTGTTCGCTCCTGAATGGCTGTCGCGTTTTTGAGTCCTAACGCATCGATCACTGCCTGTACAACGGCGATTTTTTTGCCGATGCTATCCACGAGGGTGAATTCTACATTGGGGAACATTATAGCCAATGGAATTCCAGGAAACCCACCACCGGTGCCGATATCAATGAAGTGTTGGCCGGGCATGAACTCACACGTTTTGGCCAATGCCATCGAATGAAGCACGTGGTGAATGTAGAACATATCCATGTCTTTGCGAGAAATCACATTGACGCGAGCGTTGTGATCAGCATACAGCGGACCCAGTTGTGTGAATTGTGTTTTTTGTTCCTCCGTGAGATTGGGGAAGTGTTGGAATATGATTTCTGGTCCTACCATGTGATTTTTTTTGT
>DDYM01000057.1:89598-93577 GCA_002347985.1 Bacteroidetes bacterium UBA2234
AGAAAACAACCCACTCGGGAATTAATTTTAGCAATAGGGCTATGATGGGCCACAAAATCTGGCTGCCTAGGATGAACCAAAGGATGATGGTGGTCCAGAAGAACAATTGCGCCATAGGATAAATCGCGAGGAGTTGTTTTACACCTTTTTGATACGATTTTCCTACCCATAGATGTCGTTTCTTTTGCTTCCAATAAGCGCTCCAATTCGCCGGTCCATCGCTGTAGCAGAAGGCATCGGGGTTCACGCAAATTGCGGTGTTGCTGGCGTTTGCGGCTTCTTGCACGAAAAGGTCGTCATCGCCCGCGGGGATATGGTGATGGCTGCTAAACCCGTTTACAGCATTGTATGCATTGCGGGTATAGGCCAAATTTCGACCCACGCCCATGTAGGGTTTGCCCGAGGCCGCTAGGCCGAGGTAATGCATTGCGGTCAGTAAATTCTCATGGTGAATGAGAGCGCCTAAAAAGCCAGTGCCGGTTTTTAAAGGTGCCGTACCCAAAATGATTTGCTTTTCACGCGTGAACTGAGTGGCCATGTGTTTCAGCCATTGGTCGCTGCTGGGCACGCAATCCACATCGGTCAGTAAGAAGTGATCGTATTGGGCTTTTTTGATTGCCAATGTAAGAGCCAGTTTTTTGCCACCCATTTTTACGAAATCGGCATCGAGTGAAACAACTTTGAGTTTCGGATGCAGCTCTTTTTGTTCGATAAGAAAGAGGGGTGTATCGTCCGTGCTTCGGTCGTTGGCAATTATGACTTCGAAGTTAGGGTAGTCTTGCGCCAGCCAGTTAGGCAAGTTTTTTTCTAGCAGGGGTAGGGCATTTCGCGATGCGATGATAATGCTAATTCCCGGCGCAGATGAAACAACGGCTTGCGATTCAGTTCGCTTTATTTTGGTGAAAAATCCAAATAAATAAATGAAGGCAAAAATCATCGTCAACCCTACTACGATCGCAAATGAAAGATCGGTTTGTCCAAATGTGAGTTGATTGATATAAGATTGAATATTCACTGTTATTCTAAAGGATACGCAAAATTAACCCTCGCCGCGACAATAACACATGATGGGGATGATTTGGGGAAAAGGTTTGGCTTTTTTGTCGAATTTATAGCGATGCTCACCCATCTGCTCTTAATTTTGTGTAAAATACAAAGCATGAGAAAAATAATCATTGGATTGTCTATTGTGGTTTCATCGATCGGGATGGCCCAGGCACAAACAACTATCAAGAATGGTGGATTGGAAAATTGGAGAACGAGCAAGTTGATTTTTAACACCACCACCAACCTCGAAACCCCTCAGGGTTGGAGCACTTTCGATTCGATCATGAACGTTTTTAACTTCATGTCGGGTGGGAACACACAAGTGAAAACGCAAGTAACAAAGAGTACAACAGAAAAGAATTCAGGTTTGGCTTCTGCGAAACTTACCACATCGGAGTTGAGTGATTTGGGATTGATGCCGGGTTATTTGACAAACACAAGGGTGGGTTTGGATGCCAGTTTTAATTTTACATTTACCGGTGGAGAGGTTCTTCCTTCAAAGCCAGTCTTGGCAAGTGCGATGGTGAAATATGTACCCGCATCGATATATGATTCTGCAAATTTGTATGTTGAAGTGGTAAATACTACCTGCGGTGTGGATTCTGTGATTGGTTATGGCGCCAATACATTTGCGGGGAATTCGAATTTTACAAAATTGGATATCCCCATTTATTATGTCGACAAATCATTGGAAGCCAATTTGTTGAGATATTACTTCGTGAGTAGTTATGTAGACGATACTACAATTTCTCACATGTTAAACAGCTCGTTGTATGTGGATGATGTGACATACACTACCGTGAAAAGTCAGACTTACGCATTGATGAGTGAGATCAAGGTGTCTTGTTTTCCAAATCCCTCAACGGATGTTGTTACAGTAAGTGCATCAAAAGGTCATTCTTTGGTTTGCGAGATTTATTCGGCTACGGGTGAGTTGATGATGTCTAAGCCATTTGATGGTTCAACTTCGATCAAGGTTTCAGATTGGTCTGCTGGCGTATATACCTACAACGTGAAGGATCAATCAAATGTCATTGTTGGTCATGGTCAGTTGGCCGTAGTTCGTCCGTAATTGGAAGAAGTAATGGCATTATTTTAGGCAACAAGATTGGAAAGTTTGTGGTCCAACCATTATGGAGATTGGAAAATGGATCAAATTGGGAATCATTATTGGTTTTTTCTCAACTGCAAGCGCCCAATCACTTAAAATTGATTTCAACGACACGTTGAATTGTGGCTTGGATTCTAATCGTTTCAAAAGTCTTGAAACAGCTAAAAGCCACTATTGGCAACCCGTTGAATCTTGGATGGAGGATTCGAACTTTCTCAAATATCCCGTTCCAAAATATCAGTTCATCAATTACAGGGACTACTCTAATCAATTTGCAGTTGCTGAGGATTCCGGGAATATTTTTTTGTTTTTACCAAACATCTGCTATGGACTTTATCGATATAAATACCCAAAAAGTTTTAGCGCAAAGCCCGAAGAATTTGATTTGGGTTATTTGGACAATAAAATAAAGGGTTGTACGAGCAGCGTACATGTGATGAAAGAGGGCAACGAATGGTTTGGTCTTGTATTCATTGCTGGCACAAACCTTAGAACTAGAATTGTGCGGTTGGAGTTTGGAAAGTCACTCAACAACATTCCAAAAGCGAGTGAGATCATGATTTATAATGGGGCCGAATTGTCGAGCCAAATCTATTTCAATAGAATCAATGGCACCCTTTTCGGTTATGCCGTAAATCGATATCAAAATGGTTTTACGCAAATCGTGTTTGGGAATACCATACGTAATGTACCTGAATTCAAATTCATCAAAGTACCCTATAAAAAATGTCAATTCAGGGCATTTACCATGGGAATGGATGCATCTGGAAATCATTGGATACTTGCTCCTACCATCCAATCGGGCAATTTTGTATTGGTGAAATTTGGGAAGGACCCGTTGAATACAAATCCAGTGATTGATTCCCTAGGTATGTTTGGCATTGGCGGAGGCGATTACAAGGGAATTCTTTCGTACACATTCAATGGAAAAACCTTCGTTTGGTTAAACAATGCAAATAACAGGCAGATCTTTTTTTATTTCGGAAATGGTATCTACAAGCCACCCACCGTTGTGAAACCCTTGGGCAATCCTTACAACGTTAATTGGGAATATGCTTATATGTCCCCTGCTTTTAGATTCAATGATACACTATACTCTCTCTTTATCTCTGCGTCCGAAGGACTCTTCCTAATGAAGTTCTCTATGAACCCTGAGACATATTATCAGTCATTAACCTCTAATTTTCATAACAGAAACAACGATGAATTAATTCTGAAATACTCCATCAATACCAAAGAAAACAAACAAGAAGTAATTAGGTATGTCGTCAATGAAGGTCAATCCGATCAGCGAGATACCCTTATTAGAATTACAGTAAAACCTTGCTCTGAAAATCCCAATTGCGAATTTTGGATCCCAGATGCTTTCACACCTGACGACAACAGTATAAATGATAGATTTGGGCTTAAGAGTAATTGTCTTATGAATTATTCCGTATTGACAATTTATAACCGTTGGGGACAATTAATCCATCGATCTCAGGGCGAAAATCCGACTTGGGATGGTAAAATTGATAATGTAGATTGTCCGGAAGGGGTTTACGCTTATAATTTTGATTGCAGTTATTCCACTTTAAAAATACAAAAGTATGGCACCTTTCAGCTCATACGTAAATATTGAAATCGAATTGGATATTTCAGTTTGTCCAAGTCCTTCATCTTCCCAAATAGAAATTTCTGTGAAGCCAGATTTAATTAACAAGGCCTAAGTTTTGACCGATATGATGGGTAAGAAATTGAAATCAGGAAGACTATTTGCAGAAAATACGGTAGTTGACTTGGGGAATTTTCCCAGTGAATCATATGTTCTTAGATTGATTG
>DDYM01000057.1:93591-107654 GCA_002347985.1 Bacteroidetes bacterium UBA2234
CAATTCCTAAGGGTAATAGAAGAATTACATTTCATATTTTTTTACATTTTAATGACTGAATTCTGATTGGTTTAATTTAACCTTGTTAAATGATAGGAAAGTATTTCATTTTGATCACTTCAAAATCGCCTATTTTGATTGTGACTAATGTAAGTAGTAATCATCAAAAAGGCCTTCTTAACAACTTATGTAAACAGTTTGTCTTGCTATTGTTATTTGTTGTTGGGACTAATAATAGTGTTCTTGGACAAAATTGGAGCCAAGTGCAAAAATCTGTACCGACTGATCGTTGGGAAGAGGATTTGTTTGGTTGTGCGGTATCAATATTTGGCGATTATGCTATTGTTGGAGCAGAATTTGAAGATGAGGATGATAAAGGGGCAAGCCCTATGCTCAATGCTGGATCGGCATACATATTTAAAAACATTGCTGGAAAATGGACACAACAGCAGAAAATAGTAGCCAATGACAGATCACAAGGTGATTTTTTTGGTCATTCGGTTTCTATTTCGGGCAATTATGCTATTGTAGGTGCTTACAGTGAAGATCATGACTTAACTGGGAATAGTTATCGCAGTGCAGCGGGATCCGCTTATATTTTTGAAAATAAAAATGGTGTATGGACCCAAATTCAAAAGGTTATTGCTTCAGATCGCGAAGAGTCAGATCAATTTGGTGTAGTTGTATCTATTGACGGAGATTACGCCGTTGTTGGGGCACATCAAGAGGATGAAAATGTGAATTCAGGTGATTCAATGCAAAATGCAGGTTCTGCATATGTATTCAAAAACACCTCAGGGACTTGGGCTCAAATACAAAAAATAGTGGCGAGTGACAGAGGTGCGGAGGATAAATTTGGTTTTGCCGTCTCTATATCGGGTGATTATTTGGTGGTTGGCGCTTTGTTTGAATCTGAAGATGAAGCAGGCGGAAACAAAATGTGGTATTCTGGTTCAGCCTATGTGTACAAAAATAACTCAGGCAACTGGACTCAGGTGAAAAAAATCGTAGCCTCCGATCGCGCGGCTGAAGATTTATTCGGTAGTTCTGTGGCAATTTCCGGGAACTATATGATCATTGGAGCTTATGCTGATGATGAAGATGCAACCGGAAAAAATACTTATAATGGTTCTGGATCTGCTTACATTTTCAAAAACAATGCAGGCAGTTGGGTGCAATTAGACAAGATTGTTGCCTCTGACAGGTCCTATGTGGATCGTTTTGGGGAAGCCGTTGCAATTTCTGGCGATTATGCAATTGTAGGTGCATTTTTTGAATCGCAGGACGCCGCAGGAGGGAATACTCTCACATCATCGGGGTCGGCATACATTTTTAAAAATAATGCAGGAAGTTGGAAACAAGTCAATAAAATTGTTGCATCCGACAGAAATACAGATGATCGATTTGGAAAATCCGTTGCCATTTATGGGAATTATGCAATGGTTGGAGCTTGGAATGAGGATGAGGATGAAAAAGGTGGAGCAACCATTCGTGATGCAGGTTCAATTTACATATATAAAAATGCCACATCCACTGGCTTTGAAGAGAAGGAGTTTGTCAGGAATTTGAGAGTATTCCCCAATCCTGGAAATGGTAATTATACCGTTGACTTAGGGGATGAATGGGTAAACACTGAGATGTCGATCTCGGATATTTATGGAAAAGTAATTCAATCTGAAAAACTATTCAATTCGCAGGTTCTAGAAATTGATATCCATGAGCCAAGTGGTATGTATATCATTGAATTTAAATCAGGCAATAAAAATGCAGTAATTCGTATTATTAAAGAATAAAGAAATAAAAAATCATGAAAAAAAGTACAATTTTTAGACTCTCCCTTATTGTCGCGGTTTGCGGACTCTTCATTCTACAGTCTTGTGAAAAAGACCCTGTAACTCCACCAGTGGACAACTCAGCTTCTGTGAAACCTTATATTATAGTTCGTGGTGTGAAATTTGTTTGTGCAAAACCTAGCGTTTTAAGGGTTAATGGGACAGCCTTCGATTCAACGTTGACTTGGTGGGGAACAGGTTCTTCAGATACCATTATAACTATTAGCCATCAAAAAAATGAGATTAAAGTTGGATCGTATCAGGTTGATTCAACTGGTTTTGGAGATCCCGGATTTATTACATGTGGAATTAGATGGGGTACTATGTCCTCTTCACCAAAAATTAACATTGCGAAAGGTACGTATGAGTTGAAACGTGAAAATGGAAAATTTGTTTCGTATTTAAAAAATGGCGAAGGCTTTAATGGTTTAAATCATAATCAGCGTTTCTACAACATAGAATTCAAGGTCGTTTGGCCATATTGATTAAAATGTCCAGATCCTCGGATCAGAATTGACAAACCTCCTACAATTTCTCTAAATGAATACAAAGGGCTGGCATCATAACCAGCCCTTTTCAATAAAACTCGAATAGTCCTCTTTGATAACCAAAGCTAGGTATTCAATCAAATATCGGTCTTTCATAAAACCAAATCAGAGCTTTACTAAGTTAGCCAACAGGGACTAGATAAATGTGTTTTGGAGTCTCCAAAAAGACTGAAAAACCTACCAATAAAAAAAGCCCCAAATTTCTTTGAGGCTTTTGAAAGTGGTCGGGGAGACAGGATTCGAACCTGCGACCCCCTGGTCCCAAACCAGGTGCGCTACCGGCCTGCGCTACTCCCCGATATTTTCTCAATACTGGGCGACCCCGACAGGATTCGAACCTGTGACCTACTGCTTAGAAGGCAGTTGCTCTATCCAGCTGAGCTACGAGGTCTTTCCGTATCGGAGGTGCAAAAATACAACAAATATTTGGGAATTTATTCATCTTTGGAATATTTACATGTTGCAACATTTTTATCGCAGATTTCATCGGAAAGAAAAAATTATTTCATCCTTTCTGCGGATATTGCATCAATTCGAAATCGTAAAAAGCCTATCCTTGTTGAAGGCGAGCAACTTTTGAACGACTTTGAATGTCATCTAATTTTAAATCAACTGATTATGAATACAAACCAATTTAAGTTTCGCGATATCAAGACCTACTCGAGCATTGAGTGGTTGGCAAACAATACAAAAAAATACCGAACCGTATTTGAGGAAATGGAGGTGGCTTACGTGTATTGCGAAGTTTCTCTGTATAACAAAAGATTTGATGAAGAGGCCTGGTCATTGAACTTGCGCATGCGTTGCATCGACGAAAAAAACAATGAAATCTGCTTTTTGAATTGCGATCGGACGGTTAATCCGGAGGAATCGGTTGTCTATGTTCGAGAGGGATGGGGTGTGAAAACGCCGGGAGCCTATTGGAAAGAAGGTATATATCGTTGGGAAGCTTATGTGAACGACGAGTTGTTGTCAACCAAAACGTTTATCATTCAAAATGTTGGGGTGATGCGCAACGCAACGAATCCGTATTTCAAAATTGATACAGTAAAACTCTATGAGTCGAACTCGGTGGATGCACCACTTGCAGATCGGAAATATTATACGGTCTTCAACGCGATGAGCACACGCTATGTTTGGATCGAGTTGAATTTGAGCAATCTTACCCGCAAAACCAAAGATTTATCGATTGAGCTTCTGTTTAATTTCAGAACTTCCAGTGGCTACCTCAAAGGATCGGTGTCAAAAATTTTCATCGTTAAGCCGGAGGACGATGTTTTTACGGTAACCATTGGATGGGGCAGCGATGTGATTGGCACATGGAGTAGAGGTGATTATTATGCTGAGGTAATTTTCATGGACCACATGTTGGCTCAGGTTCCTTATGAAATTGGCGATGATTATGTGGCGGCACATGAGGAGGATTTTATCCCGTTGACACAAATTGAATATGTGCATTTGGATGATTTAGAAGATATCGAGGAGGGTGAGGTTGCGGCCAACGACGAAGAGCAAAAATCGATATCAACCCCGATGGGAATAGACGCTGTGATGCACGAATTGGATGAACTTACGGGTTTGGATCCCATCAAGATGAAAATTCGCGAGTATTCAGATTATTTGCGGTTTGTGGCTTTGCGACGTGAAAAGGGATTCGATGAAACGGATAAAATCAATCTGCATGCAGTATTTAAAGGCAACCCGGGGACTGGAAAAACGACAGTCGCACGCTTGTTGGGTAAAATCTACAAGGAAATGGGATTGTTGAAAAAGGGTCATGTTGTGGAAGTAGATCGAAGTGATTTGGTTGCAGAATACATCGGCCAAACTGCTCCCAAAACGAAGGAGGCGATTAAAAAAGCCAAGGACGGGATTTTGTTTATCGATGAGGCGTATGCACTGGCACGAAAGGACGAGGACAATAAGGATTTTGGAAAAGAAGCGATCGAAATATTGCTTAAGGAATTGTCTGATGCTACGGATATTGCAATTATAGTGGCGGGTTATCCCGAGGAGATGGACGCCTTTTTGGAGTCGAATCCGGGCTTGAAATCTCGATTTGTGATGCAATACGACTTCCCGGATTATACGCCCCAGGAATTGGTTAAAATTGCGGAATTTGCGGCGAGCAAGCGTTCTGTGAACTTTAATGAAGAGTCGAAGAAATTGTTTACCAAGTATTTGACCGATAAATTCAGGGATCGTGATAAGTTTTTTGGCAATGCCAGATTGGTGAATTCGATGGTTGATGAGGCCAAGATGAATTTAGGCCTTCGTATCATGAAAACGGATCACCCGGAGAATTTGGATTTGGCATCGTTGTCTACCATCACTGAGGCGGATCTGAAAAAGATCTTCGCTTTGCACGAAGGTATACTCCCTGAAATTCCCATTGATGAGGATTTGTTGCGAGAGGCGATGCTGAAATTGCGTGGTATGATTGGCTTGGATCAGGTGAAGCACGACATCGAAGAAATCGTGAAGTTGGTCCGTTTTTACAAGAGTTTGGGTAAGGATGTACGCAAATCGTTTTCATTGCACAGCGTATTTAGTGGAAATCCGGGTACGGGCAAAACAACTGTAGCGCGTATTTTGGCTCAGATTTATAAGGCCTTGGGTATCTTGGAAAGAGGTCATTTGGTGGAGTGCGATAGGCAAGGTTTGGTTGGCGGATATGTAGGCCAAACAGCGATTAAGACATCGGAATTGATCAACAAGGCGATGGGTGGTGTGTTGTTTATTGATGAGGCCTACAGTTTGAGTGACGGTGGAAGCAACGATTTTGGTAGGGAAGCCATCGAAACATTGTTGAAGCGGATGGAGGATAAGCGTGGTGAATTTATAGTGATTGCAGCGGGTTATACTCAGAATATGGAGAAATTCATGGAGTCGAATCCGGGCTTGAAATCTCGATTCGACCGTGTATTCCAATTCAAGGATTACAGCGCGGATGATTTGTATACCATTGCTTTGAATCAGTTGCGTGACCACAATATTATTCCTGAGCCAAAGGCATCGGATCATTTGATGAAGTACATCGACTTTATGTACAAGACCCGAGATAAGTATTTTGGAAATGGAAGGGCGGTTCGTAAAGTGATTGAAGAGGCAATTCGGAATCAGCATTTGCGCTTGAGCGACTTGTCAAAGGCGAAATATACCAAGAAGGCCATTGAAACACTCACATTTGAAGATGTGGAGGAGTTTAGCACGGTGGTGAAACCGAACATGGCTTCAGGCGGGATCGGATTTAAAGTGTAATTGACTTATTCCCAGCGATTCTGTTTGATTCGTTGGCTGTACTCTTTCATTTGGCATTGTAGCGTAGCGCGGAGCCATTCAAATTGAGGACCTTGATAGGGTAGTTTCTGGGCTTTGTTGTTGTTTCGAGTTTGTTGGTGGTAATCCACGACTTCCCCTTGTTGGTTTAATGCCAGGACAAAAGGATATTGGATGATATAATACAAATCTTTGTCGATGTGGGTGGAATATCCCCTGTAGCTTGGATCAAACGCACTTCTGCCAAAACCCAATCGTGGACTGTTGGCCCCGAGAAGATCCCAGAGTGTAGGTAGGATGTCGCACTGGGAAAGGGTTTTGTTTTTTGCAATTAGTAGTATGGAATCCACACACTTTTGTGCCCATGGAGATTGTGTGATTGTATGCCATCCCGGGACGACAGATTTCCCGTATTCCTTGATTTTATGATTTCCTTTTTGAATGAGACATTCGTTAAAGTTTAGTCCTGGACTGTAAATGAGTAAGGGGACTTCATAATGTCCGCTTTGACTGTAGAAGTACTCTTTGTCGGAATGACTTGTATGGTCGCCTGTAATCACAAAAACTGTGTTTTTGAACCAAGGTTTGGTTGACGCGGTTTGGAAAAATTTCTGCAATGCGATGTCGGCATAGGCAATCGTATGTTGCACTGTTCCTGGCGATCCGGGCAATTTATTAAGGTAGGGTTGCGGAATGGTATAGGGGTGGTGGGAGGAGAGGGTGAAAACGGAGGCAAAAAAAGGATCGTTAGGATTGTTCAGTGTATCGAGGCAACTTGAAACGTGTTGAAGATAGGGTTCATCGAAAATGCCCCAGTTTCCATCAAAGTCTCTGTTGTAAAGGTTGGATGGATATTGGTCGATGCCATGATACTGTTGTAAACCGGTTTGTTTTAGGAAAGACTGGAATCCCATAGTTCCATTGTTAGAACCATGGAAGAAGGCGGTTTTATACCCAGTGGCTAGTTGAAAAGCGTTTTTTACTTTGTTGTTTGCGTAGGCGGAGGTGACATAAAATTCACTCATCAGGCTTGGCATTCCGCAGAAAATGCTTGGCACCATTTCGATGCTTTTGGTTCCGTTGGCAAAGCAGTATGGGAATTGAATTGTTTGTGGGTCTTTGGCTAGTTTGTCGAGAAAGGGGGTAAAGGGTTTTCCATTGCCAAAGCCGGTATAGTCGCGGGCCAGGCTTTCAACGACGATAACTACGATGTTAGGTTTTACCCAGCCTCCGCCGGTGGACCGGGATAATGGGAATTCGGGCAGGGCGGATGATTCGCCAAATAGCCATTGGTTGGGGTTGAGGGTTTTGGCGTTTTGGGTAGCCGATGAGGGGTATTGGATTGGGAATTCAAAATCGGGTAGTCCGTTGCGTTTCCAGGTGCTTATAATTTGGAGGGGGGTAGAAGTGGCAAGGGGTGCGATTTCGGGTTGAACGAAGTTGGAAGCATCGATGGCTCTTAGGGGTCGGAGTTGGAATCCCCCTCTAAATGCAAGGAGCCACAGGCCGCCGAAGGCGGCCGTGGCGAAGAGGCCGCGCAGCGGCCTCTTCCTGAATGAAAGATCCGGATATTGGCCGCGAACCGGAACCCACCTGAAAATCAAATACCCTATCGCGGCCAACCCCAAAATGATATACCAGTTGTCCTTCAAATACGGCGCAAAACGATTCGCATCATCCCCCAATATGTCAAATAATTCATATCCGCTCCTTTTTGCGGTGACCTGAGAATAGCCTGTGTCGATACCATTGAAAATCAACACCACCATCGAAGAAATGACAAATAAAATCCGATTGACAATGGGGAATTGTTGTCGCCAAGAATCCCCATAAATAACCCAAATCCAAACGGGTAAATAAATCAATGCCACCACTGGTATGTCGAAGTAAATCCCTACCAAATGGGCATAAATGTACTCGTCTACCCCAATCGGCGGCAACCAGAAAACATTGGCAACAAACCAAACCAAACGAGAAATACTCAAGATGCCAAAGGCAAAAAGCAATTGCTTGAAGAGATTGGATTTTGAGTTTGCTAGTGATAGTACTTTCATTTTAACTGGCGATATCCGTTTGTTCATCTGAGGTTACTACAAATTAAGTTAACTTGCGATTAAGAACATCCAAGTTATTCGGATAAAGGAGTATTCTATTTTTTTTTCTTAATCTGAATTGCGATTAAATATATTTATTCGTCAAATTAAGGTCGTTGAAGTTGTATGGAAAATGTCATTTATTCTTATATCTTTGATTTATTATGGAATCACAACGTTATTATTTAATTCAATACGGGGAACGTGTCGGACCATATTCTCGAGAAGAATTGAAAACGAAAGTAAAGTCTCGAACGGATAAAGTGTGGTCAGAAGAATTAGTCATTTGGACTCCTTTAAATCAAGTCGTTGAGTTGTTGGATGTTTGTCATTCCATTCCGCCAGATTTTAATGAGGATGAGGATTTGAATCACAGGGAATTTAATTTGTCTGAATGGTTACATAAAAATTATAAGATCGTTGCGAGTTTATTGGTGCTGTTTATACTTTATATTATTTTTATTGAAGTCCCACGCAGAGAGGAAATTTCTCTAAAACAACAAGCGATCGCAAAATATGAGACTGAGTTAAAAGCCAAAGAACAGGAACGCATTGAGTTAATTAAAGAACAGCAGAGACAAGAGGAAATTACTTCAGCGAAAGCAAAATTGAGCGAATTGAATGTTGCTTTGAGTGTTGCAAATGATAGATATGCACGAGCGAATGAATTTCATTTCTTAAGAACTTCTGAAGAACGTGAAAGAGATTTGAAAAATGCACTGACGGAAATTGAGCGAATTGAATTGAAAAGAAGTGAGTTGTTAAAGATTATTAACCAATGATAAGGTTCACTTTTGCTGGAGTAGCATTTTTAATGATTGCATGTAATTCAGGGCAAAATAATTTTTTAACAAAGGAAGATTCGTTGGAGATTCAAAAAAGATTGGGAATCTCTGAAAGCAATATTATCTCTGATAATTCTCCCCAAATCAAAAATGAACAAGTTCGAGCTAAGTCCAGAGAAATAATAGATAGAGATATTCATGAATTTTCGATTGATGGAGATTTTGATGGTGATGGATTGTTTGAAACCATTTGGGTTGTGTCGGATTATAAAGAAGAAGATGGAACTACTTGTAAAACTCATCTTAAATCAAATGTCAACATCATTCCAAAACATGATTGGGATGCCTGTTCAACTGGCATCAGAAACATAAATGATATAAACGGAGATGGGGCAGATGATTTATATGTAAATCACTGGGGGGCGATGGGAAATACAAATTTTGTTGGAGTAATGTCTCTTTCAAAGGCTGGAAAGTGGTATTACTCTGTTGAGGAATTTCGGTGTATGGGTGATTCCGAAAAATTGAGAGTAAGGAAGGTTAGAAATGGAGTAATGATTTCCTATAACGGTGGTGAGGAAACTGGAGATGTGGTTCAAGATGCTTGGGCTGAGCATGAAAAGTTCATAAAGCCTAAGTGTAAATAACGTTTCAAACCTATTTCACCACAATCTCATCCACAAAAATCCAAGCGGGGTTGCCCACGCCGGGGTGGTCGGACGGTAACGACATTCTGCATTTGGCAGTGATTCGAATAAATCGGGTTTGAAAGGGTGGTGCAGTGGTTGTGGAATCTTTGGATGCTTGCAGATTAACGGAGTAATGGATGTGTTTATCGGCGAGATTCCGACCCCAAATCTCATCAAACGTATATCGCATTTTGCCGAGTTGGGTTGTTCTGTTGATCATCGATTTCCCCCCGCTATAAATAACGGTGTCGCTCGAAACAATGGTTCTACATTGCGATGGCATAGGGTGAAGTTCCCAATTTTTCCCATCGCTGCTGGTTTCAATTTGTACTTCTGTTGGTGCGAAAATCCAACTAGGTTCTACCGATAATGCCCCCAAAGTGATTGATTCTACATCGGTTAGGGTGTCTAGGTCTAACACCGCTACCATGTCTTTTCCATAGAATCCAAGCCAATGAGCGCCCAAGTAATTTCCGCCAGATACTCCATCGCATAGGGTTCCCTCGCCGTGTCCAGGATATCTTGAATCTGCCGGAACCTGTAAGTGAATCTTCTTGCCAAAACCGACATGTTTGCGGAAGCTCAATGTAACGGCTTGGTTGATGTTCTGCGAAAAGTACCCGTGAATGTCTTCAGAAGCGGTGACCGCTGTTCTGGGTCCTGATTTTCCCGGATAAATGTTCTCGATGCGCGTCCATTCGCTGTGATGAACCCCGCCATTTTTTAAAGGTTCAGCCGGCACGCCGTCGTCCGTTGGCTTGATCAATTCTTCCCATGCCTGACCAATTCTTGATTTTTTTATTTCAATTTGATCGGTCTTGCCATTATTGACCTTGGGCGCAATACCCGAAGCCGATGCCATTTCAACCCAAATTGTATCGTGACCGTTTTCGATGCTGGGTTTAATCCCATACTGACTGTGTGCGAATTTCACATTTGCAAAATTTCCAAATTGCTCATGAAAACTGAGACGGTCTAAGAAATCTGCAAAGGCGGTGTCGATGTTGCGATTGCCCATCTCTATCGCATTTTCGCCCATTTTGTAGGCATTCTTGGGGCTTGAACCCGTCCACAACGCCTCGCTCAAGGCCAGCATACGAGGAAAAATCATGTATTCAACTTGCTTGAAATCCTTCATGAACTCCGTCCACACATTGGCTTGTGCACCCACCACAAAAGGGTGGAACTCGCGTTTAAGTTCATTGGGTACGGGTCTAAAATAGTACACATCCTTCAGGGTATTCATACCCCCGAATGCCAAAGGTTCACTGCTCGGATCGCCTTGATAATGATCAAAATAGCAAGGGTATCCGGGTGTCATAACTACGGGATGCTTCATCTGAGCCGCTTCGATGCCGCCCACAACCCCGCGCCAACTCATCACCGCCGCATTGGGTGCCAATCCACCTTCCAAAATCTCGTCCCATCCGATAATGTTTCGTCCGTGTGCATTCAAATACCTCTCCATCCTGGCGATGAAATAGCTCTGAAGTCGCTCTTCGGGCTTACTCCAATCGTTGATGTCTGTACTGGCGCCCATGGTACTACTGACGTCTTTGAGCACTTTGATGCGTTGCTGACACATGAGGCAGTGTTGCCATGCGGATTTATCAACTTCATCGCCCCCAATATGAATGTACTCGGATTCTGGGAACAGCGACATGACTTCATCTAAAACATCCTCCAAGAAGGAAAAGGTAGCCTCGTTGCCTGCGCAAAAAACCGACGAATTGGTTTTCGGATAATTGCCACCGGGGACCACGAACTGAGGCAATTTGCTGCAACTCAGGTTGGGGTAGGCTGCCAACGCGGCGGAAGAATGGCCCGGCATTTCAATTTCAGGGATAATGCTAACACCTCGCTCTTTTGCATATTTTACAATTTCTCTGACGTCTTCTTGGGTGTAATAACCGCCATAATTGGGTGTTTCGTTGGGTTCTTGAGGATGAGCCAAGCGCCAATTTTCATGATCGCGATTCATTCGCCAAGCGCCCACGTTAGTGAGTTTGGGGTATTTCTTGATTTCGATGCGCCAGCCCTGGTCGTCGCACAAATGCCAATGAAAGGTATTGATCTTATAAAAACTCAAATGGTCGATAAAGCGCTTGATTTCGGCTGTATTAAAGAAATGACGACTTACATCCAGATGCATTCCGCGGTAAGGAAAGGCTGGATAGTCTTCAATTTGCATCGGTAGGAGCGATCCTGTTTTGGAATGTTCGGTGAGCTGACGTAAACTGCCAAGTCCCCAGCACATCCCTGCAAAATCGATGGCGTGTATTTCAATGTTGGGTTCTTTTCCCGATCCGATTTTTAGCACATAGCTTTCGCGATGGGTCAAAGTACTGGGCACGAAATTGATGAAATAATCATTGGTTTTCCATGTCCCGTAAAAACTTGCATTGGGATCTGTTTTTGAGAGTTTTTCTGGATTGGGCTGATGCAAAACCAGTTTGATTACATGCTTGATGGGACTGTGTTTATGCAGCCAAGAAAAGGGGCCTTTGTTTTGTTGCTCCAAATAATCCTTCCTTATGGGAAGCAGATCAGGATTGATTGTTAGCTGATATGTAGTTGTTCTCCTTGAAACGATGTCTTTTGTGGCGACGTCTGAAGAGGTTGTTGTTTTTACGATTTCTCCAACCGCATTTTTCACAAACGCATAATAGGGCTTTGTTGGAATTAAGGCGTCTTTGGTATACTGCGGAAGTGCATCGTAAAGTCGTTCAAGGATATTTTTTTCATATAAATTCATGATTGAATCTGTCCCTATGATTTGGACTTCAATCTGATCGGGCCAATTGTAAAATGGGGCATTGGGGAATTGAACCACTGTTTGAGGCGCTGGGATGATAGGAAGGAATTGAGCGGTTGGATTTTTTATAACAGCACTTTTGGACGCACTGCTTTGGGCTCTCGTGTTAAGGCAAATAGAACCCAAAAGAATCAACAGAAATCGAAATGCGAATGTTACTGAGGGTCTTGTAAATGAAACAGACCCATTGGCGAANNTTCGCCAATGGGTCTGTTGTTGTATGTGTGCCATTGTTCCGGAAGGACATGGCCGCAATTTCGGTTGTTAGGGTTGGATTACCAAAGATTTTGATGTGCTGAAATCTTCGCCAAATACATGGACTTGATACAAACCGGGTTTCACGTTTAATTCAACAGGACAAAGGACTGCCTTGCTAGTAAATGCCTCGTAAACAATCGCTCCCATCGTATTGGTGACCAAAACATGGATCTTGCCCTCGTAGTTCATTTTCAATTCAAAACGGCCACTGCTTGGATTGGGTACAATGACAACCTCTTGACTGTTCAAGTTTATGTTGCTTGCATTTACAACCTGAATACAATCCGATGTGTCCTTGCATCCATTTTCACTCAATTCAACAGCGTATTTGAGATTTGCAGTTGCTGCGTATGTTCTCTTGGTCTCGCCTACAATTACACGGTAACCTTGACTGCAATTCAGCCATTGATAACTCGCCGTAGTTGAATTTGCCTTCAATAAAGATCCATCTTGAATGATTGTATTGTCGATTTTCTTAATCGTTACATTATAAGTGATGATACTGTCGCAACCTTTCCAATTGGTGAGGGTCTCTTTGTAAGTGCCTGATTTTTCAATCACCGTGCGGGCATTGGGCAGGATGTAGTAACGACAAGCACTGATCGTTTGTGTACTTGTTCCGGGTTCAAAAATGGTCAACTTGATCGTAACAATACTGTCACAACCCATATAGTTGATGAGTGTGTCTTTGTAAATACCAGATTTTGTATAAGTGTACAATCCGCTGGGGCTTTTGAATGATTCACAAGCACTTCGGATGATGCTTCTCTCACTTAAGATGATGCTGAAATGAATTGTGATGACGCTATCACAGCCGATTTCATTGGCAATGGTATCGTAATAAGTACCCGTTGATGTGTAAGTGTATTTGCCGCTGGGCGATTTGAATTTACGACAATCTGAAACTGTGATTTCACCAGTTGAACTCGGCAAAATATTGACTTTCACAAATACGATACTGTCGCATCCGCGGTAACTTTTTAATGTGTCGCTGTATCTGCCTGATAGTTTGTATGTGTATTTACCGCTAGGGCTTATGACTTGTTTACAATCGCTTACAGAAATGCTATCGGGCGTTGTTCCGATTTTCAAATAGATAGTGATTACACTGTCGCACCCAACGGAATTGGTTAAGTAATCCGTGTAAGTTCCAGTTTTTGACCATGTATACAATCCACTTGGACTCTTGAAACTCTTGCAATCAAATACTTTCATGCTGCTAGTACTTTTCTTCTTCAACGTCAAGACATACTTGATGATACTGTCACATGTCATCATGTTCTGAACCGTGTCATAGTAAGTGCCCGAAGCGGTCCATTTTTTTCTACCCGAAGCAGAAATAAATAAATCACAAGCAGTGAGGGTTTGTGTGGTTAGGGTAGAGGATTTTTTCATTGATTTTCCTGTAACCCAATTCGAATTGCTACCTGTCCAAGCAAAATTTTGCATGGTTCCGGTATTCTTAAAACCGGACAAATCATTGGTGTTTTTTGTAGAAATGTTATTGCCCGCTGCTTTTCCTTGATTGAATTTATAGTAGGCCCTCAAACCAGTTTGTGAAGAACAAAATTCATCGTTCATATTCGCTTTGATTTGGCTACTTGTCCTGCAAGTCTTCCAAATTCGTACCTCGTCGATCATTCCCTGAAAACGCCTTTGATAAGAACCCGTGTGATCGCCAATGGTAAGGTTGATGCTGCTTGCCGTGTTTGTAATGGAAGTAGCCACGTCAAAAGAGTCAATCGCGATTCCGTTCACATACAA
>DDYM01000057.1:107701-123236 GCA_002347985.1 Bacteroidetes bacterium UBA2234
TCGGCCCAAGTTGAGGTTCCATTTCCCATCGCAAAGTTCAATTGTCCACTTCCACCCACGCGCAAATTGTAGCCGTTGTTGGTTGAATTGTCTTCTTTGCAGATCACGTTGCAATCCCAAGGATTGGTTTTGAAACTGGTTGGATAAATCCACGCTTCTAAGGAAATTGTTTTTCCTACGATTTGAACTGAGGTGTCGTTTCCGCAATCGATTCGATCATCAACCCCGTCAAAGTCGATTCCGTTTTGGGCTTGAAGCACATTGGATGAGAATGCCAGGGCTGACGTAGCCATGACGCACATGAGATAATTTTTTAGTAAGTTTTTCATTCGACAAATTGTGTAATTCGCCGAATGTAGGGGGTTTTCAATTGTTGTAACAAGCAATTCGACGATTTTAAAATCATCGAATTGCCATTTTCTGAAAATGTGATATTTTACTTGCTTACAACGATTGTTTTTGATAACAATCCGAGTGCAGTTTCAATTTGTACAAAATAAATTCCGGGCATTTCTCCCAAATTTATCAATGTATTTTGAATGGGCTGTGATAGTTTTTCATAAACGATGGCGCCTGCCGCGTTGTAAATTCTAATGGTTCCAACAATCCCCATTCCTGCAGTATTTGCGTTCTCACCCATCATACGAATTTGGATCAATCCGAAGGATGGGTTGGGCTGAATCTGGATGCCTGCATCTTCGATTTTTGAAATCGCAGCATTGGTGACTTGAACACAATCCGATGTGTCCTTACATCCTGCCTCTGTTAATTCTACAGCATAAATCAAATTCGCTGGAGCAATGTAATTTCTGGATGTTGCGCCATCAATGACTTTATACCCTTGACTGCAATTGAGCCATTGGTATTGGGCATTGGTATTTCTTGCAGTGAGGAGGGATCCGTTGTGAATTACATAATCATCTACGGTTTTAACATTGAGGATGTAGGTGATAATACTGTCGCAACCTCTCCAGTTTTTCAAAACTTCATAGTAAACACCTGATTTGTCGATCAGTTTATTGGTGTTGGGTAAAATATAACTTCTGCAAACCGATGTGTTGACGGTATCTCTTCCTGGTTCCCAAATGGTTAATTTAACTGTGACAATGCTATCACAACCTTGGTAGTTCACCAAAGTATCCAAATAGTCGCCTGATTTTTTCCAAATGTAATTTCCGCTTGGGCTCTTGAATTCAGCGCAAGCACTGCGAATAATAGTCCTTCTTCCCGCGATGATGCTGAAATTTGTTTTGATGATACTGTCGCAACCAAGGTAGTTAACCAAGGTATCGTAGTAGGTTCCCGCTGTTTTGTATACTTTTCCCGTAGGGGAGAAATAGCGATGACAGGTGGCAGCGTTTGTTTCGCTCGATGAGGCGCTGAAAACAGTGGCTTTGACAATCACAACACTATCACAACCGCGGTAGCTCACCAAAGTATCGAAGTATCGACCAGATTGGGTGTACACTTTTTTGCCGCTTGGGCTTGTTACTTTATAGCAATTGCTAATGGAAACACTATCCATGGGAACACCAATTTTTAAATAAATTGTAATGACACTATCGCAGCCAATGGAATTGGTTAAATAGTCTACATAGGTGCCACTTTTGGTCCATGTATACAATCCGCTCGGACTTGTAAAGCTCTTACAGTCAAATGCTTTGATGGAATTGGTAGATTTCTTTTTGATTGTTAAAATGTACTTCAAAACACTGTCGCAACTCATCGAAGTCTGAATTGTATCGTAGTAAGTGCCGGAGGTAGACCATTTGAATCTGCCCGAAGCGGAAGTGTATCTATCGCAAGCCGTTACGGTAACAGTGGATAGGGTAGACGCACGTTTCATGGATTTTCCTGTTACCCAATTTGAACTGGATCCAGTCAGCGCAAAATTCTGTAGAGTACCATTGTTTTTGAAGCCAGAATAATCCGTAAGGCTCGTGACTGCGCTATTGCTTCCGCCGGCTTTGCCATGATTGAACTTGAAATAAGCACGGAGCCCTTTTTGGTTGGAACAAAACTCATCATTCATGTAAGCACGAATCTCCGCGGTGGTTCTACAGGCTTTCCAAATCCTAACTTCATCAATTAAACCTTGATATCTTCTTTGATAGGAACCGGTGTGATCTCCAATCGTGAGATTGATCGATGCCGCTGTATTTGTTATGGAAGTTGCAATGTCCATGGAGTCGATCACATTGCCATCAACATACAATCTCATTCTCTTTCCATCGTACGTGCCGGCGATGTGCTGCCATTTATTCAATACCAAAACATTACTTGGTGAGGTTCTTTCAGCCCAAGTGGATGTTCCATTACCCATTCCAAAATTCAACTGACCGCTTGCACCCACACGAAGCATATATCCGTTGTTGGAGCTGTTGTCTTCTTTGCAAATCACATTGCAATCCCAAGGGTTGGTCTTAAAACTGGTGGGGTATACCCATGCTTCCAAAGTGAGCAATTTGCCGGTGATCTGAACCGAGGTGTCGTTGCCGCAAGAAACGCGATCGTCCGTTCCGTCGAAACTCAATCCATTTTGACCAAATAGTTGACAATTCGCAATGATGGCGCCAATAATGAATAGATTTTTTAATGATTGATGTATTTTTTTAGTCATCTATGATTGAATTTAAGTGAAAAACGAATATAATTCTCAAGGTGTTGAAATTCAAGAAAATACTCGATTTCGTCTAAACTTTACTCAATGCAATTTGATGAGCATTCAAAAAGCCTTTCGCGTGGAGGGGATGGCATGTAAAGAAAAAGGTTTGTTTTTTTGATGCAAAATCAGACAAGGTGCGGGTGGCCAAAGCTCTGCGTTCATCGTCCATTTCAGTGAATGGATCGTCCAAAACAAAAAAGCCATCCAAATCTCTTAAATACAGTTTCGCATACGCCAATCGAACCGCCAATCCTAAACTGGCAGCGGTTCCCCCGCTCAACAAATCGGTTGGAATGTCCTTGTTGTTGATTTTTACCGCAACAGGAGCCTCTCCTTCACGTAAAATATCCGAATAACGATTTCCCGTTAGTGAAGCAAACAACTGGGCTGTTTCCATTTCGAAATCTGCAAAGGGATTGTGAGGGTTTTGTTCGATAATTTCTTTCAACTTGCGTTCAGCGAGTTCCAACGCCTTGTATTCTTGCAACTTTCTTTCGAATTTCTCTTGAAGTGATTCCAGTTCTGCCTCTAACGACAATGCATCGGTGTCGAAACTGTCCAGCTGCGTTTGGATGCGGGTTAAATCCATGCTCAACTGTTTGTTGGCTTCCCCTTGTACTTCTTGGGTTTCAATAAGGTCATTGAGTTCCTTGATATAATCAGCTGCATTTTCAAAACCGTCCGGCAATGCAGGAATGGCCGCAATTTCTTTCTCTATACTGTTAAATAGCGCACTAGAATTGGAATAACCAACCGATAGATTTCCAAAGTCGGTGTATGAACTTACCCAGAGATTAATTTGTTCCTGGTTCTTGTTGTATTCTGTCGTGGTTTCAGACAATGCTGCGCTCTCCGTTCTGAAAGCTACTTGAATATCGTCCAGCGAGCGCGTTGATGGAATAGCCAACAATTCTTCGGCCTTCTCTTTGATTTGATCAAAGCTCTTTTTTGATTCTTTGATGATGGCGGAGTAATTCTGCCGGCACTCATTCAATAGATCATTATCGGCCTTGTTTTTCTGAATGATTTGATCAAACTCTGTGAGCGATTTGAGTCCATATTTATCCAAAATCGAAGCGATGGCTTTTTCTTGCAGTTCGATGTTGTTTACGATTTCATCCACCGACTTCAATGCTGACTTCACTGAGATTTTCACATCATGAAATTCAAATGAAATTCTTCCCGAAGCATCCATTTTTTTGGTCTCCCCAGCACTGAGTTCGATGTTCTCCGCGGGGGCAACTCCTTGCGCCGTTTGGACGGTGATATCGGCATTTGAGAATATTTCCGCTTCCAATTTCTGCGCCTTGAGTTCCAAGTTCGAATGGGCAATAGATTCTCGATGCTCTTGGATCAGTTTTGCATCTAAGGGCTCAATGTTTCCGTTGATCGCCAATCGCGCTTTGATTTCTTCTACAGTGGCGAGTATATCTTTGAGCTGATTGTACTTTTCCAATATTGATGCACCTTCGTTGCGCTTTTGGGCATTCGTACTTTCAATTTCTAGCTTGCTGATTCGTTCTTTGATTGCGGTGATGTTCTTCTCTAACATCGGCTGGGCTGCCAGTTTTGTGGGCCAGTCATTCATGACGCTTTTCATGGCGGCCATTTGACCTTCTAGCGTATTTTTTTGATTCGATAATTCTTGGAACCTTAGCACATTTTGTTGCTGTAGTTTCATCGAATCGATAATCATTTTTCGACTTTGAAGCGCAGCACTATTGTTTTTTAATAGGTTGGAGGTATGGTCTAGTGCAACTTCCAATTCCGTCAATGAAGTGAATCGCGCTCTGATTTTTTCGGCTTCGTAATAGGCTTTGATTATCGTACCCAATCCTCTTTCCCAGGGGGATTGAATGCCTTTGTTGTCCTTTGGACCTCTGGCTGAAAAATCCCAAAGCTTGCGGTATTCTAGCATTTCCGCCTGGAGCATTTCCAGTAGATCTTGGGCTGGGATATCGCCATCCAGTCCGCCACTTTTCACATCTAGGGTGGGGATTCTATCAATGTTGTCTTTGTTGTTGTGGATGCTATCAACCGTAGACGACATCTTCTGTTGGTCGGCGAAAAGTACTTCTTCCCAACTTCCGCGATGAAGCACGAGCAGCTCATTTAGCCGTTTTTGTACAGAATTGTCGTCGTTCAACGATTCTCCCTCACTACTAACCAGTTTTGATGTTTTTCCCGCGCCCCAGGTTTTCTCTAGTGTGTAGTTGGTTTTGCCGACACTAAATTCTAGGATAACCTTGGCTTGGTCTGTATTGCCTTTTGGGAAATAGGCATGTGCAAATTTCTCCAGATCACGTTTCCCGAGTTGGGTTGGCTCAAATAGAACCGCTTTCATGGCGTTTACCAAGGTAGATTTTCCGGCCTCGTTTTCTCCGAGGATGACATTCATTCCTGAATTGAATTTGACTTCACGATGCGTAAACCCGGCGAAAGGACACAATGTCAATTGATGTAAAATCATGATTTTTTTCCTTTGGGGTTTAACATAGAATAGGCAAGTTGCAAGGCCAATTCAGAATCTGTTTCCGTTGCGATGGCGGAAAGCCATTGGTAGGCCGTTGTACCTTCGGCGTAGGTTTTTTGAATAAAAGCGGAGTCAACAGCAACTCCCACGGAATTCTCAAAATCTACATGTAAATATTCAGTTTGTAAAGTTCTCAGTAATTCGCTGAGTTCTGTGAGGTCGCTTTCGGAAAGACTGCCACTGAGTTTTAGGTCTAAAATTAGTTTGGGATTGCGCCAACTCAATTCTTCTCGCTGGAAATCGCTGAGGGAGAAGTTTCGTCCGAAAGCAATGATCTGACGTGAAAATCGCAAATTGCCGGTGGTCAATTGCTCGAATTGCAACTGTTTTTTTTCTATAACATCTATCAGCCAAGCGTACCCCGGAATCTTGCGTTTTATACTTTCAGGTGTATGCGTTGCGGGCATGAAAAACAAGGGGTTGCCAATGGAAGTTGGGGCAGGGAATGGGACGTGGATATGTCCGAGTAACCAAAAATCCACTCCGGTAGCACGCAAGTCCGATTCACTCATGTTGAAATATCTATCGGCATCATCAACACCCAATCCATCTACGTTGCCATGGGCAATGCCAATGTGAATTTCGTTCGGGTCTTTTTGAATGTCGTTGACCCAACCGATTACATGACCTTCGTGGTGTTTCGACATACAAGGCGCTGGGTAAAAGCAAATGACTTCGCCTTCACACTCGGTGCGATACACTTCGGACTGATGTAACAATCGAATGGAAGTGTTTTCGGTTGACTCCAAGAACATTTTCCATAATTTATTGTCGCTCCCGTCGTAATAATCATGATTGCCGGGCAATACAAGGACTTCGGCATGGGATTTTTTAAGAATTTCCACAACCGATTTGACCTCTTTGGCGGAAATTTTCAGACTGTCGAATAGATCTCCCGCAACCACCAAAAAATGCGCGTTTTTGCTATTGCCTGCATCTACTACATTTTCTAAAGCATCAAGTCGTTCCTGGACCAGCGCTCCTTGGGCTTGGCTGCCACTGTAATTGTTGAACTTTAATCCGATGTGATTGTCGGCTGTGTGTATGATTCTCACATTTCCCATGAAAAGGTAAAAATACAACAATCCCACAGATCCAAAAAACTGCAGGAATGCAATTTTATTATTTCATAAAAATGCAGCCGGTGATCGTGTACATTTTGTAATTTTTTGGGTTGACACCAGTTGTTTCAGCCACTTCAAAATTGATTTTTTGAATCAACAAAATTCCTTCTTTGCCATTTTTCTTGAAAGGGAATCGCAATTTGTTATTTGGGAATTTTTGTGGGTTGGATTCTCCAGACCGCATGCGGTTTACAACAGCCGATGTCACGGCGTTTTGAATTGGAATTTCGATTTCTTCCCCATTGACAATTAATATCAAATTAGAGACGCCAGCGCCGCTTGCAGCCTCATCGCTTCGTTTGATTTTGACTAAATCCGAATGGCTGCTTATTGTGGTTTCGTAACCGTTTTCGTTGATATAAATTTCATTCATTGGGTAATAGTGGGTCCAGTTTCCGGCAGGGATTTGGTTCTGCGGGACTTGGGATTCTATTTCAAACCAGGTTGAGGTGGCAGTTTCTCGGTAATTGTCATAACTATGAATGTTGAATTTTTCTAAATCATTGGACAGGATTTGTCGGATGGCCTGTCGGCGCTCATATTTGTCTAGGTTTCGCTCGCGATTTATATCCTCACCCACTGGCATATTTTGAGCACTCACGGTATCTGGGACGGTGCTGTCCTTTTTGGCAGATTCAACCAGTGCTTGGCTTTCATTCACATGGGGAGTTCCCTTTGTCTGTGCCACAGTTACGGGAGCTACTGTTGCGGCGGTGTCTGGGGCCAATTCAGCTGTAACTACATTATTTGAGGTGAATTCTTTTTGAATCTCCGCCTCGGTTGGATAGTGAAGGTAGGGCTCGAGGCCGGTTTTTTGATAATTGCGACTGAGGTATCGCGTAGCAGAATACAGTTCTCCCATCAACGAATCGGTTTGGGGATTGTCTTTGTAAACGAGCAGTTTGCCATTTTTAACCATTTTCAATTCTGTCAATAGGCGATTGATTTTGGCGGTTTGACTGCTGATGGAAATACTTTTGTGCGATAGGGGCCCCAACAGAAATAGGAATGCTGTGATGAAAAGGGTGAGTGGGATTAGTACGATGTTTCGGCCTTTGAAAAAGACATTGTAAATTGTGATCCAGGTAAGCCAGACCGTAATCGCCAAAACAGCCCATCGGGGTGCGGTGAAACCATAGTCTCCGATGCGTGTGAAAATGGCGACGTATTGAAGAATCAATAAGGGGATCAGCGCAACATAATAGCCTTTGGTATACCATTTTACCCAACTGTTTTCTTTTTGATGTTGATAGGGATGAACCAGTAGCATCGCCAACATACCGAGTACAGAAAATACCATAATGAGGATGGTGACCCAACCTTGCGGGAGCGACCACTGAACGATGATTTTTCCCATGTAAGCGTATAAAATGAGGAGGTAAAGCACCACCAACGGGATCAAAATGAACTGAACAAAAATGCGAAGTCCATTGGGTAAGTCGGTTGATGATTCTAGTTCGTCGATGTCGGTCGGTACCCCCGCACAAAAAATAATGACACTCATCGGAAGGGCCATGATAAACCAGAGGTAGGCATAGATTTTTGCGCCAAAATCCACATCAAACAACTCTGTAACCGCCAGTATGGCACCGCTGATTCCGGCAAATAAAACTCCAGTATACAATACTGTGGTGAATGCACGAATGAACAGGGATTTGTTGTATTGCCAGAAGGCGTTGATCTTGAAATTGCCTATGAATGGTAGGAATGCCACGAGTAAGTGGGAAAGTAGGGCATATCCGAATATTTGAATGGCAAGACTCTCGTCTGTTCCAGAATTGATCTGGTTGTTTATGTCGTTTACCATGAGCCAAATAAGTCCCAGTCCTACTAATAACATCGACCCTTTGATTGGCCCCGACCAGTTTTTATGTTCGGCGGTGGTATGGATGGAGAAAAACAAACTGATTCCTAGGCAACAACCAAAAATGTAAGGTAGGAATGCTTCCGAATTTTCCCCTTTGCCCTGTGTAATGAAAATCAAAAGTACTGCGGCAATGGCTGCGAAAATAATTGCAATGGGATATCGACTTACACTCAAGCGGATTCCTTGAGTGAGTTTTTCTAAAGAGAACAATTTCTTCATGATGCAATTTATATCATTCCCAAATAAATCGGACAAATGACAAGGAAATTTCAATGGATTTCACTTTCTTTAAATTTCTATATTTTATGAATCAATTAAGATCTGCTGAAACACCAAAGTATTTTCTCCAACGCGCTTGGATTTATTCCAAAGAAATGTTCCCGGTATTCGTTTACATCCCCTACGTGGTGGCTTTGTATTTCTGTATGAACATTGTGATTCAAATTTTGAACACATCCAATTTTCAGTTGGCACAATCCGCTTGTTGGGGTGAAGGGTCAACAGATGAAATGCTGAATACATTGTACGCTGCGGGGTCTCAAGTGGTTATTGATTCCACGGCGATTGCGGGTGTTGTGACGGCGTTTTTTATGATGTTGATGATGCGCACTTTCGACGATCTAAAGGATTTTGAACTCGATGCGCAGTTGTTTCCCCATCGTTCCACGGCCCGAAAGCTGGTTTTGAAGCGCGATATTCAGGCAATCAGCCTAACGAGTTTTATCACACTGGTGACTGTAAATTTGATTTGGGGCCAGCAAACGCTGTCGGTTTTTGTTCTTATGATGACCTATGCGTTGCTCACATTCAAGTGGTTTTTTGCCGAGAAATTTCACCGCGAGCATATTTTCTTTACGATGCTAGACCATCAGCCCTTACCCTATGTGATCAACTTCTTTTTGATTCATACGGCTTTGGCGAGCGGTGCCCAATACGAATCGTTTCAAACCATACATTTTATTTTGCTTTTGATTGTTTCTATGCCAATTACTGCCTGGGAAGTTTCGCGCAAAATTCGCTCGGCGGATATGGAGACAGAGTACGAGACTTTCTCCATGGTGATTGGTAGGAAACCGGCCACCATCATCCCCATGCTATTTTTTCTGGTTGTGGGCGGTTTGAATATGCATGTGGGGTCGATTTTACATTTTTCGCAATGGTATTTTATCATTGATCTGTTGATTATGGCCCTCGTGCTTTTCTTTTATTTGCGATTCTTGATTAAACCTTTGAAGGAAAATAACGTCCTCACCAGCGTTTCTTTGTTTGTGACGACCACCTTTTTCTTGAATTTGTTGATTAATACGCTGGTGCATTACGCTATTTTTTGAGGTTTTGGGCGAGCGTTTGTTTGATAAATCGGCCACAGAAGTATCGGAGATCGGCAGTAAGGCATATCACTTGTTGTCCTTGCAACGAGAGGGTTTTCGGGTTCCTCCATTTTTTGTCCTCTCCAGGTATGATGTTGCCCTGCTTTTCGGTTCCGTTTTGACCGAGGTAGAGTCGATTTTCGCCTCAACAACAATTTCTTCGTCGGCACTTCCTACGTCCGATGATTTATTGGCTCGATGCGAACGGGCGCAGTTGCTGATAGAGTCGTTTGAGCCTCCCGCGGAATTCTTGCAACCTCTGATTCAGCGCTGTTTGGATACTTTTGGGTTGGATTATTACATTTCGGTAAGGTCGTCTGCGATGTCAGAAGATTCCGCATCGGCTTCTTTCGCGGGCCAGCACAATACGTATTTGTACACAACGCAGGATACGTTGGTAACGAACATCAAAAAGAGTTTGGCTTCGGCTTGGGGATTTGGGGCATTGAGTTACAGGCAACATCATGGACTTCCCATTCAGGGGATTGAATATGCGATGGTTTTGCAGCAGATGGTTTTCGCAACGCGCGCGGGCATAGCGTTTTCGATGAATTCTCAAGGGAACATGGCCGATGCGGTGATCAATTGTGGCTATGGGATGGGTGAGGGGATCGTGATGGATAAGGTGGCGGTGGATTGCTACCATGTAAATCGGGCGTTGAGGCGCACCACGCGAAGCGTGGTGCGCAAAGAACAAGCCATGGAATTTTCTCCCAGCCTCGGAATTCATTTGGCCACCGTGCCCGATGAAAAACAACATGTGGCCGCCCTTACCGATGAAGAGATTTTTGAGGTATTCGACCTGGCCATTCAAGCCGAAAAATTGCTCGCAAAGCCCGCCGATATTGAATTTGTGTGGGGTGAAGATGGATTGTTGTACTTGCTTCAAATGCGACCTATAACCACCATTCATAGGGAGGATTTGGTGGTGCTCGACAATACAAATATCGTTGAGAGTTATCCCAATATTACGCTTCCGTTGAGCTATTCGTTTGCCTCTATGGCGTATACCAATTTGTTTCGAAGGAGTGCAAAGGCATTTTGGATTTCCAGTGAAAAGTTTGATGCCAATCACGAGGTGTTTGATCACTTGATTGAGCATTTTTATGGTCGGGTTTATTACCGGCTCGACAATTGGTATCGGATGATGGCGTTGGTTTATAATTCCAAACGGTCCATGCAGGCCTGGGAAACCGCGGTTGGCTTGCCAGATTCTGCCAGCGATAGTTACAAGTTTCCATTGGCTGGCAAAATCAAAACGGGACTGTCGGTTTTNNGTCCTATCATCAATTTAAGCAATATCAGCCACATCAAGATTCACCCAAGGAATTGTGGGATCACTTGGAGCAATCCATAGAGCGGACATTTGAGCAGTATCACTTAACCATCGTGAATGATTACTTGGCGTTCAAGGCCTTTGGATGGTTGCAAGATGCGATTCGCGATGCGAGGATTTCCGATAACCCAGAACTGGCCAATGAATTGGTTGTGGGCCAAGGCGGTGTGGAATCTGAACTCGCTGTAATGGCATTCCTCAAGATCAAGGCCCAAGTGCTAGGAAATCCTCAACTCCTTTCGATTTTTTCTCTCCATGATGAGGACGTTTTGCAGAAAATTCAAGCCCCAGAATACCAAGGATTTTATAGTGATTGGCAGAATTATTTGGAGCGATTTGGCGATCGAACCCTCGCAGAATTAAAATTAGAGATCAAATCGCCGCGAAGAAACCCCGAACTGTTGGTCCAATTGGTAAAATCGCAGCTTGATTCACAAATGTCTGTTGAAAATTTCAAGGAAAGACAAGGCAGGATTTTCGAAAATGCACAATCATTGGTGAAAGCGAAACTCAAGTGGTGGATGCCCCGAACCTGGTGGTTTAATCTCACCTTGGGGTTGTCGCGTTATGGCTTGGCAAACCGTGAAAATATGCGTTTTTGTAGGACGCGGGTTTACAGTGCAAGCAAAGATATTTTTCTGGCAATGGCCAATTTGATGGTGTTGGACGGGGTCTTGGACGCGGCCGAGGATGTATTCTATTTAACGATGGAGGAGGTGAAGGAGTTTGCTTATTCTGCCCCATCGAATCAAGCGAGAGGCGCTGAGGATGAGTGTGACAAATCGAATCAAATCGAAAGGAAATCGTATCGAGAAATCGTATCGGAAAGAAAAGAAACCTACGAAAACTATCGATCGCTTCGATTGCCAGACCGCATCATCTATAGCAAGACTGACAAGCCCGATTTGTCGCAATATCTGGAAGATGTTACCAAGGAAGGTGTGGATTTGAACGAGGTGCTAAAGGGCGTTCCCGTTTCAAAAGGCATCGCGGAGGGAGAGGCTTTGGTGATAACCGAGCCGGTGTTGAATGCCGACGTGAAAGGGAAGATTCTGATAAGTAAAATGACCGATCCAGGGTGGGTTTTCTTGATGTCGCAGGCCATTGCGCTGGTGACCGAAAAGGGCTCATTGCTCAGCCATACCGCTATCGTTGGGCGAGAATTGGGGATTCCCGTGGTGGTTGCCGTTCAGGATGTTACGCAGCGAATAAAGACAGGGGAACGCATTCGTGTGAATGGATCAACAGGTGTGATTGAACGGTTGGGTTAGTCCATTATTTTCTTGGCCCCATTTTCGGTAATCGTGACGCTGGCAATTGAATTATGCCCAACATCTTCGCGGATCGCCGGGTTTTGTCCTCACCAGATACCCTCGATTTTTTGCTTCGCGTTTGAGTGTTCGAATGAGTTGGCCAGGATAAAAGGCTTTGAGAAATCGGGAACCACCGGAAACTTTGTTGAAATTGGCCAACAATCGATGACAGTTTGATGCACATCGCTCTTCCCAAAAAGAGTAATCCCATTCGGGGGCTTCCAAATTTCGACGATAATAGTCCAACATCAGCTGCTTTTCCTCCTCCGTAGCTGGGATTGAAATCACTGTTTCCTTCTTATGCTTTACGATATCTTCCCATTCCTGAAGAGATTGGTTCTGGAAAATTGAACTTTTCGAGGCGTTTTTTGGGAAAATGTGGATGTTGTTTCGATCCGCGTAATAGAATCCATAAACCCGATCATAAATCTGTACGGCTACATGACCGCCAAACAGCCCACCTAACTCTCGGTAAGTGTCGCCCTGAAAGGGCTTTGCAAAAGAGCCATGGAATATTCTGACGTGAATCACGACCCAAAATTACCTAAAATTGCACCATTTTTCGTATATTCGTTAATCTTGCAATTTGCAATTATGGGCAACCCATTTTCTCCCTCTCAATCCTATGAATTCCAGCTGGAGCAATCGCTTCGAAAACGTTCTTGGCTCATTCCAACCGTATCTTTTTTTGCCGCCGCAGGACTTTATTGGGGAATTGGTCAGTTAATGCAACTCTTTGAAGCCGGCCATTACTGGGTTATCCTGTTTTCCGGAATGCTGGCTCACGCTTTTTTTATTGTCGTAGTTCACGATGGCGCTCACAAATCGATTACCCGCGGAAAAATGGATCGCATTATCATGAATATCGGTTCGGGGTTGATGCTGATGCCGTTTTATGCCGAGCCCTTTCGCAAGTTTCATCTAATTCATCACTCAAATACCAATACGGACGTGGATCCGCTGTGGCCGGATACAAAGAAAAATCTGTACGACAATCATCGTTTTTTCTATTTGATGTGTACGATGATCCCCTTGTTATTTACCCTTTATTTGATCGTAACGCAGCAACGCAAAGTGAAAAAAATGAACCGCGTTGTTATGTCGCCGCGAATGAATTTTTACCACATCGCTTGGTCGAGTTTGATTTCGGCTACCGTAATTTATTTGGCGCGCCCGAGCTTGACATTTGTGCTTTGTACCTTGTTGGTTTTGAATATGTTTAGTGTGCTTCGACATTGGTGCGAGCATTTGGGCTACAACAACGAACACGAAAGCAATACCTTTTGGTTTCCAATGGGCATGGGGATAGGGAATCATGATGTACATCACCACATTCCTCATTTGTCGTGGTTTACCCTATGGCTTGGACTCTGGAAACGCCCCAAAACAACATCCGTTTTTCGTGCAATTTACGGTGTGTTGTTTGATAAGAAGTTTGAACATTATATGGCCGAACCCCACAATCACGGATGATAGGGTGGTTGCCCATATCCATGTTCAGTTGCATTGCGATTTCTGCAATTGCAGCAAATGCATTGAAAAATGCCAAATCCGATGAGTTAGAGTTTGTTAAGGACGATCGCACCATTTTGATTTTCAGGGTTTTGATGCCTACTTCGGTTATTTTGGCTTTGGGGTTGGCTCAAATCGATCCGTGGCTCTTTGACATTGAGACTCCTTGGTTGGATTGGATTGCTGGGGCCTTGTTTGTGTTTGGGATGAGTATTCGCTGGATCGCCATTGGAAGTTTGAAACGGGCTTTCACAGTGAAAGTAACCATATTAAAAGACCATCAGTTGAAGACGGATGGGGTTTACGCGTGGGTACGACATCCGAGTTATACGGGAATGTATATCTACGGTTTGGGCTATGGGTTGGCTTTGCAAAGCCCACTCAGTATCCTCTTGGTTTTGGGTGCAGTTTGGTTTTCTACCCATGCAAGAATTCCAGTGGAAGAAGCCGTATTGGAGTCGCATTTCGGAGAATCCTATCGGCATTACAAAACCAAAACATGGAGATTATTCCCTTGGCTGTATTAAGGTGTCATTCAGGTTTGCAATCCTGAAAAGAAGTTGATCACTTAGCGATTTTGTTGGTCGGATTTTAAGATCCAATACAAACCTTTGACATTGGATCTTAATTCTTTGAGATAGACGAGGATAATAATTTCTTCGATGCTGCTCATCCAGCCCCAAATCATCGCGAAAAAGAAAATTGGAGCATAATAGCCATAGGAAAATAAGCCAAAAAAGTAGATGCCTTGGAAGTAGCCACCCAATTTGGTGCTATACATGTGCAAACTTGGCATTCGTCGAAATTTGATAATTGAGAAAAGGTTGTAAAACAAAATCAAGCCGATAAATGGATATAAAAGCCAAAAATCATCGCCGTGATCGGGCATTTTGAAGTGATAAATCCCTGTAAAAGCGAGGATATAGGTTCCCCAATCGGCCAGGGAATCCAAACGGGCCCCGAATTCTGTCTGTAGTTTGAATGTTCTGGCGATGATTCCGTCTATCGCATCGCTAGCCAAATTGATGCAAAGTAAAATGGCGAACAAAGATTCGTTTTTGTCAAAAATCAGATAGAGCAAGAAAGGAAATGATATCAATCGATACAAACTGATTGCATTGGGAATGTTCCAAATGTTCTCCTTTTTTGAAGCAAGGTTTGTTGGGTTTTCGACAGTCATTTTTGGGTTTTGTGGTTGAACGATAAACGTTAAAATGATTTTTTGATTTTGGAAACAACCAGTAGCCCCGAAATCGCAAAGTGCAACATCGCCGCACAAAAAAAGAACTGAAACATCATTCCAAAATTAAAGTGATGGTCGTTCATGAATCCAAAAATCAAACTCACCCCCAAAGCAGAATCCGTTTTGTCTAGCAATGTGAACAACCATTGATTCGTAGAACTATTTTTTCCAGAAGCAATCCCAAGTCGCCGTTTGAGCCAGGAATTGGGAAGTTCAAAGAGCATGTAGAACAATCCGTAGGATCCCCCAATCAAAAACTGATGCATTACCAAGTTCAACAGATTGATATCGCCAGGGTTCAAGGTGCTAGCCAGTTGATAATTTGGACTTAAATGAGAGAGCAACCATCCGCCGGGGAAGTTTACCCATAAATACACCAATCCATTTGCCAATGGCACAAAAATGAAGCCGCGTAAAGTTTTATTTGGGCCAAACCAACCTACATGCAGAGGGCGTTTTAATGAAGCCAAATAATCAAACTTTACCACAATCATGTGAAGCACATTGCTTACAATCAATGGAATTATACTTCCAATGATTAGAATGATTTGGTCCTGTGAAATTGATTTCAT
>DDYM01000057.1:123269-125689 GCA_002347985.1 Bacteroidetes bacterium UBA2234
GAAACCGACAAAATTCTCTGTGAAAAATCATACTTGGCCACGATGCCAGATACTTCGTAAAATGAAACGCGACAACAGATGTACGTTTGGAGCGCGATTTTACTCGCTGCCAAATAAGATTTCCAATCAAAGCTCGGGTTGCTGATGCCTTGCTGCATTGTTTTGAAATGTTGCTTCAAATATTTCCAGAGGTCGTCTTCGTTGAAATCCTCAGGCAATACAAAACTCAAGAATTCCAAAATGTCTCGCTGAGGAAAATCAATGACAGCCAGTTCCCAATCATAAAAACAGGGTATCCCGCCACGTCTTATCAGTACATTTCGAGGGTTGAAATCGTTATGGATAATCGTTTTTTGATAGTCCAGCGCATCGCTTTCGGTAGCCTGCTTGAATAGGGATTCTTTTAACTCAGAAAGTGTGTTTTGTTGGCTAGGGTCTGCGCATTCATGGATTAAAATATCCATCAGCTTATGGTACAGCGGCAGAGATTTCTCGGATTGGAAATGTGCGAAGGGCTTAGGGTCGATGTCCGCGAGCAATTCATGAGCCCTTGCAATGTCGTTCAAGCACTTCCAAATTATTTCCTCCCGCCAAGCGTCTGTATTGTTTTCGGCATTTACCAAATCCAACTGCTGATGATCGATCCACTCTTGAAAAATGAGGTAAATATCTCGCTGGGGTTGAATCCATTGACCATAAAAGACCGGCATCGACGAAAATCCCTTTCGCTGCAGATGGTCGTATACCAAGATTTCTTTCAGATGTGAATTGTGAAATTCTAAATGCAATTGAAATTCGCTAATCAAATCAGATAAACGCGTGTCGATTGAGGCAGAAATCAAATGCATCCCCTTGATTACATCACTGTCGAGTGCTTTTGATTTGATTAAAATCGATGCGTTATCGCCGTTCGTGAAACCCAATTTTATGGGTAAAAATCCGATTGGCTTGTTGCTGATTTTACTTGTGATATTGGTAATGATCCCATTGTCTACTCCGTGATCATTGAACCACTCAATATGATTGATATCCAATGCATTGGGCAGGTGGATTAATGTATCTTTCAGAAAGTCAACGGTGATATCAGATCGAGTAAACCAATTCACTGGCTTGTTTCTACCGAGTTTTTCGTGGGCTTTGGCAAATTCACCGCTCATAATTGCCCCATACGTTGAGATTTCTAACCCCAAGGCAAATCCGGCAATGATTTTGGCGAAGCGCTGCACTTTTCCAGGACCCAGGCATTGTATCATTTTCAATGCTTCGGATTGTTTGGCCACATGTGTTCCCCCGCCTACGGTGCCGATGACCAAGTTGGGTAGGGTGAGGGTTAGTTTAACGCCCTCGGGATTTTTTGGGTCGCCCAAGGCTTCAAAATGAATGATGCCGGTACTGGATTCGTGTATACAAGCAAGGTCTTGGCCAGTGGCGACAAAAATGGCGGCAATTGCGTTGGCAACGTTTACGTTAAATCCAACCATCCCTTTTTTCTTTGTTAATTCGGTAGAGGGATGATAGTATCTCAAGATTTTTTCTGGGGTGGTTCTGAGTACATCCTGGATTACCTGTCTGGGTATTTCACAGCTCGCCGTAACATGAATTCCTCTTCCGTATTCAATGTTTCGTTGTGATACTTTTTTGTCCGATGACCCATTTCCTTCAATGATATAATCCAAGGCGATATTTGGATAGGCTTGAGAAAACTCTTTGGCAATAAACAGCAACGCATGCCAAGTGCAAGTTGTGGTCATATTCTGACCAGAAGCATCACCCGTATGATAAATAAAATCTGCGTTGATAATCTTGTCGGATATCTCAGTGTTTAATTCGATCAGCTTGGCGTGATTGGAGTACCCCTCCGCAGTCTGCTTGATATCGTCAAAATGAGAAGCAATCCATTGAGCTAAAATGTGAGCGTTTTCATGACTCTCCAAATAGAACATCGGCGAGCGCTGCATTCGCTGCCATTTCACTTCACTGCGGTAACCGCCACTTTTACAAATGACTTTGGCTCCGCGATTCATGCTGTACACCAAGGCACCTTCCAATGTTCCTACCGGACAGTAAATGAGTTCTTCTTTGTCTTCCTCCTGGAACAACAACGGTCCAACAAGACCCAATGGAATTTCTGTTGAGCCAATGAACGATTCAATGTTGTTNNATGAAATCCCATCGTACTTGTGTTGCGGAATGTGTGGTTAAACCGCGGCCGGGTACAATTGGGAATTCTGTCATTTTTTGGGGTTTTTCTTAGTGAATTTTCTTCGTTTTAGACCGAGTAAGCAAAGTTATTCAATTCAAGGAGTCAACAAAATTCGATTTGATGCGTTTGCGTCGAATTCAGTAAAATCGGTCGTTTACGGGCGGGTATTACGGAAAAACGCAAAAAATAATGTAAGAAATTACGGAAAATCGCAAGT
>DDYM01000010.1:0-1431 GCA_002347985.1 Bacteroidetes bacterium UBA2234
GAATTGGCGTTTGAAAGTTCAGAAGCGCTTGATTGATCCAAGTGTGGCAATGCCTCCTGTTTTGATGCTTGAGTTTGTGCAACTGTTTTTGCAGCGGCAACTGACTTATCAGATATCTTATTCCACTGAAACAGCGAACCCGCAACCACTATTGACAGAACGCCAGCAACCAGCCAATACCATATGAATTTTTGCTGGCGTTCTTTGCGGTCAAGGGAAGCATCTATCGACTGCCACAATGCAGGTTCGGGATTCGGGGTAAAATCCTCAAACTGCTGGCTTAACCAATTGTCGATATGTTTGTTACTGTTTTCCAGTGTCCTTGTTTCTTTGTTTTTCAACTAAATCTTTGAGCATCACGCGGGCCCTAAACAAAAGGCTCTTGCTATTTGAAACAGTGGTTCCCAACACTTCAGAAATTTCTTGGTGAGAGAGTTTATCAATTGCATACATGTTGATTACGATGCGATATTTCTCAGGGAGCTCCATCAAACAGGCGAGCACTTCATTGACCTCCATTGGCTCATCCACGGTTGTGGTTTCACCGGAGGTTTCATCCAAAACATCCACCACTTCCACCATAACGGGGCCGCGGGAGGATTTTCTGAATCTCGACATGGCTAAGTTGATGAAAATACGCGTCATCCAACCTTCCAATTGAGAAGTGTCCTTTAGGGTAGCAATGCTGTCAAAGACCTTTATGAAACCATCTTGTAACAAATCCTGAGCATCGGCGCGGCTGTTAGAGTATCGCAAGCAAAATCCAAACATTTTGGCAGCATATTTCTCGTACAGAGACTTTTGCGCCTGTCTGTCTTTTTTGATACATCCGGCTATGATATCATTGTTGTTTAGCAAGTAGCTTCGAGGTTATGACGCACAATTCGCGATTGGTTGCAAAGAAAAATGGAAAATTTTGTGATTTATACGCATAGTATTGGGACCGACCGCATTTAAGGCCACTTTTGCGATGTAAATTTGAAAAATAGAACCTTCTATTTCACAACGCATGCTTTACGATCGAAAGAATTTATCCGATGTTGAATTATTACAACTTTATCGTGGGTTATTGAAGCCCCGATTGATCGAAGATCGGATGTTGGTACTATTGCGTCAGGGCAAAGTGGGCAAATGGTTCAGCGGCATTGGCCAAGAGGCGATTTCCGTGGGAATCACCATGGCTTTGGATCCGGATGAATACATCATGCCATTGCACAGAAATCTGGGCGTCTTCACCACGCGTGGCATTCCCTTTGGCAAACTTTTCGCCCAATGGCAAGGAAAAAAATCAGGTTTCAGTAAAGGCAGAGAGCGCAGTTTTCATTTTGGCACGAACGACTACTCCATTGTGGGAATGATTTCGCATTTGGGTGCGATGCTCGGCGTAGCCAATGGCATTTCTCTTTCTCACGTCCTCAACAATCGCAAAAA
>DDYM01000010.1:1461-9878 GCA_002347985.1 Bacteroidetes bacterium UBA2234
GCCGCTGTTTGGCAATTGCCTGTCATTTTTTTGATTGAAAACAATGGCTATGGATTGAGCACGCCATCGAACGAACAATTTCGCTGTAAGCAATTCATTGACAAGGGAATCGGCTATGGCATGGAGACCGTTCAGGTAGATGGAAATAACATTTTGGAGGTGTATCACACTGCGATGCATTGGGCCGAAGAACTTCGCAACAATCCCCGACCGATCATTTTTGAGGCGCTTACATTTCGCATGCGCGGTCATGAAGAGGCCAGCGGCGTGAAATATGTACCCACCCATTTGTTCGAGGAATGGGGTAAGAAAGATCCATTGATCAACTACGAAAGCTACCTTAGAGAATTGGGCATTTTGACTGATGCGATTGTGGATCAGTATAAAAAAGAATTTTTGGCCGAAATCGAAGCAGGATTGGAAGCCACATTTGCTGAGGAAGAAGTTGTACCCGATTTGGCAGAGGAAATGGACGATATGTATGCGCCTGTTGAATTTGCCGATGATTTCCAATGCTTACAGAGCGCACCAGAGAGCGATCGAGAATTGCGTTTGGTGGATGCAATCAAAGAAGGTTTGGAACAGAGTATGGAACGACATGACAACCTGGTGATTATGGGTCAAGATGTGGCAGAATATGGCGGCGTTTTTAAAATCACGGAGGGCTTTGTTGAAAAATTTGGAAAAGGCAGAGTTCGCAACACGCCCATTACAGAGAGTTCCATTTTGGGAGCGGGATATGGATTGAGTATTGTAAAACAAAAGGCGGTTGTGGAGATGCAGTTTGCCGACTTTGTCACTTGTGGATACAATCAAATTGTAAACAACCTGGCCAAAAGTCATTATCGATGGGGGCAGCCAGCGGATGTAGTTGTTCGCATGCCAACGGGTGCGGGTGTACAAGCGGGACCCTTTCACAGTCAGAGCACGGAGGCATGGTTTTACCACGTTCCCGGATTAAAAATATATTATCCAAGTACGCCGGGCGATGCAAAGGGATTGTTGATGCGCGCCATCGAAGACCCCAACCCCGTGTTATTTTTTGAGCACAAGTTACTGTATCGATCGGTGAGCGGCGGCGTAGCCGCCGCCCCATACCTCGTAGAAGAAGGAAAAGCCGCTGTCCATAATCACGGCGACGATTTCTGTATCATCACTTACGGATGGGGTGTACATAAAGCCCTAGATTGCATCAAAGAACATAAACTCAATGGCCGGATCGTTGATCTCAGAACCCTCCTTCCGTGGGACAAAGAAGAAGTAGCCGCCCAAGTCAAAGCCACGGGAAAAGTCCTCGTCCTCACCGAAGACACAATCACCGGTAGCATCGCATCCGATATCGCCGCTTGGATTTCAGAACACTGCTTCCAAGACCTCGATGCCCCCGTTCAAAGATTGGGTAGCCTCGACACCCCCGTACCATTGGCCAAAACCCTTGAAGACCATTTCCTTCCTTGGGATCGCCTGCCCATGGCGTTAAAATCACTCATCGAATATTGACAACTGAAAAAGGAAATATCAACCCATCACAACCCCTCTCGATCGACACCAGCTCCGAGTCGGCCTTGGCATTTTCCTTCGTCAACGACACCCAGCAGCATATATTTTTGACAGGAAAAGCAGGAACGGGTAAAACAACCTTCCTTAAGAACCTACTGTCGCAAACGCTCAAAAAAACAGTTGTCGTTGCTCCCACGGGTGTCGCCGCGATCAATGCTGGCGGAAGCACCATCCATAGCATGTTTGGACTTCCCACTCGTGCTTATGTACCTACCCATGAACCGGTTGACCCAAACATCGCCAACAACACGGCCATGATTAGGGAACATTTTCATTACCCCAAAGTAAAACGGGATCTCTTTCAAGCTCTCGAATTGTTGGTAATCGATGAAATATCAATGGTTAGGGCTGATTTATTCGATGCCATAGACACCGCACTTCGTTTTGCAAGAAACAGTTCCAAACCCTTCGGCGGCGTTCAATTGCTGCTCATTGGCGATCTTCTTCAGCTCCCCCCCGTGGTTACAGAAAATGAACGCGGACTTATCTACCACTACTACGCCACAGAGTTTTTCTTTTCCTCCAAAGTATTCCCTAGTCTTGAACTAATCACCATCGAGTTAAAGACCATATACCGTCAGAGCGATAGGCAGTTCATCAACCTGTTGAACCAAATTCGATCCAACCAAATGGAAAGCTGGGACTACGAAAATCTGTCGGAACGTATTCAAACCGATTTTCAACCCAAAGAGCCCGGCTGGATCACCCTTACCACCCACAACAAACAGGCGGAAGCAATCAACGAAAAAGAACTCGCCAAACTTGAAGCCGCTGAAAAGCAATATGTTGCAAAGGTATCCGGTGAATTCAACGAGGGCAGCTTCCCAACAGAAGGCATACTACGACTCAAAGAAGGGGCTCAGGTGATGTTTGTCAAGAACGACACATCCTATGAAAAGCGATATTACAACGGCAAAATTGGCACAGTAACACATATTGGAGGAAACAGTATTTTCATTCAATGCAACGACGGAAAGCCGGCGATGGAAATTGAAAGAGAAACGTGGAAAAACCTTCGATACAACTACAACGCTACCGTGGAAACAGTTGAGCAAGAAGAAGTAGGCAGCTTTGAGCAATTCCCCGTGAGATTGGCTTGGGCCATCACTGTGCACAAAAGCCAAGGTTTGACTTTCGAAAAGGCAATGATTGATGCTGGGAAGAGTTTTGCACCCGGACAAGTTTACGTTGCATTGAGTAGATGCACCAATCTCAATTCTATGGTTTTATTAACTGCGATTCGGGCCCAGAACATCATGACCGATCAACGGATTTTGGAATTCCACGAATCTCAAGCAAAAACCCGCGATTTATTTGAGATTTTGGAAGAAAAGCGGCAGGCCTACCACAAACAGCAACTGATGGAGGTGTATGGCGTGAAGCATTTGCATTATGAATTCAATGGATTGATGATCGCCATTTCAAAGGAAAAGAGCTCAAAAATCACGACAAAATTTGCTGAATTGTCGCCGATACGACTCCAATTTCAAGAGATGGATGCTACGGCGCAAAAGTTCCAACGATCCATTGCCAAGATGTTCCATGAACATGAAACCCGTTGGGAAAATTTGGAGAGATTGCCAAGCGAAGAGGAGCAGACTCAGGCCCAAGAGGAACTCACCCAATTGTTAATCGAACGATGCACGAAGGCAGGCAATTACTTTGCAGACATGCTGAGTGAACAAATAATCGAACCCGTAAGAAGGTCGTTTAGCGAAGTTGCCAGAGGCGGAAAACCCATCGGATCACAAAAAATACGTGATCGCGTTGGCGATTTCCAATCCCATTGTTGGTCTTACATCAAAAAACTATATAAAGTAAAATACGGGGAAGTACCCCTCTTTGTGAGTGAGCACAAAATCAACAATCCCGAAGAATTCTAGTTACACGTTAAAGCGGAAGTGCATGCAATCTCCGTCTTTCACCACATATTCTTTTCCTTCAACCCTCAACTTCCCAACCTCTCTACAAGCGGCTTCAGAACCGTAGTGAATGTAATCTTCATAGGCGATTACTTCGGCACGAATAAATCCTTTTTCGAAATCAGAGTGAATTTCACCGGCTGCGCCTGGGGCTTTTGTGCCTTCGGTGATTGTCCAAGCACGAACTTCTTTTACTCCTACGGTAAAGTATGTGATGTAATTCAACAATTTATAGGCAGCATGAATCAACTTCTCTACCCCACTTTGCTCCAATCCCATTTCCTGGAGGAACATTTGCCTGTCTTCAAAACTCTCTAAATCGGCAATTTCTGCTTCGATGGCTGCTGAAATCAAAATCAACCCGGCATTCTCACCCGCGATCGCAGTTTTCACCGCTTCAACATATGCGTTTCCGTTGTTCACGCTATCTGGATCCACGTTGCACACGTACAAAACAGGTTTGTCGGTCAGCAAATTCAGATCTTTAATAACGACTCTTTTCTCGGGTTCGATATCCAATGTTCTGGCATTTTTCCCGGTTAATAGGTGGGCTTGAAACGCTTCACAAACCTCCAACATCCTCGCCGCATCTTTGTCGCCCGTCTTCGCTTGTTTTGCAATTTTCGCAATTGTCTTTTCCAAAGATTCCAAATCTTTCAACTGCAATTCAGTATCGATAATTTCTTTGTCGCGCACAGGGTTCACCGAACCATCAACGTGAATGATATTATCGTCGTCAAAGCAACGTAAAACATGCAAAATCGCGTTGGTGTTTCTGATATTTCCCAAAAACTGATTTCCCAGCCCGTCTCCCTTGCTCGCTCCTTTCACCAATCCGGCGATATCAACGATTTCGATGTTGGTTGGCACCAAACTGAGGGGATTGACCAAGGCGGCCAATTTGTTCATTCGAATATCGGGAACGGTGATTGTACCAACGTTTGGTTCGATTGTACAGAAGGGGAAGTTTGCAGACTGCGCTTTTGCGCTTGAAACCGCATTAAAAAGGGTTGATTTCCCTACATTGGGAAGACCCACGATACCACATTGCATTGCCATTGGGGCGCAAATTTAGTTTAATAAATCGCCAATATCTTGCAAAATCTTACGAGTAAGGTTTTCTGCAGTGTTAATACTGTCGCTTTCGGCATAAATACGGATGATTGGCTCGGTGTTGCTTTTACGCAAATGAACCCAATCATTGTCGAATTCAATCTTTACTCCGTCAATTGTGTTGATGGGCTGCTTCTTATATTTCTTTTGGATTTTTTCCAAAATACCATCCACGTCTGTTCCTGCTTGTAACTCCGCTTTGTTCTTCGACATGCGGTAATTGGGATAGGTGGCTCTCAAGGCAGAGGCACTCAAACCTGTTTCGGCCAAATGACTCAATATCAAAGCAATACCTGCGAGTGCATCTCTTCCGTAATGCAATTCTGGCACGATGATACCTCCGTTTCCTTCACCTCCAATCACAGCACCAATTTCCTTCATTTTCTCTACCACATTTACCTCACCCACGGCACTCGCTTCATATTTTTGACCTGCTTTCTCGGTGATATCACGCAAGGCCCTTGTGCTACTTAAATTGCTCACGGTGGGTCCTGGCGTATGTCGCATATAATAATCAGCAACCGCCACCAACGTATATTCCTCGCCAAACATTTCGGCATCATCACAGATCAGAGCCAGACGATCAACATCTGGATCTACCACAATACCCAAATCACATTTAGAAGATTTCACTTCTGATGCAATCTGACCCAAATGCTCAGGAAGTGGCTCTGGGTTGTGTGCAAAATGTCCGGTAGGCTCGCAATTGATTTCGATCACTTCTTCCACACCCAAGGCCTTCAATAAAGCTGGCACTGCGATTCCGCCCACGCTATTTACAGCATCGATTGCGATTTTATACTTTTGGGCGGCAATCAATTCGGGCTTTACCAACTCCAACGCCAATATTTTTTCGATATGCATTGGCAGGTAATCCTTTTGAGTACGGGTACCCAAATGATCCACCGTTGCAAAGGCAATTTCTGCTGATTCTGCCAATTGAAGAACCGTTTCACCGTCTTCTGCGCTGATAAACTCCCCTTTGTGATTCAGCAACTTAAGGGCGTTCCACTGCTTGGGATTGTGACTTGCGGTAAGGATGATTCCACCGGCGGCCTTTTCTTCCATCACAGCCATTTCCACTGTTGGCGTGGTGCAAAGACCCGCATCCAGCACGTCCATCCCCAAAGCCATAAGCGTATTTACAACCAATTCATGGACCATCGGACCACTGATGCGTGCGTCGCGACCCACTACCACTTTTTTGCCCTTTTTGCGCTGCAAAAGCATGCTTCCATAGGCAGAAGTGTATTTGACAACATCAATGGGCGTAAGGTTTTCACCGCTTACACCGCCCAACGTACCACGAATTCCAGAGATCGATTTGATGAGAGTCATAAAGAACCGCAAAAATAACGAAATCCCACCAAAATCGGATAGTTTTCATGACTTATTCTTTACAAACAATCGAAATCCTTTGGGGGAAATCGCAACGAAATAAGCGTTAAACTTCGGGCGTTAAACAATAAATTTGCACCATGCAACCGATTATCGAATGTGTTCCCAATTTTAGCGAAGGTCGTAACCTTCAGACCATCAAAGCAATTACTGACGCCATCGAATCGGTGGATGGAATTCGCTTGTTAGATGTAGACCCGGGCAAAGCCACAAATCGCACCGTGGTAACCTTGGTTGGATCGCCGGAGGACGTTATAGAAGCCGCTTTCCGCGGAATACAGAAAGCTGCAGAACTGATCGATATGCGCAACCACAGCGGAGAACACCCCCGCATGGGCGCCACCGATGTATGTCCGCTCATTCCCATTTCCGGCATCAGCATGGAAGAAACCGCATTGTATGCTCAAAAATTGGCGCAACGCGTTGCAGAAGAGTTGCACATCCCAACATACTTATACGAATACGCGCAGGCAAACACCAACCGAAACAATCTCAGTGTGATTCGCGCGGGTGAATACGAAGGTTTTTTCGAAAAAATCAAATTGCCAGAATGGGCGCCGGATTACGGCCCTGCTGAAATGAACCTCACGGCCGGCGCCACAGTCATTGGTGCTCGTGATTTCCTGATTGCTTATAACGTAAACCTCAATACCAAGAGTACCCGCATCGCCAATCGCATCGCTTTTGATGTTCGCGAAGCAGGTCGTGTCAAGCGCGAAGGCAACCCTTATTCTGGGAAGATCATGAACGACGAAAATGGGGAACCCATCCGCATTCCTGGAAAATTGAAGAGTGTGAAGGCGATAGGATGGTATATCGAAGAGTACAACATGGCTCAGATTTCCATGAATTTAACCAATTACAAAATCAGTCCTTTGCATGTGGCGTTTGAAGAAACCCGAAAATCAGCCGACGAGCGCGGGGTGCGGGTAACGGGCTCTGAATTGGTGGGCTTGATTCCTCTTCAGCCGATGTTGGATGCAGGTAGATATTTCTTGGAAAAGCAAGGTTTGAGCACGGGGGTGAGCGAGGCCGACCTCATCGATTGTGCCATTCGCAGCATGGGCTTGAATGAATTGGGGGCTTTTGATCCGAAGAAGAAAATCATTGAATACATGTTACGCGATGAGAAGCAATCTCGATTGGTCAACATGACGGTTCGCGGCTTTGCAGACGAAACGGCGAGTGACAGTGCGGCCCCCGGAGGGGGCAGCATTTCCGCTTTGGCGGGGGCACTCGGCGCTGCGTTGGGCACCATGGTGGCCAACTTGAGCGCCGCCAAAAGGGGCTGGGAAGATCGCGTTCACGAATTCTCACCCTGGGCCGAACAAGGCCAAGCCCTCAAAGACAAACTTATCGCCCTGGTAGACGAAGACACCCGCGCCTTTGATGCCATCATGGACGCTTTTGGACTCCCCAAAGACACCCCTGAGCAAGTGGCATCGAGAAAACAAGCCATCCAAGACGCTTCAAAATACGCAACACAAGTGCCTTTCCGCACCATGCAAACCGCCTTTGAATGCATCCCTTTGTTGAAACAAATGGCCGAACAGGGCAACCCCAATTCTTTGTCGGACGTTGGCGTAGGCGCACTTTGTATCAAAACCGCTGTTCGTGGTGCTTGGCTAAACGTTTTGATCAATGCACAAGGATTGACAGACAAAACCTGGGCTGAGAATATCGTCTCAGAAGCCAGAGCTCTTTTGGCAAAGAATCATACGGCCTGCGATGAAATTATTTTGAAAATCGAATCCCAGATTGGTGGCTGAAAATACAGCACTGAACGTCGATAGATTTTATATACAAACAAGAATTCTCAAAAACGAAAAGACCACACATGTCGACATTCAATAGAATTCCGAAAAATCAAATCCGGATTCTAATCGTCACATTATGGACGGGATTTTTATCCCAGCATGCCATGGCCCAGTTCGCCCCGGCTGCAGGGCAGCCGGGGTCTACGGCCCTTCGGGCCGACAGTTCCTGCTTTGTCAATTGGGCCACCCACTGCCATATTCAGCGCGGACTCAAACAAATCAACCTGGCCGACTCTGGCTACGCCTCCGTTGGCACCGCACAATCGGCCATCGGTCAGGCATCCACCAACGGCGTAGTATCCCTCGGCGATGGCGGCATCGCAACACTCACATTTGACCCACCCATCTCAGATGGCAACGGATTTGATTTTGCCGTTTTTGAAAACACATTTCTCGACAGCTTCCTCGAATTGGCATTTGTAGAAGTAAGCACCGATAGTCAGTCTTGGGCCCGATTCCCCAATGAAAGTCTCACACAAACCCAAGTGCAAACCGGTGCGTTCGGATTCACCCAACCTACGAAAATTCATAATCTAGCGGGGAAATACCGACATCCCTATGGGACGCCTTTCGATCTTCAGGATTTGGCGATGATGAGCAACATACG
>DDYM01000010.1:9999-12977 GCA_002347985.1 Bacteroidetes bacterium UBA2234
CCCATAATGAGCACCGAAAACCAATGGCACAAAATCAACCGTCCGATTTATTTCAACAGCAGCAACAATTCAATTCACGTATTGTCGAATAGAATATCTGCTGATGATCCAAAACAAAACCAACTAACTGTCTACAACCCCACCGGCCAGTTGTGTTTTACCACATCCATTTCTACAGCCAATACCATCATCGGGGATAGCATCCAAATTCCGCTAAATCTATCGGCCGGCAGCTACATCGCGCAATTTCAAAACTACTCGATCAAAATTATTTTAACCGACAATCGCTGATCACCAGATTCTATAGATAAAGGATAAACCCCAGCGGAAAGACCCAAACGCTTTAGATCTATCGTCTCAAAGTATGTCCCCGCCTCTTGGATATCCCAATTTCGCTCATACAATACGCCTTGCCCCAGAATGGTATGCAGTTGTATCTTGATTTTTGAACCCGCTGTCGCTTCAAATTTATAATTCACCGATTTTGCCGTGGGATTTGGGAAAACATAAAAACTGAATGGGTTGTCCTGATTCTTCAACTTAGGACTTTCAATCACAATCCACTGAGAGCTTGTATCCCTGCAACCCAGACCGTTTATCGCAGTTAACACCACCCGATATTGACCGTTGCTGTTGAAAACATGGGAAACCCGATCACCCTTGGCCGAAGTGTCTCCAAAGCCAAAATCCCACTTAAAAGTGCGATCCATAGGAATCAATTTATTGTCGAGGGCATCAAACAAATAGGATTCACGATTTTTTTCCAATGGATTTTTAGCAAATGTAAACGATGCGTCTACTTCTGGAACCACGGTTATGGTTGGCAATGAAATTGAATCAGCACAGCCTCCACCTGAAGAGAATGGATTTACTGTTCGATATTTGACAACATATTTACCGGCTGATTTAAATGTATGCGAAGGCGACAATGCACTTGAAACATCTCCATCACCGAACGACCAATTATACAGAATTTTCTTGCCATCCGCATTGGTGGATTGATTACCAAAAATTGCAGTTTGCATATTTGCACAAAATGCAAATTGGTTTACTGTCACTTTGGCATTGGGAATAGAGTATACCGTAAACGACTTCTGCATGGAGTCGCCGCAACCCAAAATCGACGTAACGGTTTTTAGCTTCACAATAAAATTACCGAAGACCGGATAATTAATACTGGTATCTCGAACCGACCCTGATTTGGGGCTAAATTTCCCTTGATGTGACCTGCCATCACCCCAACTCCAATCGTACTTTGCGGTTGCCGATGGATCTGAATACGCATTTTGCAAATCTGTAATTTTCAGATATTCCCCGGCACAAATCTCATTGAAAGCCAAGTTGAAGTCAGCTTTAGGAGTGCTCACCACTGTGGCAAGTTGATAGGATGTATCCGAACAACCCAGGGCATTTTTCACTATCAGTTGGACATTGAATTTACCGCCCCCAGCATAGTTATGACTTGCCGAAGCCACATCAGCCCCTGCATTGCCATCCTTCCAATCGTAGACATACCATAGCGAACCACCACCACTGCTAGCAGGATTTACACTCGCGTTGACCACATCAAATCGATTGTTTTTATCGCACTGGGCTGCCTTGGCAAAAGCAAATTGGGACACGGGATGTCCTTTCACCTTTACCATTACCGTTTCGGTATCCAAACATCCTTCCGCGGACGACACGATCAGTTGTATCGATTGATTACCGGGCGATGTAAATGATTGAGTAAAGGTTGTCGATGTGCCCGATTTGACTGGGCTTGATGAACTCCATCTCCGAGAGAAAATCGTACTATTTGCTACCGTTGACAAATCCGTAAACGTAAACTTATTGCCTCGCAAACAAGGATAATAATTGGGGTCGTATCCAATCTTTGCCAAGGGCTTGGACCACACTTTCAATGCAAATTCCGAGGTTGTATCAAAACAACCGCGATTTTCTAAAATGGCAACATATTTACCAGAATCGTTGGATGTCACATGAGAAATCGTAAATAAGCTATCGGATGAAACCAAATTCCAAGGCGATTCTATTTTGTACCAATTGTATTTCAACGAAAGCGATTGATTGTCTGAAGCCGCCAACACCAATCGATTCCCTTCACACGTTGGATTGCTACCCTCCTTGATTCGCGAAATACCATTGGGCAAGGCAATCACCTCTACCATCGAAGACTTAACGATGCTATCCTCCCCGTTGTTTAATCGAAGTTTTATCGTTTTGAAACCTGGGGTGGAATACCTAACTGTCCAAGGTCCTTTGCCCGAAGCTTTTGCGGGAATTGCACCGGCGCCAAAATCCCAATCATACTGACCAACTAGGCCATCGGACAAATCCGTAAATCTGGCAGTATCACCTGCGCAAAAAGCCGTTTTGTCTACTTTGAAATTGGCTGTAGTTTTTTCATACACCAAACTAAAATCTTCGGCTTGTCCGTATCCACATGTACCACAACCCGTTGTATCGATGCTATTGTAATCGCTGATTACACGCATTCTCAAACCTTGGTTCTTTTTCAAATTGGTGGGAGTTTTGATTTTTACATCGGCAAAGGATGTGGGCGTGGCAGACACTTGAGCGGACACCTCTCCCAAATACGATTGAAACTTTCCGTCGTTGTTATAATCAATAAAAACGCGAACATTTTCTGTATTATATAAACCCACTTTGACCTTCACTGAATAATTCACTCCGGGCTTCACTCGAAACACTTTGTCCTTTGATTTATCCAAATACTCACCATCGTCGAAATACGTCCCCGACTCAAACTGGTTGTCGGACATCATCACTTTAAATATCCCAATTCCATAATTGGATGTCTGATAATTGGTTTTACTCAAGCAACTCGGCGATGCAGGACTTGGAAAAACACGAAGCCATATTTTCTTGGTCTCTGTATTTGATGTCAAACAGCTCCTAGCAGTGAGTGACACGCTGTAAACTCCGGTGTTGTTAAATTTAAGTTCTGGATTGGC
>DDYM01000010.1:13029-22596 GCA_002347985.1 Bacteroidetes bacterium UBA2234
TCATAGGAGAACATTTTGGACTTATAGAGACCCGAACCATCGTCGAACAAAGGGCTTTTCCAAACCCCTCTTCCATAGGTGCTGATGTAAATAAAACTATAGTCTCTTCCTTTGGGCGAATGATAAATATCAATGTCCGTAATATCCATCCACAAGGGCAGCTCATTTGAAAACTCATCGGTGAGCGCCGAAATCGGATTATAATAATACATGGCTCTATCGGTTCCGATGTACAAACCCGTGGGCGATGAACTTGAATCGGCTTTCAAAGTATTAATAACGCCATAATTGATACCCGCCTTCACGTTGATTGTGGTTAAGGGCGTGGTTGACCAACTACTGCCATTATTGGTACTTTGATAAATTGCTGTAGTACTAGCACCATAAATTTTATTTGTGTCTTTTGGATCAACTTCCAAGGTTCGCAAGGTAAAATTGGTGGGTGTAATATCAACAAATGTAGGATTTGAAGCCTCTGCATTTCTGCACATAAAAACTCTGCCATCTCCTCGAATGACGTACAAATGTCGTTTGTTCGAAATACTACTTTTTATCTCCCTCACATTCCCTGTCCACCCTGTGGTTAACTTAGTCCACACAATCTTACTCTGAGACTTCACACTATCGCATCGCCAAAGATTATTGTAACCCGCGAACATGCGATTGGGATTTCCTTCTTGTAAAACAAATGGGGTTAACCATCCACCGCCTTCTGTAATTCCATTGACACCGTTTGCCGCAATTGTAGTTATCTGATTTCGCTCAATTGCACGATAGATATCTCCAAAAACATAGGACCCATACACATATCGTTCATCCTTTGGATCCACAGCACAATCCATCCCATCACCACCATAATAAGTAAATACCTCTCCGTTATCGTGCTGCATCGATCCATTGTCTTGATACCCATGCGCACCCAAATCGTCTGTTGACTGAGCCACAGCCAATCGGTATATCTGAGAATTCTGAATACCATTGGTAATATTCACCCAATTCTGACCGCCATTTTTCGAATAATAAACCCCGCCGTCATTGCCCGCGAATAAGGTCCTTCCTGTGTTATTGAATTCACCGATGTGCTGATCTGCGTGAATATCATCGGCACCCCCTGCCCCTACCCAATGCCCGCAAATTTTAAAAGTGACACCCGCGTCTGTTGATTTCCATATATTGATTCCATGCACATATACTGTTTTGGCGTTGAACGGATCTGCAGAAATATCTAAATCATACCATGCTTGACCCGAGCCATCGGTCCCCAATTCGCTATATCCCAAAATATTGGAAGGCGTAGTATTTTGTTTTACGAAATTGAGTCCACTATCAATAGAGAGATAAAGTCCTTGAAAACGAGACCCCGCGGCCACAAGGAAGTAAACCCGATTGCGATCTGCTTTTGAAACTGCAATTTGTCCTCTTTGCATCCCCGTGATTGGCAACCCATTGGCAATTTGCACGAACTTATCACCTCCATCAGTACTTCGATAAAAAGCACCATTCCCGCTGGCGTAAACAATGCTTGGATTGTAAGGATGATAAACCAAATCCGTAAAATTGGCCGTTGTTGCACCGGGGAGAATCGAGGGGGTCCAATCTTTACCTGAATTGATAGACTTTGAAATTCCCAAATTATTTGCAGCAAGCAGCACTGCCGAATTTTTTGGGTGCATCACCAATCGATTTACGGGATAATTCCCAAAACCTGTATTGCGAGAAACAAAAGTTTTCCCTCCATCGGACGACATCAACACTCCATATCCTGGGGCATCCCCAGCATCCCGGTCGCCAGTACCAATGTACATCGTATCTGGATTTACATATGACACAACCATGGAACTAGCCCCGATTGTCAAAAAGGGATTTGAAGGAGTTGTTGCTGTTGATTTAGCGCCATTCCCCGCGCCCCACAAGAGACTCCAATTGGCACCATAATCAGTGGTTTTCCATACACCACCTTGAGGGGCCATTGCGAAAATTGTATTGGTATCGGTAGGATGAAAGGCAATTCCATTGATTCGACCGGTTCCCGTGGGCTGTGATGTTTGATTGTAGGGATGTTTTATGGGCCCCACCGCCGACCACCTACCGGCGGTGGGGCACCAAGTGGCGGGCGCCACCGGCTTTCCACCATTCAGACCATTCACAGACTTGCCCCCGGTGGGCCCGCCACTTCCCGAACTGCTTCCACTTGATCTAGAACCACTTCCCCCAGAACTCCCAGACCCTGTACTAGAACCCGAGGAACCAGACCCAGAACCCGAGGACGTCCCTCCACTCACTACGTTTCCTGCCAATTCATCTATTACTCCAAAATTCCAATCCACATAACCCTCACTATCTAAGTGATTTATCACCCGATATTCCCATCGCTTGAATACTTTATAACCCTGACCTTTGTAAGGAACAACTCCCCCAAAGTGTTTCTCAAAAGCGCGCTTTACTTCATAATAATTGGGCCGGGGCGACAGCATCAATTGCACCCATTTGACCGTTGTGTCCACCAATGGCATCTCCATTGGCACCTTTAAATTGGCAGTACTGTTGCCCAACGAAGGGGTTTGTGAAAACAGTTGATTCGCCGAGAAAAAACTCATCGCCAGAGCGACAAAAAGATATCGCAACAAATGCCCTGAACTCTTTAAATTCATAACCAGACCCTTCATTAATTTCGTAAAAATAGGAATTTTCGGACTGAATTCTATTACCTAGAATCAGTTACTTCAGCAGTCCCACCATGTCGATAGTTCTTAAAAACGGACCTTGCACGTTATTCGTGAGAACTACAAAACACTTATCCTCATCCAAACATCGCCAATAATACGTTCTAAAACCTTTCCACCAACCGTTGTGAAAACTCCATTTCTGACCGTTGATCCATTTCACCCTCCAACCATTGGCATAAAACGCATCGGCACTCACCACCGTTTGAGGTGTTACCATTTGATTTTTTATATCCGAATGCAGCAAATAATCCGTTCTCAGCATTTGGTCCAGCGCCAACATTTCAAAAACATTGGAATAGACACCTTTGTCGCCCATCGCACCGTTATAAATATTATCAGCGAAGACATGCTTTTTGTCGTACCCCTGCACCGTGTAATTCACCAAACCCAAACTGTCAAAATTGCATAAATGGGAATACTTCATCCCACTTGGATTCATGATTCGATCCTTTACAAACTCCCTAAAATCAACGCCAGTTTGTCGTTCCACAATCAGCGCTAGCAAAGCATAATTGCTGTTACAGTAATCATATCTTCCCGGTTTTGCAAAATGATTTATTGGTTGCGCATTTAACAGTTGCACCACATCCTCATTGGTTAAATGGGCCTTGGGATCTTCCCAAGCTTTCATATTGAAATAAAAATAATCAGGCAATCCACTGCTATGGCTCATGAGATTTTGCAAACTCAAATTCCTGCGCGTCAATTCTGGGATGTACCAATGAACACTATCCGATAACTTCAAATACCCATCTTGAACCAACATCATCATTGCTGTTCCGGTGAAGGTCTTTGAAACACTGGCCAACTGAAACAAATCTGCCGGTTTTAAAGAATCCAACTGCGAAAAAGTGGCATACCCCATCGCCCCAAAACACAGACTATCATTCTTATGAAACAAATAAGTTCCATTAAAAATCCCATAGCGATACATTCTGCGAAAAAAACTATCTATCTGAAACTCAGTGGTATCGCTAAACTGGACGTATCCCGATAAATCGTAGGGGTTAATTCGAGGTTTTTTGGGAGGTTCGGGAACATTACGAAATGCGGCCAATGCAAATAGCAGCAGCAACAAACCCATAACATTCCTCAAAAATCGCATATTTACAAAATTACACAGACAGCCTTCGCTGTTCCAATTACAACAAACGCAAGTTACTCACCCACAATTGGAGTGTCCTTTCAATTGAATTTATGGCACATTTATCACCTTATGTGTTTGGATACAAATCCTCCAACGGGGATTTTCCTTCACATAATCGATGATTTTAGGCATCATTTTCTCCCGCTTATCCCACTCAGGCTGAAGCAACAAGGCACAATCTACTGAGCATGTCTCTGCCCACTTTTCGGCCCATTCAAAGTCGGAGTCGTTAAAGACAATCACCTTCAACTCATTGGCCCTGTTCATTTCACTGGGCTGGGGCTGCTTGAATTTCTTCGGTGAAATACAAACCCAATCGTAGTTCCCTTGCAAGGCATAGGCCGCCGATGTTTCAACGTGTACCCGATAACCCGCCTCATGCAATGCATCAACCAATGGATTACAATCATACATTGCCGGTTCACCTCCGGTAATCACAACGAATTGAGCTGCCGTGGATTTTACCCAATCACAAATTTCGGTTGAAGAGTGCATCGGAAAACCTTCGGTAGGCCAACTCTCTTTTACATCGCACCAAACACAACCCACGTCACATCCTGCCAATCGAACGAAATACGCTGGCTTCCCCGCATGAACACCTTCACCCTGGATGGTGTAAAAATGCTCCATCACAGGAAATTGCATCATGCAAATTTCGCTTTGTACACCTCTAATGTATTCATCATCAGACCAGTAATCGTCATTGGTCCAACACCCTTCGGCACCGGAGTGATCGCGCTTACCTTATCTAAAACAGCGTCGTAATCCACATCACCGCGCAATCTCCAACCACTTTTACGACTTGCATCATCAACACGCGTGGTTCCCACATCAATTATCACGGCACCCTCTTTCACCATATCGGCAGTTACAAAACCTGGCTTACCCAAAGCCACAACCAAAATATCTGCCATGCGTGTGAACGATGCCAAATCCTTGGTACGACTGTGACAAAGTGTTACCGTAGCATTTCCATAAGGAGCGGCGGCGGACAGCAGCATACTCATCGGACGTCCAACAATATTGCTTCTTCCAACCACAACCACGTGCTTACCCGATGCATCAATTCCATAATGCTTCATTAACAAGGTAATTCCATAAGGAGTTGCTGGCTTCACACCCGTCTCATCGCCTTTGGCCAATTTCCCCATATTGATATCATGAAACCCGTCCACATCTTTGCCTGGTAAAATCGCTTGGGTTACTTTTTCCTCAGAAATATGTTTTGGCAATGGCAATTGAACGATTAACCCATCTATGGTTTCGTCTACATTGATCTTTTCGATTTCGGCCATCAATTCCGCTTCAGTGATATCGGCAGCGAAACGACGTACATCACCTGCAAAACCGACCTCATCACATGCGGTTTTCTTTGCACCCACATAGGTCTGACTCGCTCCGTCTTCACCCACCAAAATCGCTACAAGTCCGGGAGGACGATTGCCTTTTGCAACGCTTGATTTCACCGCTTCGGCGATTTCTGTTCTAATAGAGGCGGCAGCAATGCTACCATCGAGAATTATGGCCATAGTTTTACAAAAATACTCGCTATCCACCAAAGTCACTCAACCCTAGGCAGAAAATACAAAAGAGAAAAAATGTTTTACAATAATTGCACAATCAAAGCACCATCTCCCCCCTCTGCTTCAGTTTCATGGTGGTAACTCCGCACAAAATTCACCGTCTTCAACAGTGTTTTCAACCCCTTCCGCAAAATCCCATCACCTCTGCCGTGCACAATTTTCAACTGCTGATGTCCCAAAGAATACCCCTCTTCCAACCACATTAAAACTTCTTGGGTTGCCTCCTCCATCCGCTTTCCTCTCACATCAATTCTCGTATTGTACATCGATTGTCGCTCCACCCACTGATAACCGCCTGTTTTGCCTGTCTTTTCCGACTTGCCGCCCATTGGTTTTTTCGTGAGCAACAACTCACCAATCGGCACCCACATTTTGATCACGCCAAATGCCACCCAAGCTTTGTCCTTCTTGACTTCCAATACCTCTCCTTGCGCTTCCGTAGCCGTACTTTTCACCAAAGCCCCCGGAACCAATTGTTTTGCATTGGTAACCGGCACATCGCTGTTTGATGCCAACAATGATTTTGAATTCCCGGCAGCAGGTACTTCATTTACATCCACCAAAGGACCTTTCCCTGGCTGTGTGGTTGTCGATTGTATTTTCGACTTCACATCCAATCCACCGCGCATTCCCGCTCCTTTCCCTTTTACCAATGTCCCCAAATTCTGACCAGATTCCATCCCCCCTTTAAATTCATTGAGGGCTTTTCTTGCCTTCAAAGTGGCTTCCTTTTCCGCTCCATGTTCCCGGATGGCTCGTATCGTATTTTCAATTTGCTGATTCGTTTCAGCCAAAAGTTTTTTTGCTTCATCTCGGGCAGACAATAAATACTCCTGTCGTTTCGCCTGCAACTTATCCTTCAACTGCTGATACGATGTTGTTAGCTCCTCCAAATGCCTCAATTTTTCATTGTAAGCACCCACCTGCTGCAGCAACTGCTGATTCTGCTTTTCTAGCGATAGCATCAAATCCTCCGTTTTCCCCATTTGCTTACCGGCCAATGTTTTGATTCGATCGATCCAACTTAATTCAAAGCCAGTCTTACGCATCAACTCCAACGCAAACGAAGAGCCCGGCTTGCCCACAACCAAATGATACAAGGGCTTCAACGCATCGGCATCGTAGGCCATACTCGCTTGAACCACCTCTGGAATCCCCATCCCCCACTCTCTCAACTGCGAAAAGTGGGTTGTTGCAATCACAAATGCCCCGGCATCCAACATCTCTTCTAAAACAGCCTGCGCGATCGGTGCACCAAAACGAGGATCCGTACCCGCTCCAATCTCATCCATGCCAATCAAAGCGCGGTCAGAGGAATGAGATAGTAAGTTTTTTAGATGATGCAAGTGGGCACTAAAAGTACTCAAACCCTGCTCGATATCTTGTCCGTCACCACAATCGATACCCAAATATTCAAAAACGCCAAAACGACTTTCTGGATCGGCCGTAACAAACAAACCGCACTGCACCATGTATTGCATCAGCAAAACGGTCTTTAACACCACCGATTTACCTCCTGCATTTGGACCACTAACCACCATAATACGCTGGTCGCTGAGCACCAACGACAATGGGATTGCTTCCTTTTTTAATTGCTTTAACTGTCTGCGCAAAACAGGATGATACGCCCTTCGCAAAACCACTTGAGGCTCAGAACTCACTTTGGGACGCTCCGCCTTTTCTGCATTGCACCAATCCCATTTTGCCAAAGCGAAATCCATTTGAATCAAACGATTCATTATTTCTCCAAGAACGGATTGATGGGGCGATAGTTCCGCTGTAATCTGACGTAAAATCCGCTCCCGTTCTCTCCTTTTTTCGGCAAACAACTCTTTTAAGCGGTTGTTCATTTCCAACATCTGCGTTGGCTCCACATACAAGATTTTGCCTGTGGCCGATATATCTTTCACAAAGCCTTGTACACGTCTCTTAAACTCCGCAAGCACTGGAATCACCAATCGTTCTTCGCGGACGGTGACGTCGGTTTCTGCCGTAAATCCCTGCGACTTCCAATCCCTAAAAATCCCCCGCATCACATTGCGGGCCTCCCCTTCCAATCGATTGATTTCCTGCGATATTTTTGCGTATTGGGGTGTGGCTCTGGTAGATATTTCACCAAATTCATCCAGCACTTTCCCAATGGCAGCCACGATGGATTTTGACATATCTTCTACCGGAAATAAAGCAAACAACAAGGGCAGCTCCGATGATTTTGCCTGCAAAGCACTCGACAGTTTTTGGTAGGTTTGAATTGTCTGAAGCACTGCACTCAATGAAGGCTCCTCCAAATAGAAATTCTCAATCCCAAGGTGTTTTAAATCGCCAGAAATATCGCCACCCAACAAATTCAAGGCACTGGGAGTAGTCACGTTCAATTGTGAGATCTGATCTAACAAATCCAACTGCTGAATCACCAACTCCACTTCCGTCTGCATGCCCCATAACTTTTCCAATTCATGGGTAGATGGATACCGAAACCTACCCACAACGGCAGCGCGTATCTGATCAAATCCTACAACCGATTCAAAATCATCAGGATACTTCACTTTCCTCCCTTTCTCGCATTCATTTCCGCCAACTGAAGTTGGGTTATCACTTGCTCCATCACCACATCAAATTCCGCCGGATGGGTTTTCAATCGCAACATTTCCGCCTTGAAATCCTCATATTTCACATCGTGTTTTTTACAAATAAAACTGTAATCACGAACCCATATCGAATCGGGCAAAATGCCATAGTTATATTTTACTTGATGCCCTGCCTCCATCACCATCACATCGCAAAGGACAGAAACCATCTTCTTTTGTTCCAATTTTGGCTGCTCCGGACCGCAAGACACGACCAGCAATAACAAAATGGAAATGAAAAACGTGAGAATTCTGGGTTTCATGCGGAAAGAATACAAAATTACAACAATCCCTGCGGTAATTTTGCATCGCAAACACCCTATGAATCGCAAAAGCCAAATCGCCCAAAACATTGCAAATATCAAGGCCAAAATCCCCGCCCATTGCAAACTCATCGTGGTGAGCAAGTACCGCGAAATTGAAGAGATTCAGTTCGCTTACGATGCCGGTCAACGCGAATTCGCCGAAAATCGTGTTCAGCCTTTGCTAGAGCGGGTTGCAGCGTTGCCAAACGACATTCAATGGCACCTGATCGGACATTTACAGACCAATAAAGTCAAATTTATTGCGCCATTTATTGCGATGATTCATTCGGTAGACAGTGTAAAATTGTTGCAAGAAATCAACAAGGAAGCGCAAAAAAACCATCGCAACATCGCCTGCCTTATTCAATTGCATGTAGCCCAAGAAGAAACCAAATTTGGACTTTCTCTCGATGAAATCCATCCGTTTTTCCAACAACTCAAAGCATTAGATTTAAGCAATGTTACAATAAACGGCCTTATGGCAATGGCAAGCTTTACGCAAGACCTAGACCAGATAAATGCTGAATTCAGCCAGGTAGCGCAAGCGTTTAACGAAGTAAAATCGATGTATTACCAAGACCAACCCCAGTTCTGTGAACTATCGATTGGAATGAGTTCCGATTACGATATCGCTATCGAAAAGGGTTCCACTTTAATTAGAGTGGGAAGCGCAGTATTTGCTTAGTAATTATTCAACATCATCGGCATGATGAGCATAGTAATGTCTTCATCGCGCTCGTTTTCATTTGGAATAACCAAACCAGCACGGTTCGGGGCCGACAAACACAATTGTACTTGATCGCCATCCAAAGTGCTCAACATCTCTTTCAAGAATTTCGCGTTGAACCCAATTTCCATGTCGTTGCCTTCAAACTCACAAGGAATTCTCTCAACCGCCTCATTGGCCATTTCGATATCTTCCGCGCTGATTGTCAACTCGTTACCCGTCACTTTGAAACGAACTTGGTAAGTGGTTTTGCTCGCAAAAATGCTGATACGATTGATAGAGCTCAACAAAGCCATACGAGAAATGGTGATGACATTGGGATTCTCCTGAGGAATTACCGCAGCATAATCGGGGTATTTATCTTCCAACAAACGACAAATCAAGCGAGTTTCGCCGAAAGTGAAGTAGACATTTGAACGATTGTAATCAATAATCACCGGTGTCTCGTCGTT
>DDYM01000010.1:22676-29106 GCA_002347985.1 Bacteroidetes bacterium UBA2234
GTGGCAACAAAATTTACTGAATCGCCTTTTAATTCAAGGAACAAACCGGTCAAATTCATGCGCAATTCATCTGAACCTGCAGCAAACAATGTCTTGCTGATCGCACGCAACAAAACGTTTGACGCAATGGTAAAACTGCCATCGGCGTTGGTTTCGGGCATCGCTGGAAAATCCACACCGTCTTGACCCGCCATTTTATAACGACCGTTGTTGTTCACGACTTCGATTCCGTAGGTATTCGCATCGATATTAAACGTCACTCCCTGATCGGGCAATGAACGCAAAATATCAATTACCATCTTGCTGGGCACAGCAACCTTCATATTCTCCTTGGACTCAACGGCCATGCTGGTGGTCATACTGGTTTCCAAGTCAGTACTGTAAATCTTTAACTGATTGTCGCTTATGTCGAACAAGAAATTTTCCAAAATTGGAATAATCGGCTTCGACATGATGGCTCCGTTAACGGTTAACAGATGCTGTAAGAGTTCGCTAGATGGCGCTATGAAATTCATAATTTATTCGGATTTGTTATAGTTTTCCTTGGATACAAACATATTTCATCTTGGGCAACAGAAATACACATTGTACATTGTTTTATAAACACTATTTGTCATTGTCCTCCACTTTCTCCTCCTCCACAATCACAAACACGTCTTCATTGTCTTTTTTCATCAAATACTTCTCACGGGCAAAGCGCTGCAAATTGCGGTCGTTGCCAAACAAATATTTTTTCTGCTGATCCAACTGCGCGATGGCTTGCTTGTGCTCTTCGATATTGTCTTCTAAAACACCAATTTCTTTGGCGATGCGATAACGGAAGAACAAATTGTTCATATCGAAAAACGACATCCAGATGGCAAAAAAGCCAAACAGGATATAATACCGAAAGCGAAACAGTGGATGCAACATAGCAAGACAAAATTGCACTTTTTTTCCGTTGTTCCAAACCAAACTTTGTGGGGCTGTGCGATTATTTGTACTATTTTCGAACACTGCATGACATCCCTAAGAGCCAGCCTAGTATTCACAACCATTTTGATCGCAATTTGCATTGTAGATGGATGTGGAAATGCACCCGAAAAATCGGGACCCAACGATGTTGTGTGGATAACGAATAGTCATGCAAAACTATTCCGCATCGGATTCACAAAAAAAGACAGTTTTTTGGAGGTGTACGACGCACCCAATTCGATGTTGAACATCGGGAAATTTTTCTGGGGCCAATCCCCAAAGATCGATGGCTATCAAAAAATTGAAAATCGCTCCAAAATTGTGAGTTTATCGGCCATACATACTGGAATGTTGGCTGAGCTTGGACTAGCAAAATCAATTGCTGGCGTAGAATCGCGGCAATACATCGCACATCCAAGAATTTACCAATCTTCTCTTTTGGATTCTATGCAGGAATTGGCACCGAACGGGCCTATCATTCCCGAAAAATTGGCCAATCTTAAGCCAAATTTACTGATCGGATATATCTTTAATATCCAAGAAAAAAACACCATAGAACGCATCGCAAAAAACCACTTTCCGGTTGTATGGGCCAACAATCATTTGGAACCTCACCCCTTGGGCCGCGCGGAATGGATTGTAGCGATGGGGTGGCTTTTGGGCAAATCGAAAGAAAGTACAGAATTATTCAACCGGATCTCAACAGAATATCTTTCGATTGCAAAACAAGCGGCCTCTGCATCAATTGATGTTGAATCTGCGCAACCATTAAAACCAGATCCTTCCACGACAAATACCCCAAACCTCCTAAAAGGAGAAAACTCCAATTCCGAATCTCAAAAATCCACGACAAGACCTACTGTCATGATGAACATGCCTTACAATGGCCAATGGTTTGTGCCCCAAGGTCAATCCTACATGAGTCAGTTCATCCTCGACGCCGGAGGCATACCCATCACCCTTCAACCCCAAGGCAGCGGGAGCAATATAGTGGGATTGGAAAAGGCTTTGCAGGCAATGAAACTGGCTGATGTATGGATCAATACAGACAACTGCAACACCCGAAAATGCCTTGTTGAAACGGAACCCCGGGTGATGAATATCAAAGCATTGCAAGGAAATCGCGTTTTCAATTTCAATAAAAAACTCAACCCCAACGGCAGCAACTCCTATTGGGATTTGGGTTGCATATTTCCAAACATTGTCTTGAGAGATCTATACAACATCATTCATAACGATACACAATCCATGTATTTTTACCAGCGATGCGATTAGGTAGACAGCAGTTTTTTTCATTTTGGGTTGGTCTGGGATTGATCGGACTGATTCTAATCGACCTATGGCCGAGTCAGGGAAATGCAATTGTGTTTTGGCAAAGTGAAACTTTTTTGGAATTGAGATTGCCTCGCGTGTTGAGTGCATTGATCGGCGGCATTGCGCTAGGTTGGAGCGGTTTGATGATGCAAACTTTGTTTCGCAACCCATTGGCCGGTCCGTTTTTGATTGGAATCACACCGGGCGCCACCTTCGGTGTCGCCCTCACTACCTACCTAGGAAGTAGCCTCGGTCTTAATGAAACCCTAAACCACATTGCCATACAGCCCCTCGCTGCGCTCGGGGGCGCCTTCCTCGTATTAGGCATCCAACTCTCCCTGCATAAAAAACTCTCCCAAATGCACTCCCTGCTGCTCGTAGGATTGGTGCTCGGCTATTTCTTTGGCGCCGCAGTGGACATTATAACCCAAACAGCACAAGCCCAACAAGTAAAACAGTTTGTAATGTGGGGCATGGGCAGCTTTGATCGCGTCCTACTCTCAGAACTTATCCCTCTGGGTGGCGCAACCCTTCTCGGCGGACTCATCCTAACCTATCATCGTCATGCATTCAACACCTATTTACTCGGGGATATTCATGTTGAAAGTGCAGGAAAATCAGCCAAATCACTCAGAAACTGGCTCATCGTTGGAAGCGCCACCATGGCAGCAATCGTGACCGCGTTTTGCGGACCCATCTCCTTTGTAGGCCTTATCGCACCCCATATTTCAAGAAAAATCCAAACTACCGAAGCACATCAAAAAAACATCTTCACCACAGCCATGGCCGGGGGATTGCTGACATTGGCAGCCGACATCATTGCCAACAATGCCGTAGAAAATAGCACCTTACCCGTAAATGCCATTCTTTCAATCATTGGCGCACCGCTAGTCATTTGGATGCTTGCACGAAAATCTAGCTAATTTTCACTCCAACCTTTCCAGCTTGATAATATTCTCGATCTGATGATCCAAAACTGGATCGTATTCCGTGAGCAAAGAATGTCCGTAAATACTTCCGAAAGCCTGCCAAAAAATCGCCTCCCCTGTACCTCTATAATTTCTCATAATCTCCCAACTCGTTTTGCCTGTTTCGCGATGTAATAGTTTCATCAACACCTGACCTTCTCCGATAGTAAGGTTCTTCAGTTGATCCATATACATCTTCTTGATACTCTCTTCGCACTGTTTGACATATTTGCTGCGCTCCCTGCGGCCCTTGATCGTCTGCAATTTATCTTCCATCGCCTTCATCTTCATGGCCGCCATCTTTGCATAAGGCATCGTTTTGATCACCCGGCGCTTGAGAATCAAATACTCACGACGCTTGGCCGCGTCCATACTCGACGAAATGTAAACAGGATCAATCCGATCAAAATCTGTCACTTCAATGGTATCTATGGGCACCGCATCCGTTTGCGCGATCATAGGCCTCCAAAACAACAAAAAAGCAACCAACCCCAAGGCAATGCGTTTATCGAATTTAAAGGCAATGCGTTTGTCGAAATTAAAAGCTATCAAGTTCATCCTATTCAATGCTTTACAATAAAAACCAAACCCCCTATGTGGATTTCAAATTACGATCTCTCACCATTCCACCCCAAACATAACCTACAACACCCAAAATCATCAATACCAACGAAATCATTTGCGCCTGAGAAAATTCCATCCCCAAAACATGATACAAACTAATTCCATGCTCACGAATGCTCTCAATCAACATTCTCTCCGCGCCTGCCATCATCATATAAATCGAAAAGTACTGAAATGGCGCCCAACTGCGATTGCGCAAAACAAACCACAAAATAGCGAACATCCCCAGTGCCATCAAGGCCTCATATAAAGGTGTGGGATAAACCGGCACCGCCAACTGATAGCAATATTCCCCCGAACAACCCGGTATCATTTCCATGCCTGCAGAAGCATAATCCTTTCCTAAAACATTGTGCGGATATTTATAAGCCCAAGCCCAATCAGGCAAACCTGGATTGGCTTTCAAATTGGCAATCCCCCAATCGCCATCGCCAGAGAAATGGCATCCAAAACGACCCAGTCCATAGCTCAACATCATCGCCGGACCGCCTGCATCAAACACATGCGTCCAATGCATTCCTTTTTTTGATGCGTACCAAATCACACCCGCTGCACCGCAAATCAGACCCCCGTAAAACGTCCATCCACCGCTGGTTAATAAATCAGTTAAAAACGTATCCCAATGAATCTCACTGGGGGTTTCAAGCAAATGAAAAACCTTAGCGCCCAAGAAACCACTCAGCAAAGCAACTGTAGTAATGTTTGGCATATTCGCCGAGGCCCCCATTTCAATGATTGTTTCGGAAGGCGCTACGCTGCGTTGTTTTTTGTCGGTCAACCAAGTCCGCCAGAGCGAAAACGACATCGACAAAAGCCCAAGCAACCAACTTCCTTCGGTAGAAAAAACATGATCCTGGGGAGAAAAACCATCTCCGGTTTCCACCATCAAATAGAGGATTTTGTATCCAAAGACAAATGCCATCAACGCATTCAATGCATATTCATTGCGAGCCACGCCTACTCCGGTAACCTGTTTTACTTTTACTTTGGCGAACTGACCCAAAGTGGTTCTTCGATCGAACTCGGACGACATCGCCCAGAAGGCAGCGCCGATACTCATGGCCACAAAAAAGCCAAAGGTGTTCACCACTTTTAAAAATGGCAGGGAAATTCCCGTTAAATCGTACAGAAAATGATAGAGGGTTGGAAACACAGGTGCAAGTTAATGCGCAACCTCGGCGTAATCAAATGCGGCATTCACCCATCCTTCGGAATCGAGCGAAGAAAGCGTAACCTCTGCCACTGTATTCACCAACAACGGATCGTAATCGGTGGCAACTTTAATGTAATTGTCGGTAAAGCCAAACATCACACCCCTGCGTTCCTCTTCTTCAAACAAAACCGGCCTGCGTGTACCCAAATGCTCACGATAGAAGGCCATCCGCTTTTTCTCACTGAGTCCGCGCAGCATCTCACCGCGCTCCATTCTTACCTTCAAAGGCACCACTTCCTTCATTTTTTTGGCTGTGGTATTGGCGCGTTCCGAGTAGGGGAACACATGCAGATACGACACATCCAATTCGTTCAAAAAGCGATAGGTTTCGAGGAAATTCTCTTCCGTTTCGCCGGGAAAGCCCACAATCACGTCCACTCCTATCCCACAATGAGGCATCAGTGACTTAATTTTCCGAATTCTGGATTGATAAAGATCCGACAAATATTTTCTTCGCATCCTCACCAAAATTTCATCGCTTCCGCTTTGAAGGGGAATATGAAAATGGGGAACGAAACGCTTGCTCTGGGCTACAAACTCTATAATTTCATCGGTGAGTAAATTGGGTTCGATGCTACTAATTCTGTAGCGATCCACTCCTTCTACTTCATCGATGGCTTTCACCAAATCAAAGAAATTCTGATTGTGTTCGATGCCAAAGTCGCCCAAGTTCACACCCGTGAGCACGATTTCTTTTGCTCCTTGTTGGGCCGCTTCTTTCACCAACTCTAAGGTTTCTGTCACATTTCCACTCCTACTCTTTCCGCGGGCCAGCGGGATGGTACAGAAGCTACAAAAATAATCGCACCCGTCTTGAACCTTTAAGAAAATGCGGGTTCTATCGCCGAGGCTGTAACCCGGAACGAAGGTATTCACATCTTTAATGGGGGCATTGTGAACCAATGTTTTGGGTTCTTTCACAAGGGAGTGCAGGTGGGAAACGAGTTCAAATTTCTCTGCCGCTCCCAGAACCATATCCACGCCGGGTATTTGGGCGATTTCATTGGGCTTTAGCTGGGCATAACAGCCAATCACAACGATATAAGCATTGGGATTTTGTTTGAGCGCTTCACGAACCACCTTTTTGCATTTGCGGTCGGCATGATCCGTAACGCTGCATGTATTAATGACATATAAATCTGCCCCGTCCTGAAATTCCTTTTTCTCAAATCCTGCTTTGCTCAACTGTTGACCGATCGCACTGCTCTCAGCAAAATTGAGTTTACACCCAAGGGTATAGAAGGCTACGGAAGACATTTGAGGAATTTGGAAAATACAAAGGTACGAAATCCCGAGAGAATCAGAATATCAAGGCGTATTCCAAACTCCAAGTACCAATAAATTGTGGCGTTCCGGG
>DDYM01000010.1:29161-31324 GCA_002347985.1 Bacteroidetes bacterium UBA2234
GTATCAATATTCCCAATAAATAAGAAATTGTTGTTCAAATTTCGCAAGCCAAACTTCAAGGCAATGGAATAACCCAAAGATTCTCCGCGCTGTTGGAATCCCAAAGAGGCCTGGTAATCAAACGTTTTTAAGGGCAATTTGTCCCAAGTTTGTATGCTGTTGTATGTATTCAGTGCGGTAGGCAAAGGTGTTTTGCTCGGGCCCACATATAAAATCGAGTTGAAATTATACCCCACTTGAACGCCAAGCTGCAATTGCTGCACTTTCACATCGCGTTGTTTTGACAATCGGTAATTGATAAGCAAGGGAACATCCATACTCATGATACTTATTTTAGTATAGGAGCGATTGATGGCTGTATCACCGGCCCTACCGTTGGCAAAGTTGCTTCCGCGCATGCGAAGGTCTAACCCAGACTGAAAGCCCCAAGGGGATTTTTTATCCAATTTAGAATGCAGATAAAAACCCGCCATCACACCCAAACTTGGTCTTGGGTTAAGCAATTTCCCACCATACATCGAACTCAATCCCATGCCCATTTTCAAACCATAACGCTGACGTCCTTCGTAAACTACGTCAGATACCGCTTGCGCTTGTGCCACTGCAGTGAGGAGAATCAACCCCAACAATACGAGTATGGATTTCACATTCATGTTATATTCCTTTTCCTTTGAGTGCCGATGCAACAGCCACGTCCATCAATCGCTCGGCAAACGGACGGGTGTAATCATTCAACCCAGTTACCGCTGCCAGAATCTCATCTTTGGAGGCCTGCGATTGCAATAGACGCTCAAGTTCTTGGATGCGTTGTTTGGTTCCTTCGATTTCTTCTTCACTCATCATTTCCCCATTTTTATCCAAAAAGCGTTTGGCCAAGTAAATGAGCTGTTGGGCTTCGTTAACGGCTTCCTGTTGCAAGCGAAGTTGGACATCACTTTGGGCAAATTGAAACCCATCAAGGAGCATTTTTTCTACTTGGGCATCGGTAAGTCCATATTGTGGAGTGATTTCAATTTCTTGAGAAACATTGCTGCGGAGTTCTTTCGCCCTCACCTGTAACATGCCATTGGCATCGATGGCAAAGCTGACTTCGATTTTGGGGAAACCCGCCGGCATAGCAGGAATTCCTTTCAGAATAAACTCACCCAATTTTCTGTTTTCGGCCACCATTTCACGCTCGCCTTGGAATACGGCGATTTTCATATTCACCTGACCATCGATAGATGTGGTATACTCTCTTCCCACGCGTGCGGGTATTTTTGAATTCCTTGGAATTAGTACATCCATCAGTCCGCCCGCCGTTTCGATACCCAAACTGAGCGGCGTGACATCTAGCAACAAGACATCGCTGCGGTTTCCGGCCAACACATCTGCTTCGATGGCGGCGCCCAAGGCAACAACTTCATCGGGATTGATCTGATTGTTGACCTGAACATGGGGAAAAAGGGACGTTAAAAGATGATAAATCTCTGGGTAGCGGGTTGAGCCACCCACCATCACAACGGCTTGAATTTGGGATTCCTTTAGTTGGGCATCCTTCAATGCGGCCGCAATGCACTGCTGGGTTTTTTGCAAGATGGGATTTGCGGCCGCTTGCAACTGACCGTAATTCAATGTCAAATCCAATTTCACTCCACCCACTTCTATATGGTCTCGATATTCTAAAGATGAATTGCCACTTAACCCAATCTTCGCCTCCTCAGCCATCAATCTCAGCTTTTGCCTTTCACCCGCATCTAAACGCTGCAATACGGGCTGTTCCGACATCCAAAACTGCATCACCGCTCGATCTATATCGTCGCCCCCCAAAACCGTATCGCCCTTGGTAGACAATACCTCAAACACCCCGTCCTCTATGGCCAAAATAGAAACATCAAACGTTCCCCCACCCAAATCATAAACCAGCACTCGTTCCGCTTCGGTGGCATTCAATCCATAACTCAAACTGGCGGCCGTGGGCTCATTGAGAATTCTCAAAACATCCAAACCGGCCAATTTCCCCGCATCGCGAGTGGCCTGACGTTGGGCATCGTTAAAATAGGCGGGAACCGTGATTACGGCTTGATTCACATCGGCACCCAACGCTTTTTCCGCCTTTTGTTTCAACGACTTCAAAATGATGGCGCTCAGCTCAATGGGATTGTAAAACGCATCGTCGATCAT
>DDYM01000073.1:0-30272 GCA_002347985.1 Bacteroidetes bacterium UBA2234
ACATCGCTTATGCAAGCCGGACAGTATGTTCAGGTAATCGAAGATCGCCAAGGACTTAAAATTGGTTGTATCGAAGAAATCGCTTGGCGCCAAGGATTTATTACTTCGGAACAGTTGCTTGCCATCGCTCAACCCTTGAAAAAGAGCGGTTACGGCCTGTACCTGGAGAAAATGGTGACGCAAAAGTTATAACTCAATCGAGCTCTATACGATTTTTTGTGGATTTGAGCCGTGCTTGAACTCAATCTCGTTCCGTTCAAACCGCTTCTATCAAGAAATACTGCTTTTTGCCTTTTTGAGCAATCAAGTATTTTCCATGCAATAAAATGGTCTCATTAATCGTACCGTCTATGTCGGTGTATTTGTCCTTGTTAAAAGCAAATCCATTGGCTTGCAACATCTTACGCGCTTCCGACTTAGATGGAAATATTTGAGTATTTACAGCCAACAGATCCAATACAGGAACCCCTTGATTCAACGTTGCTTTTTCCACTTCAAAACGCTCCATACCATCCGCCGCAGCGGCAAGCGTAGCTTCGTCTAAGGCTTTTAAATCATCAGCAGAACCATTGCCAAAAAAGATTTGTGTTGCCTTTAATGCCATGGCCAAATCGACTTCTGAATGCACGCGTGTGGTCATTTCGGCTGCGAGTTCTTTTTGTAGAATACGCATGTGTTCCTGACCTGTATGCTCGGCAATCAATGCTTCAATTTGGTCACGATTCTTTAATGAATAGATTTTGATAAAGCGAACAGCATCCTCATCTGCCACATTCAACCAAAATTGATAAAATTTATAGGGCGATGTTCTGGAAGGATCGAGCCAAACATTGCCGCCTTCGGACTTACCAAACTTAGTTCCATCCGCCTTTGTAATGAGTGGTGCGGTTAAGGCAAATCCTTCACCACCCGCCATTCTGCGAATAAGCTCTGTACCTGTGGTAATATTTCCCCATTGGTCGCTTCCACCCATCTGTAATTTGCAACCTTCATTTTTGTATAAGTGCAAAAAATCATACCCTTGCACCAATTGATAAGTGAATTCGGTGAATGAAATCCCTCCTGATTCAAGTCGGTTCCTCACACTATCCTTACTCATCATATAACTCACAGTGATGTGTTTACCTACATCGCGAATGAAATCAAGGAACGACCAATTTTTAAACCAATCATAGTTATTGACCATTTTGGCTTTATTGCCGCCTTCGCCAAATTCAATGAATTTCTCAAGTTGTGATTTTTGACATGCGATGTTGTGATTTATCGTTTCAACATCGAGCAGTTTTCTTTCATCCGTTTTCCCACTTGGGTCGCCTACCATTCCCGTTGCACCGCCTACCAAAGCCACCGGAATATGTCCGGCACGTTGGAAATGCATCAACTGCGTGATTGGCACAAGGTTTCCAATGTGCAATGAATCTGCTGTTGGATCAAACCCAACATAACCCGTAACCTGCTCTGAATTGAGCAATTCTTGGGTGCCAGGCATTGCATCATGGAGTAAACCCCTCCAACGAAGCTCTTCTACAAAATCAAAATTGGGTTGAAACGACATAGAAATGCAAAGTTACAATATTCCTTTGGGAACCATTTACTGAGCCTCGCGCTTGGCAATGGCATCGGAAATATATGATTTCAACGCATCTACATCTTCGTCATCCAATCCACTTGTTGCCAATGAAACTACTTGGGCCGTTTCTTTCAGCATAAAATTGATTTCATATTCCAAATAATCAATGCGTTGCAAATACTTCCATGGAATCATCATATAGGATGAAAAAAAGTGCAATCGAAACGAAATCGCTTCGTCGTCTACTTTCACAAAATACTCCCCACGTCTTTTTTTAATGAGAAATAAGAAAGAGGGAATTGAAACCAAGAGCCAAACCAATCCACCTTTCCAACCCAACATTCCATAGTGAAATCCCCAGCCCACAAAAATTAAAACGCACAACACAATAAAGGCTGGCATTTCGGCTTTTTTGGATGGAATGATAATATGTAGGGGTGACATTATTCCTTGATCCATTGGGTGTGAACAGAACCTGATGTCATGAAATAAATACCCGCTTTTAGTTCAGAAACATCTGCACTCCACAAGTTGTTTTCTTCGATTAACTTCAAGTTCACTTGAGCGCCCAAAGCATTGTAAATAATCGGCTTAGTAGAACAACCTGAAACAAAGATTTGATTGGTAACAGGGTTTGGATACACTCGAATTGATGTCAAACTATTTTCAGTAATTTGTGCAGTTCCACCGGTAATTGTGATACTAAAATTCTTGATGGTATCGGGTTGAGCCACTGGAATAAATCCGTTTACTTTGGCATAGGCTGTAATTGCAAATTTCAAGGGGAAAACACCTGATTGCGTTGGTGTTCCATTGAGTTTAATACAGCGAACTTTTGAAGGTAGATAGATACAACGTGGTTCAAAACAAACGTATCCCATTCCTGTTGGCAAACCAATCACCTTGGTGAGTTTTAGGGAGTCAATCGTCACATTTTGTTTGCTGCCACCCACAACTACCGATGTATCTTTAAACGACAATACCATTACTGTTTGGTTGTAAGCAGTACCTACGTTGCCGTCAGCCAATTTATTGGGATAAAACCCGGGCACCTTAATTGTTGTGTCGGGTGTACAGTTTTGCGCTTGAACGGCTACAGCCATCGAGGTCAAGGCTAAAAAAACGATATGTCTAATAGTTTTCATATGATTTCAAAGATAAAGTAATACTAAATGGTTTTTTCATGTTGCATCTTTTTGACCTTCCAACCCAGATACAAGTGCGCGTACAGCAGGAAAATCAAACCGCCAATTCCTTGAATTCTGTATCCGCTAATCCAAGCGCGAATATCGAAAGGAAGTGCCTCAAAAAATACAATTAGCCCCATGAGAAAGGCTCCCGTAAACAGTCCTAGTTTGATACTTTTTGGAATTGAATTCTCATTCGAAAGATCACCAACATTCATCAACCAATCCTTAACAACGAACAAAACCATAGGCCACATCATAAGCAAGGAATAATCCCGCTGATGGGGAAAGGCCAATGGAATTGAGGCCAAGAATATCGACATTAACAAAATGGTATTGTTATGATTGCGTAGGTTTCGGAATTTCCATACCCAATAACAACAAGAGGATAACACCATCAATCTAAAAATTTGTGTGGTAAAGAACACGCCTGAAGCACCCATAGAAAACCAAGCTACCCGGTCTTCGCCTTCAATATTTAAACCGGTCAAATACTTAGTGACCAAAGCACCGAAATCAATAAAACCGCCTTCACCCAACTCCACTATATGGTTTTTTGAAAATGGATTGATATTCATCATCCAGCTTTGAAGCAATTCAAGATGATATTGGAAAGGCAAATACACAAATGGCAATAAAACCATCGCAATTACCAAGGACACTGTAATCACAAAAGCCCGCCATTCTTTCATCAAAAACAATTGCCCTACCATAAAAATGGGTAGAATTTTCAAGTTAACACCAAATGCCAAACCGGTGAAATACCTAGGACTTTTAGACTGTAAAAATTGAAAGGCCCGAACTACCCCCCATACGATCAATATTGTCATTTGTCCGTACAACAGATTTAAGAAAATCCATCGATATGAAACCAAAGCCAGTACAATCCAAAATGTTAAACCCGCTTTGTTTTTCGGGGCACTAACCAAATCTCTGACAAACTGAAACAACTGATAAACAAAATATAGATTCAAGCAATTCCAAAGGATTTTAAGGATAAACAACCCAAATGGCACTTCATGGGTTACAATAAATTGAGGCAAGAAGGTAAATGGCGCCAACAATGTGGCAAACAAGGGGCTGTAATAGTAATAAAGTTGCCACCCTTCGGCAGAATAAGGTTTGCTGTATAAATTCTCAAAGGAAACCAACCTTTGGGCGGCGCCATAGAAAATGTTTAAATCATTGTTGGTGCTGATGCTCCGCATAAAAGGCCAAGCTATAAGCCCGATAAAAATCCAAGTGAGAATTTTAATCCCTTTTTGATATGTTTTTTCTGCTTCAGTCACAAATTACATTGCAAATTTAGCCATTGCCCCGAGTAAACAATGCAGGGCCAATGAAAGTATGTTCACAACAGATAATTGTACGACTTCACCAAAAAATACGATCCTTTTCGAGTAATTTTGTGGCCCATTGGCCCCGTAGTTCAATGGATAGAATAGATGTTTCCTAAACATTTGATATGAGTTCGATTCTCGTCGGGGCTACCAAAGCGGAATTATCGAACTAATGAATTTGGTTTGACTAATTCGAAAGTTACAGGTTAGTTAATTAACGTAGAGTTTCTGCTAAAGCAATTTACTTTTTAAAAAAAGTGAAGCTACCGCTTCACTTTTTTCGTTTCAAGGGATCATAGGAAATGAATCCTGAGAAAGCTACATTACCCGAAACGAGTCCTAGGAAATTAATTATCCAATACGCTGAATATTTGATAAAATTTTTCATCTACAAAAAAATGATAATTTCCTACCGCCAATTCATCTATTGAAATGTTTGTGATTTCAGAGTTTAATATTCCCCTAAGTACCATTTTTCCGTTATTATCAAAAATTGAGAATGCAGATCCATAAAGATTGGATTTCACTTTTACATAAATAACACGCTGGGTTGGATTAGGAAAAATATCAATTTTATGGCTCACCTCTTTTTCCCAAACTGACAATGTATTCAAATCAAAAACTCTTACTTGGCCCGCCCTAATATCACTACCTTTATTAAAAGGTGCACCTATAGCAACTGTATGGGGATTGGGCATATTAACAGAAGAGCCAAATTGGTCATCGTAAAACTCGCCATCTATGTCAGAGCCTCTTTGTTTCCAAGAAGTGCCATCCCAATTATACAAGCGTACATGTCCATTTAAATTTGAATTCCCACGATTTTTTGGTGCTCCAATAGCGATGGTATTTGAATCCACCATACAAATTGATCTACCCGAATTGTCTCCAGGCGATTCCCCATCTATGTCAAGTCCTTTTTGAATCCATTTATTTCCGTTCCAAGTATACACGCGCACTTGACCGGCATCTTTGCCACTGCCATCATTTTGCGGCGCCCCAATGGCGATGATATTTGAATCGGGCATGCTTACCGAGAAACCTGAATAATCTCCGGGGGCTTCTCCATCAATGTCATCACCTTTCTGCAACCATGTCACACCATTCCAAACATAAATACGTACGTGACCAACATCATTATTGCCCCAAAAAACACCATCATTGAGTTCTGCACCTACTGCAATGGTGTTTGCATCGGGCATGTCTATACTACAGCCCGATAAATCCCACGAAGCTTCACCGTAGATATCTTTACCTTTCTTTTTCCATGAAATGCCGTTCCAATAATAAATACGCACTTGTCCTGACCAAGTCCCATTAGCATCATTTTCGGCTGCTCCTATTGCGATAGTATTAGAATCAGGCATGCACACTACCCCCGATCTATCATATAACGAATCACCATCTATGTCATCCCCTTTCTGCACCCATCTATTACCATTCCAAGAATAAACACGTACATTACCTACATCATTTTTGCCATTGCCATCATTATACGGCGATCCAACAGCAAGTGTATTAGCATCCGCCATACTCACAAATTGTCCAAATTCGTCTCCTTCTGCCTCCCCATAAATATCCATACCTTTTTGAACCCAAGAGTTGGCTACCCAATTATATACACTCACCTTGCCAACACTCCATCCTTTTCCGGCATTCTTAGGTGCGCCGATGGCAACGGTTGTTGCGTCGGGCATACTTACCGCACGTCCAAATTCATCTCCTTCTGCCTCGCCGTCAATATCCAAACCTATTTGCGTTTGCGCATTCAAAACGCCTACCGTCAGCATAATAACTGCGATTAGCGATATTCGGTAAAGATTTCTTTTGGGAAAGTTCACAAAACGAAATTATACAATTAATTATTTTTTTTTGAAACTATCATCAATCACTTCTACCGAGGTCAATTTCAGTCCGTGATATTAGTTCTCCTGAACAAATTTTTGTACTTCTCTTAAATCACCTATCAATAATAGTTTAAAAAACATGTTGAATGCAAAGGGCCCGATATACTGGGCCCTTTGCATTCAACATATTCTGATAAATTGAAATTTAAAATGACGGACATGCATTGCCTCTGTGCTTTGGAAGTCCTCTGTATTTATTGTTTCTAGACATAGAGCCATTTTGGCCACATGCCGCAGAACGAGATGCTCTGATTTTTGAATTGCCTCCATAAATTGGGATTCTATAATTTACAGTTGCAGAGGTGTAAAAATCACGATTCCTTGACTCCGCAGTATTCATCCCATCCAATACATCCCCATTGACTTTGTTGGTCACCATTTCAAATGAAACCACCGAACCACGCTGAGTAGACAATAAATCAAAACCAACACCCAATGGAATTACATAAGAACTCGCATTGCTTGCAGAAGAATTTGTCACTACCTCACCCATCCCATTTTTTACGCTATATCCAACCTTTCCATATTTCAATCCTGAAGTTAAATAAACAGGAATATGAGGCATGGGATAGTATTCTAGCATCAATCCAGCATCCAAAATCTGACCAGAAAGAGTGAGATTTCTTTGCTGAAAAAATGCATCCCTAGAGTATTTATCCAATGATGCATATTCAGAGTAACCCAAATTTGCGCGCAATTTGACGCCCGGAAAAACAACAACTTTTGCAAACCCTTGGGTGGATAATTTACCCTGAACTACATTAGCATTCACATAATTTGAAGTGGCAGTATGAGCTCCAATTTCACCGCGATACACAGATAAGCCGGCGCCCATTCCCAATTCGATTTGACCTTGAACAATTGAAAAATGCAAAGCCAATCCACTGATAATTAATAATTTGGTTTTCATAAGGTTTGATTAAAAGGTTAGACTGAAAGAGAACTAATTCCCTATACACCGTAACCCTTCTTCAACCCCCAAGCAAAAATTATTTTTTTTGATTTTTATTTCAAATCATACGATTTGATCTCCGTATGGTAAGCGCTGCTACTCGAAGCATAATCATCATCAACCATAATCAAACCAACCTTTGGCGCATAGTAAGCATCAGAGGTATATCCCATCGAAGGAATGTTTAATCTGATATGTACAACATTCTCAAAAGATTTACTTCCAACTGTTTTTGATCCGGTTTCAATGACTTCGTAATTGTATTGCTTTAAAATGCCGCCCAACCCCTTGATCGACTTAGACCATTTTTTTCCAGTCTGCGTAGAATCTTTTAAATAAACGATTTCTTGTGTGGCACCATCTGCATCCAAAACCAAAACACTGTAATTACCCTTGCTATATCGATAGTAATTTCGGGTAATTACACCCGCAGTATTCGTTTTATACATCTGAAATTTGTTCGATAGGTAAAGCACACTTGAATCCTCCACTTTCACTGTCCAATTGCTACTCGATGTCCCCGTTGTGGAATAACTCCAATTGGACCCAACATTGGAATTCAAATACTCCCCAGGCTGCGGCGTTGACTTTACAGGGTCCTTTTTGCAAGATCCAAAGCCAAAAATTAATGTCGCCATTACCATCGCGAAAGAGAGTTGTCTGGAAATACTTGCTGTAGAATTCATGTCGTTTTTATTTGATTCAAGATTACCATTTTTTGACGTCGCAAAAAAGCATCTACATCGCATCGTATAGTAAATCAAACACTCTGTCGATTATTCAATATGATCCGATGGCAATTTGTAGAGCGCATAATGTTCATTCTCAAACACCAAATTTCCATCCGAGATTCCTGAAGATTTAACGACATCCAATGTTGCCCATTGATTTAAACTAGATTTATTGATTACCAAATATTTTGCCCCCAGCTTAATCCATCGATTCATTTGATTGGGATCCAAAACCTGTTCATTTAACGCAACCCAACCCTTTCTGTGCAAGAAATACAGCTCTTGGGGATTCACTCCAGCGTTAATGACTACAAGGTCAGATTTGGGTATATGTTGACTCACCTCCGATTCCAATGTTAGCTTATAGGTTTCGCTTCTTTTGACGAAATGATCGTGCATTTGGTTTGACACCCCTTCCAAAATAATCAAAAAGATAAGCGCGTTCGGCAACTTGTTTCCAAAGCGGAATCTCGTTAGGGAACTCAATCCAAACCCAACAAACAGAGACATCACAGGAACAAATGGAATTACATAATAGGTGTGCTGAGGAAATACGGCACCAGTTTTAACAATGTAAAATGCAAATACCAAAGTCACGGCAGTAATGCCAATCCAAAAGATTTTTTCTTGATGCACAGCACAAACCACAATGCCATAAATCATCGCAGCAAGGGCTATAAAACTATAAAAACTGGTGAAATAGAACTTTTCCAATAACAATCGCCAAAGTGGTATAATCTCCATTAAACCCTCCATCAATCCTTTGGAAATAAACCAAGGATACCCAAAAGTATTCAGATACGGAACCCAATAAAAATACCATAGCATGGCCGGTATTGCAGAGAAAAATGCACCTGCAAAAACAATCATTTTCGTTCTTATGTCAATTTGACCAATCCAAAACAAGGGCAGCAACGAAGCAACCAAACACGCTGATGGAATCTTGCTTAGCATTCCCAAACACAGAAAAACAAATGCCAACAACCATGAAAGCATCTTTCGATCATTGCAATATTGAACCATGTAACTCAATCCAATTATCACGAGCGAAACGGCAAAAGTATCGGGCATGATTTTTCTTGAAATTGAAAACCAAACCGAGGCCATCAGAGACAAAGAAGAAAAATCGGCTACACTTTTATCGAATAAAAACTGAATGGTTTTGTGAAATCTTGAAATGCCACAAACCACTATCAGTAAGTTAATTAAACGTCCATACCAATGGGCAAATCCAAACACTTTGAAGCAAACAAAAATGAGAAAATTCATCAACGGGAATTCTGCACCGGTGATCCCTGTTTTTTCACCTGCGATATCGATTCGAGGGTACATCCAATCCATCCCCATTTCGTAATAATTCCTCGAAACCATATTGGTGAGTACTTGTCGCCAATTGTGCCCAATCTCTAATGGCGGGTCGGTTATACCGATACACTGAATCAAAAAAAACAACAACAGCCATCCTTCGATTCGTGTAAAAATGCCATTGCGAAATTTTTCGGGGATACCCATCGTAAATAGAAAAACAAAAATAGGTTGCGATTGATGAACTTTATTGATTGTTTAACCACCAAGACGTTGGCTTCACATTTCGGGAGAACACATTACACGACTCAAATTCTTATATTTGAAAAATAACAACAATTATGAAACAAAAATACTTCATTCTTTTGGGTGTTCTTATGGCGAGTTCGGCCGCAAGGGCACAAACATTCAGCGATAACTTTGATGGTTATAAATCGGGCGATAATTTGGCTGCTACAAGCGCTACTTGGGAAACATGGAGCAGTCCCAATGGCGGAGCTGACGATGTAAAGGTGACATCTACGAAATCCAAAAGCGGAAGCAACAGCGTTTATTTTCAAAGTACTGCTACCAACGGCGGACCTACTGATTTGGTTCTTCCGTTTGGCGGGGCCAAAAACACCGGTAGCTTTAGCCTAAAAATGGCTATGAATGTGGATGCCGGTAAGAATGCTTATTTCAATCTTCAAGAGCAAACAACTTGGGGTAAGGGATACACTATCGATGTATATTTCAACATCGACAAAACCCTACAAATCAACAATGCTAGTGCTGGAAATTTGATTACCGTAAATTACAATCAAGGTCAATGGTTTGATTTTGAATTAAAAATCGACCTCAACACCAATACTTGGGACGTTTATTTGGATGCGGTAAAAGTGGGAAGTTTCCAAAACGCAACCCGCGCGATTGCCGCGATGGATTTATATCCAATCAACGGTAGTTCTTTTTACGTGGACGATGTTTCAACGAGTTATACTTCATATACTTCAACCACAAAAAATGCGAGTGTTACTTATGTGGGAGGTGTTGTTGGTTTTTTGGCGGGCGCAAAAGTTCTTCCTACGGTTGAAATTAGAAACCTAGGCACATCAACCATCACAGATGCCGATATCAGCATCAACTACAATGGAAATACCGATTCTAAAAAACTAACGGGATTGAGTATTGCGGCGGGTGGATTATATACCGCAACCATGACAAACACAATGACGATCATTGCAGGTAAAAACGATGTGGTTGCCAGCGTTACAGCGGTAAACGGATCGGCGGACGACAATGCATCGGACAATAGCAAAACAATTTCCATAGACCCAGTAGTACCCGCCAAAGGGAAGATTGTAATAGGCGAAGAAGCCACAGGGACCTGGTGTCAGTGGTGCCCCAGAGGTGCGGTAGCTTTAAAAACAATGGCCGAAAAATACGATGGCTTTTTTCAGGGTATCGCCGTGCATAACAACGATCCAATGATGAATGGCTACTATGACGCTGGAATGGCTTCAAAAATCAGTGGCTACCCTAGTGCTTTGGTTGATCGCGGGACAAAAATGGATCCCTCTGCGATGGGTGGTGATTTCATCAAGCGTGTTCAGACAGCGCCCAAAGGTATTTTGGACATAGCTGCCAAGTACGATGATATAACCAAGGTGATGAATGTGAGTGTTAAAACTACGTTGGAATCCGATATTTCTGGTGATTTCAGAATTGCCTGTGCAATTGTAGAGGACGATGTTCGCGGCACTACATCGGGTTATAACCAATCCAATGCTTATGCGGGTGGTGCTAGCGGTGTAATGGGTGGATTTGAAAAATTGCCCAATCCAGTTCCTGCAGCTCAAATGGTTTACGACCATGTTGGACGCGCCATTGCTCCAACTTTTGCTGGACTACCCAATGCCTTCGGAAGCAGTGCAACCAAGGGTGCTAGTTTCGTACACAACTTTACCTTCCCAATGGATGGTTCATGGAATTTGAACAATATGCACATCGTGGGAATGTTTATTGACAATACGGGCTTGATCGACAATGGTGGAACGATTTTGGTAAACGATGCATTGAAGAAGAGTTATGCCCAAGGTACTGAAGTTGCTTCTACGTCATTGTTAAACGGTCCTGACGCTTTGGTTTCTGTTTATCCAAACCCGAGTTCTGATCAATTCCAATTGGTGTTAAATGGTCTTGCAAATCAATCTATGGGTTTTGAAGTTACAGATATGATGGGTAAGGTGATTTACACAGTCACAATGAACGGAGGGAAATCAACCCTTGATGCAAGTGCTTGGAGCAATGGAATTTATACAGTTAAAATGATTGATGGTTCTGCTGTTTACCAGACTCGAATCATTAAGAACTAATTCTCTGAACACCCAATCAGCAGCATGAGATTGGTTATCCAACGTGTTTCGAGTGCGTCTGTTTCGATAGATGGGGAAGAAAAACGAGAAATTGGACAAGGGCTCATGGTGCTGATTGGGGTGGAAGAGGGCGACCACGAGGCGGATGCCGAGTGGCTCGCGCAAAAAACAGCTCTGATGCGGATTTTTTCCGATGCCGATGGCAAAATGAATCTTAGCATAATGGATGTAGGCGGAGAAATACTTGCAATCAGTCAATTCACATTATTTGCCCAAACAGCCAAGGGAAACCGTCCCTCTTTCATTCGATCCGCTAGGCCAGAAAAAGCCATTCCTTTGTATGAGGCATACATCAAATTCCTTTCTACAAATCATGGAATCAATGTGAAAACAGGGACTTTCGGAGCAGATATGGATGTGGCTCTGGTAAATCAAGGCCCCGTCACCATCGTGGTTGACTCTAAACAGAGGGAATAAGTAGATTATCGATCAATCTCACACCCTCCAAACTTCCTGCAAATACAATGGCTGTTTCTCCTAAACGGCCTGTAAATCCACCTTTATGCGCTTGAAACGACGCCATTTCCATACTTGGTAAGGAAACCCAATCCAAATATTCTATTTCAAATCCCAATGTTTGCAATCTCTCAATTTCCGATTTTTGAACCGTTGCATACGTCGACAGATTGTTGCTTATCATCATCATAGCCGAATAAATCTCAGCCGCCGTTTCTTTTCCTTGTGATGTCAATCGTTCATTTCTAGAACTCAACGCCAATCCCGATTCTGCTCTCAATGTAGGGATTCTGAAGTAATGAATCTGAGGGAAATATGCCTGCAGCAAACGCTCTACCACCAAACATTGTTGAAGATCTTTTTGGCCAAAAAAAACAGCTTCGGGTTGAATTGCCGAAAACAATTGATTTAATACTTGAACCACACCATTAAAATGCCCCGGGCGATGAAAACCTTCAAAAATCTGATCTAAAATACCCAAATCAAGTGTAATCTCTTTGAAGTTCTCTGGGTAAATGGTCTCAATATTCGGTGTCCAAACAGCATCAACACCCACACCCGCCAATAGTTTAAGGTCGTTGTCCAAATGCCTAGGATACTTCTCTAAATCTGCCGAATTATTAAATTGCAAAGGGTTAACAAAAATGCTTACAACTGTTTGATATCCTTTTTTTTGTGCCGCATCAATCAACGACAAATGTCCTTGGTGAAGCGCGCCCATTGTAGGAATCATCGCCCAATTTTTTGCTGGGCCGCCTCCGAAATTCGCTGCCCATGTGTCCGCTGATTCAAATACCTGCATTTTTGCGTAGAAAGAGGTGCAAATAACGATTTTTCCTAGGTTCTTCGTAGATTGTTGTTTCAATTTCCGATTTTTTTATTATACTTTTGTATTCTTTTTCTAAAATAGAGTCTAGACAATCACCATGACCCAAACCAAAAAACGCGTTCTGTTTGTGAGTTCTGAGATGTCTCCCTTCCTCGAGACATCACCCTTAGCAACAGTTGCCCGAATGCTGCCTCAGGCGCTTCAAGAGCAAGAAAATGAAATTCGAATTCTTGTTCCCCGCTTTGGCGTCATTAATGAACGTAGAAATCGTTTGCATGAAGTTGTGCGTTTAAGTGGAATTAACATTTCAATTGACGACAACGACAATCCGTTAATTATCAAAGTAGCATCGATTCCTCAAACCAAGATGCAAGTGTATTTCTTGGACAACGAGGATTATTTCCACCGCAAGTATGTTTTTAGGGATGAGGCGGGTAAATTGTTCGATGACAATGATGAACGTACGATTTTCTTTTGCAAAGGTGTTGTAGAAACAGTTAAAAAGTTGGGATGGGCTCCTGATATCATTCACTGTCAAGGTTGGATGACAAGTCTAATTCCAATGTATTTGAAAACACTTTATAAAGACGAGCCTGTATTCAAGAATACGAAAGTCGTTTATAGCGTATACAGCGACGAAGACAGTATCAATTTGGGTGCGGATTTCGCGCGCAAAGCGAGTTTAAATTCACTTGACGACAACTGTATGGAGTGTTTCTCTGACGGTTCGGTGAACTCCATGAACATTGGCGCTGTCATTCATTCTGATGCAGTGGTTACCAATTGCGAGGAAGGTCATCGCGTTGTTGAAGCACATATCGCAGATAAAATATTGATGCGACATAGTGATGAGGATGCTGGCACTCAATATGGCACTTTGTACGAACAGCTTTTGGCTTAAATCTGCGCTGAAAAGGTGACATACCGCAGTTTGTTTCTCGCTTTGATTTTCTTGATGTCTTTATCGGCGTGTAAACGCAATGAAGGCAACATCGTCATTACTGGCCAACAAAAAAGCGACCAACTGACATTATTCAGAACGGATACGTTTACTTTAAAAGCATCAACTGTAGTAGAAGATTCATTGCCTGCCAATAATCTTACATACGTTTTGTTGGGGGAGTTTCATGATCCGCTCTTAGGAAAAAGCAAGGCAAGTATTTATGCCAAGATGAACATTTTGGCTCCGGAAAATAACTTTCCAAACACCATAGAACCAGATTCTGCGTTATTGTATATCCCTCTGGTGGATGGTCTCAATTTCTACGGCAATTCATTGACAAAACAGAAACTCAAAATTTATGAGTTGGATGAAACGCTCAATGGAGCCAATATTTATTATCAAAAACAAAGCAACCCCAAGGTTAACAAAAATGTATCCACCGATTACTTCGGTACGATATATCAACAAAAGCTAGATTCAATTGGTTACAAAAAAGGCAAAATGGGCCTCAAACCTGGACTATTAATTAAGTTGAGTAAGGAGTTTGCTAGAGAATTGCAGCGAATGCCATCTGAGGCATATCAAACCAATGAGGGTCTATTAAAACACTTTAAAGGCATCGCAATTGTACCTCAAAACGACGAGTTAAATCCGGGTGATGGAGGATTTGGCGTACTTGATCTTGCGAATGCAATCAACATCAATTATCGGGCAAAAATATTGCTTTATTACAACGATACGAGTACCTATATATTTGGTTTTGATCAGCGATCTACCATTGTCAACTGCAGTGAAACAGGGCCTTATCCTGATTTTGTTGAAGCTCAGTTGCAAGAGCCAAACAAACATTACAATACCACCTACGTTCAGGCCCTCAATGGTGTAAAAACGAAAATTGAAATTCCCTATTTGCTAAATTTGGTTCAAAGTGGTTCACATGGAGAGAACAATGTAGGAATTAATAACGCCACCTTGAGATTGTATGTAGACGACAATACCAATGCCCGCTATTTTGCTCCACCACGAATGAATTTATTTCAGCCCACCTCGCGAAGCAGTGACCGAAACCGTTTGGTAGAAGACGCTTTGGCCTCTCCAACTAAGTTTGGTGGTGTTTTCAACGACAAGGGACGGTATTACCAGTTTGATATCACACGTCATTTACAGAATGTCCTCAACGATATGGCCTTTGGAGGCAAAGACAATAATTTGGGGCTTTATTTTGCTGTGCCTACAGACAATCCTGTGATTGGAGCAAGAGCATCGATCGACCATTCCAAAACAAAATTGATTATCACTTATACCAAACCCAAATAGTATTTCATTGTTACATCTTCATGGGAAATCGCAAACCATATCAACTCGTAAGTAGAGAATGGAAAAAGGAAGACACAACCTTTGAAATCAATGGAGTTTCCATTGGTAAAGAATTGGTCATGATTGCTGGTCCCTGTGCTGTTGAAAACAGAGAACAAATCTTTACCATCAGCGAATACCTTTCCAAATTAAACATCAAATTCCTAAGAGGTGGCGCTTATAAACCACGTACAAGTCCTTACTCTTTTCAAGGATTGAAAACTGAAGGTCTGCAACTACTGAGGGAAGCAGGTGATAAGTATGGTTTGGCGGTTGTGAGTGAAATCATGGGCCTCGACAAAATTGATGAGTTTTGTGAATACGCTGATATTCTTCAAGTGGGAACACGCAACATGCAAAACTATCCGCTGTTGAAGGCATTGGGTAAATGTGGCAAGCCAGTATTACTGAAAAGAGGCATGAGCAGCACTATTGAGGAATGGTTGTTGGCTGCAGAATATATTGTGAGTAGTGGAAATGATAGGGTAATCTTGTGCGAGCGAGGAATTAGAACTTTTGAAACCGCTACGCGAAATACCATGGACATTGCCGCCATCCCATTGGTAAAGTTATTAAGTCATTTGCCTGTGATTTTGGATCCAAGTCAAGGTACTGGACTTCGTGATTTGGTAAAACCTGTTTCGTTGGCCGCAATAGCTGCGGGTGCTGATGGACTGATCATCGAAGTGCACAATCAGCCCGAAGAAGCATTGAGCGATGGCGATCAAAGTTTATACCTAGATCAATTTACCGATTTGCTACCCAATTTGAGAGCCCAAGCGCACTTAAGAAAAAAACATTTTGATTTCGAAGCGAGTTTCGAATTCTCAAATATGAGTTGATCAATTTAGGTCGTTTTATTCTTCTGGTTAAAAAGCAAGTAAATTGGCCAACCTAGGGCAACAATGCCTATGCCTGTCATAGCAATTGAAAATTGACTCACAATAATTCCGAAAGCCACAAACCCAGCGATCACCAAATAGGCAATCGGTAAAAAAGGATATCCCCAAACTTTATAGGGTCTTTCTGCATCGGGCTCTCTTTTGCGTAATATTAGAACTCCGGCTACTGTTATGATATAAAACAGCAAGGAAGCAAACGTACAATAACTCAATAAATCGCCATAGGTCCCACTTAAACACAATGCACTCGCCCAAAAAGCCTGCATCCAAAGTGCATTGGCTGGGACATTTTTACGATTCAATTTTGATGCACTTTTGAAAAACAAACCATGATCGGCCATGGCTTTATACAATCGACTCCCAGCGAGAATTAAGCCATTGTTGCAACCAAAAGTACTTACAATAATGAGTATCGCCATAAAGGCCAATCCTACAATTCCGGCATATGCGTCTTGAGAAGACCCCATTAAAACAGATGATGCGGCAACTCCTACTCGATCCTGATCTGCATGGGAAATCCCCAAAACCAAATTTTCCCCCAAACCATTTGGACCCACAACAGCCATTGCATCGGTCAAACTAAGTCCTTTTAAGGGCAGCACAGCCATGTACGCCACATTTGCAAGACAATACACAACCGTAACGATAAAAGTGCCGTATAGCAAAGCTTTGGGTATTGTCTTACTGGGGTTTTCTACTTCGCCCGACATAAATGTAATTCCTTGCCAAGCATCAGAAGAAAACAAACTCCCAACCATCGCACTGGCAAATGCCAAAAGCAAGCCGATCCCCGCTAACGATTGCCATTGAGGGATAACTTCGGTGATTTGGGCACCATTTACATTTTTCGCATTGGAATCAAGCAATACAAAATGAGAAGCCCCGGACGACATATTTTCCCAAAAGTAGTTTTTTACGCCATTGAGGTTTCCGCCAAATAACACATAAAGTCCACCAATGATTAAAGCGCCCAAAGCAATCAATTTTGCCAGGGTAAAAATGCGCTGTACCCATTTTCCCTCTTGAATACCGAGACTGTTAATCATCGTTAAAAGGAAAATACTTCCTATTGCTATGAGTTGGCCTGCAAGCAATTTGAATGAAAATCCGCAACAAGCAAAACTGAAAACTACCTTTTCATGGTTCCAAGTAAAAATTCCCAAATGTTTTGCAAATGCCATCGCAACCGCAGCAATTACGCCCGTTTGAATAACTGAGAATACAGCCCATCCATAAACGAATCCCATCCGTTTTCCATAGATGCGCGTTACGAAATTGTATTGACCGCCAGCATTGGGCATCATCGCCGCCAATTCACCAAAACTTAGTGCAGCCATTAAAGTTATTACACCGGTTAACAGCCAAGCCAACAAAACCAGTGGTCCACTGCCTAGCTGCCTTGTCATGTCGGATGTTACCAAAAATATCCCACTACCTATCATACTGCCAGAAACCAACAGTGTAGAATCAAACAATCCCAGTTTTTTCGTTGCGCTCATAATCCTTAAAACGGCATATTACAAAAAAGGCTTGGGGTTACCAAGCCTTTATATCAAATGACCTTTGCGAAATTATTCCGCCTTATTCAAATTTGAATGTCTACGACTATACAAGAAGTAGATAATTACTCCTAAAGTTCCCCAAATCAAAAAGGCATACCAAGTGTTTTCACGAACTTGAGACATCAAAAAGATATTAAAAGCAACACCCATAGGAGCAACAAAATAAATGAATGGCGTTTTATAGGGACGATCCAATTCAGGTTGTTTAATCCTTAGGATTAATACCGCTAAACAAACCATTGCGAAGGCCAACAGTGTGCCCATAGAACACATTTCAGATACCTTATCGATAGGGGTTAATGCAGCAACAATAGAAACGATAAATCCTACTAGAATTGTGCTTTTGTATGGTGTCTTAAATTTCGGATGAAGAGTGCCAAACATATTTTTTGGCAACAAACCATCTTTCGCCATTCCAAGGAAAATACGAGTTTGTCCGAGCATCATAACAAGCATAACCGACATCAAACCTGCGGTAGCCGCAATTGTAATTAAATAAACAGCCCAATCGATTCCAGCACCTGCAAAAGCTGAGGCCACTGGCGCTTTTAAGTCCAATTCACCGTAAGGAACCATACCCGTTAATACCAAAGAAACTGCGATATAAAGCAAAGTACAGATTATTAAAGAAGCAATGATTGCAAAAGGAACGTCTTTCTTTGGATTTATTGCCTCACCTGCTTGCGTAGAAACTGCATCAAACCCAATGTATGCGAAGAAAACGATAGTGGCAGCCGTAAGTACTCCGCCAACACCAAAATGGACGTGTCCATCTTCGCCCATTTTTTCTGCTGGGATAAATGGATGCCAGTTTGCAGTATCAACATAGAATGAACCTACAATGATTACGAACAAAACAACGGCAACTTTTAATATTACAATTACGTTGTTGGTAGATGCCGCCTCTTTGATACCTTTCACGAGAATAGCCGTAATCACCCAAGTGATAATAAAGGCAGGCAAATTGAAAGCCGTTCCACCATAGGTAACGGGATCGTTAATTAATGCTTCTGGTAAATTGATATGAAATAAATGGAGTAGCTTGGTAAAATAACCGCTCCATGCTACAGCAACAGTTGTTGCACCCATCATATATTCCAGAATCAAATTCCAACCAATGAACCAAGCAAACAACTCACCTACAGTACCGTAAGCATACGCATAGGCTGAGCCTTCAACTGGAAGAACTGATGCGAACTCGGCATAGCAAAGAGAGGCGAACAAACAGCCAATACCTGCAATTACAAAGGCCAACGCCAATGCAGGACCGGCGTGATTGTGTGCCGCGATACCTGTTAGTGTAAAAATACCACCGCCAATGATAGCGCCAATACCTAAGGACGTAAGTCCCCAACGCGTTAAAACCCGATTTAAATCATTTTTTTTTGAATCCGCCAAATAGGCAGCAATCGGTTTCTTTCTCCAAATAGACATGTTTGATTTTGCTTAAAAGACAAATATAGGGATTTAGGCTATTACACCCAATGCTTTACCTACTTTGGTAAATGCCGCAACAGCTTTGTCGATGTGCTCAAATTCATGCGCTGCACTCAATTGAACACGTATACGCGCCTGCTCTCTTGGTACCACCGGGAAGAAAAATCCGATTACGTAAATACCCTCATCTAAAAGTGCATTGGCCATGTCTTGGCTCAATTTGGCATCGTACAACATAACAGGAACAATGGCGCTATCGCCATCTTTGATATCGAAACCGGCTGCTTTTATACCTGCCTTAAAACGTTTTACATTCGCTTCCAATTTGTCGCGCAACGAAGTGGTTTCATTCAACATTTTCAATACCTCAATGCTCGCACCTACGATGCTTGGCGCCAATGAGTTTGAAAACAAATAGGGGCGACTTCTCTGACGTAATAGTTCGATAATTTCCTTTCTGCCAGTAGTATAACCACCCATGGCACCACCCAAAGCTTTACCCAATGTACCTGTGATGATATCAACTCTGCCCATCACATTGCAATATTCAGGTGTTCCGCGACCGGTTGCGCCAATGAATCCGGCGGCATGACATTCATCGGTCATCACCATCGCGTCATATTTGTCCGCCAAATCACAAATTTTATCGAGTTGAGCTACATAACCATCCATCGAGAAAACGCCATCCGTAACCACCAAGATAAAGCGAGCGCCTTTTTCACGGGCAGCAATCAATTGGGCTTCCAAATCAGCCATGTTATTGTTCTCGTATCTAAAGCGCATCGCCTTACACAATCGAACACCGTCGATAATCGAAGCGTGATTCAAACTATCAGAGATAATTGCGTCTTGTTCGCCCAATAGTGGTTCGAAAACTCCGCCATTTGCATCAAATGCTGCAGCATATAAAATGGTATCCTCCGTGCCATAAAATTCAGCGATTTTGGCTTCCAATTCTTTATGAATGTCTTGGGTTCCGCAGATGAATCGAACGCTGCTCATACCAAATCCATGGGTATCAATGGCACGTTTTGCGGCTTCTACAACCCTGGGATGACTACTTAGCCCCAAATAATTATTGGCACAAAAATTCACAACTTCACTGCCATCTGCCAATTTAATTACGGCGTCTTGCGGGGTAGTAATGATTCGTTCTTTTTTGAATAATCCGGCTTCTTCGATGCTTTTCAGCTCAGCCGCCAAGTGTTGTTTAATGGCTCCGTACATAGGTCTATAAAAGACAAAAATACGATTTTAACCTTTAAAGTAAACCCAATGAGGCCTTGATTTCCTCAATCACTTTCCGATCGTTACTTAAACGCGGTACTTTATTTTGACCGCCCAACTTTCCTTTTGATTTCAACCATTCATGAAACGTATTCTTGGGTAACGAAATCACTTTGGGTAACTTCATCACTATGTCGCCCTGACGTTTTGCTTGATAGTCTTCGTTGGCACGCTTTAACGAAGCATCCAAAACGCGAGTAAACTCTTCCAAGGAGTTGGGTTCTTTGCTGAATTCAATCAACCATTCATGACCGGCATCGTCAAGATCCGACAAATAAATGGGACCTGCCGAATAATCCGAAACTATCGCACCGGTTTCTTTTGATGCAATAGCAATGGCAGATTCGGCATTTTCGATTACCAATTCTTCTCCAAATGCATTGATAAACAATTTGGTTCTACCCGTAATTTTGAAAGTATAAGGATTGGTATCAGTAAATATAATCGTATCGCCAATTACATATCGCCATAGCCCTCCCACTGTTGTAATAACCATGGCATAATTTACTCCAACTTCAACATCGCACAACGGGATAATATAATCTTGGCCCTTGGAAACTGGATAAAATTCATAAAAGATGCCGTGATGCGTCATCAACAAGAGGTCTGATTTTTCGGGAGAAGCTTGTAAACCAAAAAACCCTTCACTTGCATTGTAGGTTTCAAAATAATTCATCTTTGAAGATGGAATGAGAGACCTAAATTGATCCTTATACGGCTCAAAACTTACACCCCCATGCAAAAAGAGCTCTAAGTTGGGCCAGATTTCTAGAATGTTATCTTTCCCCGTAATTTCCAAGAGGCGGTTCAAAAGCACCAAGGTCCAAGTAGGCACGCCGCTCATACTCGTTACATTCTCTTGATACACAGATTGGGCCATTTTTTCCAATTTCTCTTCCCAATTCTCCATCATCGCAATGTCCATATCAGGTGTGCTTTTCCAGTTTACCCAGGCCGGCAAATGATTCATCAAAACAGCGCTTAAATCGCCATAAAAAGCATTTTGATTTAACTCATTCACGCGGTGACTTCCTCCAATGAGTAACCCTTTTCCTTTAAAAACTTCTGTTTCAGGAAAAAACGCGCAATATTGTGTTAGGGTCTCCCTACTGCATTCATAATGATTGTATTCCAAGCTTTCAAAGCTCATGGGAATGAACTTGGCAACATTACTAGTGGTTCCACTACTTTTGGCATACCAAACGATATCACCTGGCCAGAGCAATTGCTGTTCTCCCGCCATATTTCGATCTATCCATGGCTTGAGATCTTCATAAACAACTACAGGCACTTGATTGCAAAAGTCCTGATAGGTTGTCTTTTTGGATATTAAGTACTTTTCTCCGTAACGCGTATTGGACAAGCGTTCAATCAGATCGGCGAATAATTCTTCCTGCTTCTGGTTGGCGATTTCCAGATTGTTACGCAAATCCTGACTGCGTTGCTTAAAATACCAATTGATTACCGGAGAAATCATGATTCAATCAAACCATCTCTAAGTCGAACGATTTTCTTTGCGTGCTTTGCGATGTCCTCCTCGTGTGTAACGAGTACTATCGTATTTCCTGCATCGTGTATTTCTTCAAACAGGGCCATGATTTCATGGGATGTTTGCGTATCTAAGTTTCCCGTGGGTTCGTCCGCCAGCAGCAAACTGGGATTATTGATCAATGCGCGAGCCACAGCTACACGCTGCCTTTGACCCCCAGACAATTCATTTGGTTTATGATGAAAGCGATCGCTAAGTCCAACCTTTTTCAGTGTCTCTGCAGCCCTTTCATGTCGTTCTTTGAGAGGAATACCTGCATATACCAAAGGAAGCGCTACGTTCTCTAATGCGGTAAGTCTAGTGAGCAGGTTGAACGTTTGAAAGACAAATCCAATTTCATCGTTCCGCACTTTACTTAAGTCAACATCACTCATCTTGCTGACCTCTTTTCCGTTGAGCCAGTATTCGCCTTGCGATGGCGTGTCTAAACATCCAATCACATTCATTAATGTACTTTTTCCGGACCCCGACGGACCCATCAATGCTACATATTCACCGCGTTGGATTTCTAAGTCGATTTTTTTTAAAGCGTGTACGGTTTGTGCCCCGAGAATGTAGGTTTTACGAATGTTACTTAACGATATTAATGCCCTAGACATTACCGTCGATTACCTTAGGAACGCGGAAAAAGTCGCTATCGCTTTTGGGCGCATTTTTTAGTGCCTCCTCATGCGTTATCGTTTGAACTACAATATCATCCCGCAAGACTGTATGACTATCAGTCAGATAAATCAATGGCTCAACTCCTTCTGTGTCCACAGATTTCAATTGTTCGCACATGCCCAAAATTTTCTCTAGGTCCTCTTGCATTTTAACCAAAGCAGGTCCTTCAAATCGCAATCTTGCCAAATGGGCCAGTTCCTTCACACGTTGTTCAGTAATTTTCATAATACGCCTAGTGATTTTAATTGTGAAGATATAACATCATATACTTTTTGTTGCAGTGCGGGCATATCCTCCATCGACAAACCTTTGGTTTCAATCGGTGCATGCACAAACATTCTCATTTTTCCGGGTGATCCCACAAAATTATCAATATCCAACCTATCCAAATTGTCTGGCAAAGTCACTGGAACAATGGGAATCTGTTTTTCAATTGCCAAACGAAATGCCCCTGCTTTGAATGGAAATTTGATGTTGGGTGCATCAGCAGGAATTCTTCCTTCTGGATATATAATTAGATTGGCACCGGTTCTATCCATTTGTTCGGATGCGTCCACAAAAGCTTTGTGAGAACCCCTTAGACTTTCTCTTTTTACAGCGATGTCGAGTGTCTTAAACCAAATTCCAAACAATGGAATATTTGCAAGTTCTGCCTTCCCCATAAAGAAATTAAACCCTGGCAAAAAACTACCACAACACAAGATATCGATGTACGAAATATGATTGGGGCAATATATTAACTGCTGGTTCTTGGGTAAGGGGGTCTCGTAAGTGACTTTGGGAATGATAAACCCCAAATAACAACAGGTTGTTCCCCAAAACTTCCGTAAATAGTGAGCGAAACGGTATGTCTTCGGCGTAATTACCAAAAACAGCAATGGGATGTATATCAACAGAAACATCACTACAAACCATAGGCCCGCCCAAACCAACCATATTCTAGCAAAAAGTTTCTTCATGGAATGCGAAACTATGGCGTTTGTTTATAGTTCCAAACAAAAACAATCAAACAAACAACCATTCCTGTAGAAACACACATCATCAATTCAAAACCTCCAAAGGCCGAAGGACCAATTTTCACTTCGAAATTTTCTTTCATCGTTGATTTTTGTTTCGCTTTATCCGATGCCACAATTGAAGCATCCGCATCAACGGATTTATCTATCGCAGCATATTGAAGTGAACGCCAATCTTGAATGATTTCTTTTTTGTTGTTGTAGATATGCTGATACGCTGCGATGTTGGTTCCTGCCATGATCAACGACATCATCAAGGAAAAAAACAAGGCTTTGCCCATATTTATTGGCTTTTCAGTTTGTGCTTGCATCAAACTTTTTACAAAGAGATAAACACCAACGCCAGGAATTACTAGGTTAAAAAACATCGGGAAAAAGGCCACAGCAGAATTGGAACGATACAAACCATTGAGGTATTGAACCAATAACATTGAGGCGCTTAATGAGCCAAAAGCAATCCCATAAATAAATACACGTTTAAACACCGCACAAAAATAGGAAAAGGAAGGGCAAAACCCGACCTCCACAAAAACTAAGTAATTGTTGAATTATGCGTAATCGTCGTCCTGACGATCGTATTCATCAAAATTGTACTCAGGCAACAAAGTGGTTTTCACGTGACCGATGGTTTCGGCTAGACCATCACTGAACTTATTGAAATCCTCTTTGTACAAATGAATTTTCATTTTTACAAAATTGCCATCGTCAAATTTACTGCGCTTGCTTTCCGTAATGGTGATGTAATAATCATTGTTACGCGTAGCCTTTACATCAAAAAAGTAAGTTCGCTTACCTGCACGAACTCGTTTCGAAAAGATCTCTTCTTGCGAATCTCTGTTGTAATTTTCTTCCTGCATCATCTTCTTTTTATTCAGAGAAATTATTTCTCATGGCAAATATGCAAAAATTATTGAGGTTGTGTATATAAAATTAATATAATTTTTTCAGAAGTGTCAATACTACGCTTTTACACGCCTTCTGTTTGGTTTTCAGCACTTTGACTATCATTCAAATTTTTGTAGTATTCACAATTATCTAGCAATTCTTCGTGTGTGCCGATGTGCGTAAGCTTGCCTTCATCCAAGACCAAGATGCGATTGGCCATTTTCAACGGAGCAATTCGATGCGAAATCACCACTGCTGTACTTTGTTTTAACCAAGCTTGCAACTGATCAATAATATTTCGTTCAGTATCAGAGTCAACGGCGCTCAAACAATCATCGAGTATGTAAAACTGCGCCTTTTTGATCAACGCCCTCGCCAAACTCACTCTCTGTTTTTGTCCTCCAGATAAGCTCACCCCTCTTTCACCCAAAATTGTATCCAACCCCTGAGGCCATTGAGAAATATCGTTCAATAATCCCGATGCGGCTACCGCCCTTTGCAATTCCTCGTCGCTGGCTTTTCCATCTTCTAGTCCAAAAGCGATGTTCTCCCTGATTGATTCCGAAAAAAGAAAAACGTCTTGGGGCACATAGGCCAAATTCCTACGGTAATCCGTTAAATCTATTTCGGCCAGTGGCACACCGTCGAACGAGATCGATTTTGCTTCTGCATTTCCATAATACATAGCCGCCAGCATTTGCGCTAAAGTGGATTTCCCTGACCCAGTTTTACCGGTTACTCCAATAATTTCTCCCTTTTTGATGGTGAAGTTAACGTCACTGAGCGACATCGCAGTTTTACCTTCATAATGAAACGACAAGTTGTTAACTGCGATTTCATTTGACAAAGTGAATGGTTTGCCTGATTCTGTTTGATGAGATTCGGCTTGTAAAAATTCGTTGATTCGCTTTTGACTCGCCGCCGCTTTTTGCACCAAAGCTGTGGTCCAACCCAAACTAGCTACCGGCCAAATCAACATATTGAGGTAAATGACGAATTCAGCCAAATTGCCAGGGGTAAATGTCCCTTGCTCCACGGCCTTTCCACCCAAATAAATGACCAATAATGTACTCAAACCCATCAATAAAAGCATCAGGGGGAAAAACATCGCATTGATTTTGGCTAGGTCCATATTGCGACGTTTATATTCTTCGCCTTCCTCGTGAAATTTCTTACTGAAAGTGGCTTCCATTCCAAATGATTTTATAATTCGGATACCGGCAAAGGTTTCTTGGGCACTGGCAGTTAGCAACGACAATTGTTCTTGAATTACCTTGTTGCCACGATTCATTCTCTTGCTCACTTGGTAAATAGAAACAGAAAGGATTGGCAAGGGTAGCAATACCCATAGTGTTAGACTTGCATTGGCTTGTACCATTTGGTAAATCACCACCACAAAGGTGAATAGCATATTGGCAAAGTACATGATGGAAGGCCCGATATACATTCTCACATTGGAGACATCTTCGCTCATCCGCGACAACAAATCGCCTGTCATGTGTTTGCGATAAAATGCTTCGCCCAGTTGCTGGTACTTATCGTAGAGAACGTTTTTTAAATCGTATTCAACCTTTCGAGAAACAACGATCAAGGTTTGACGCATATAATACATAAACACACCCCGGATTACCGAAACCAAAAGTATGGCTACCCCAAAAATCAAGGCTGTTTTAAATATCAAGCCCATCACCAATGAATCGCCAGCGCCACTGATCCAAACGGATTGTTTTAAGGCCTCATCCAAACCCACCCTTACCAAAACGGGGACGGATGCAGAAAAGATATTGGTGAGCAAAACAAACAAAATGCCCAAACTCATTGGGATTGCGTATTTTTTCAAATACTGATTTAAAAAATAGAGTTCGCGCATAAATTGACCACAAAGGTACAATCAGAAGGGCAGGTGAAGTTGTATTTTACTCGCGAATTTTGGTTCTTTAGGAATTATTTCTTTGTGTAAAGCGATAATATTCGAAACTTTTTCAAACTGATATCCACATTTTTAATATTGTTTCTTATCTTTGCGTCCCATTTGAGAAAGCCATGCATTTAACTGCTGATAGAAAGAAAGAAATTTTTACCGCCTTCGGAGGCTCTGAAACCAACACTGGTAGCACCGAAGCGCAAATTGCAATGTTCACTGAAAGAATCAATTTTATCAGTGCGCACTTGAAGGAATTCCGCAAAGATAAAAGCGCGGAATTGTCGTTGATCAAGTTGGTTGGTAAGCGTAGAAGCTTATTGAACTATTTGATGAAGAAAGACATCTTCAAATACAGAGCGTTGATTAAAGAATTGGGCTTGCGTAAGTAAGTTCTATCTTTTACACCTTTTACGATTAAAGAAAAGCCCCGTTCGCAATGCGAAGCGGGGCTTTTTGTTTCAGAAATTATAAAATAATGTTTAAAATACACAAAAAACAATTCGACACAGGTGATGGTAAAATCATCGAGATCGAAACCGGAAAATTGGCTCGTCAAGCCCACGGTAGCTGCGTAGTTAAAGTTGGAAAAACGATGATTTTGGCTTCAGTAGTTTCAAACTACGATGCAAAAGAAGGTGTTGATTTTCTTCCATTGAGCGTTGACTATCAAGAAAAATTTGCTGCAGTAGGACGTATCCCAGGTAGCTTCTTACGACGTGAAGCGCGTTTGTCTGACTATGAAATCTTGATTTCTCGTTTGGTAGACCGTTGCTTACGCCCATTGTTCCCAGAAGATTATCATGCAGATACTCAAGTGATGTTGACCTTGATTTCTTCAGACGAGAACATCCTCCCAGATAGTTATGTTGGATTGGCTGCTTCGGCTGCTTTGATGTTAACAGATATTCCTTTCTTGGGTCCCATTTCTGAAGTTCGTGTGGGTAGAATCGATGGCAAGTTCATCGTAAACCCAACTAGAGAGGAATTGGCATTGTCTGATATCGACATGTTGGTTGGTGGAACTGCCAATGACTTAAACATGGTTGAAGGTGAATTGAAAGAATTGTCAGAAGAAGAGTTCTTAGAAGCATTGAAATTTGGTCATGAAGCTGTGAAATTGCAGTGTGCTGCCCAAATGGAATTGTTGGCTGAAATGGGTGGTCGCAAACCAGTTCGCGAATACAACCATGAAGACAACGATGCTGAATTGCGCGAGCGCGTGATTGCAGAAACCTCTGCAGAAATCCGTAAAGTAGCAGAAAGTGGTGCACCAAAAAATGAGCGTACTGCTGCATTTAAGGCTATCATTTCTGAATATTGCAAGCAATTCGCAGGTCATGAGCAGGAGTCTAGAATGGTTCGTTTGGCCAAGAAATACTTCCATGAAGCGGAATACAATCAAATGCGTGAAATGATCTTGGACAGCGGTCGTCGTTTGGATGGTCGTTCTACAACCCAAGTTCGTCCTATCTATACTGAAGTAGATTATTTGCCAGCGGCACACGGTTCTGCTGTGTTTACACGTGGTGAAACTCAATCATTGACTACAGTTACTTTGGGTGGTAAAATGGATGAGCAATTGTTGGATGCTCCAATGTTGCACGGACATAGCCGCTTGATGTTGCACTACAACTTCCCTGGTTTTTCTACAGGTGAAGTAAGACCTAACCGCGGTCCTGGTCGTCGTGAAATCGGCCACGGAAATTTGGCGTTGCGTGGTTTGAAGGCCATGTTGCCTATTGATGTTCCTTATGTAATTCGTATTGTAAGTGATATTTTAGAGTCTAACGGATCTTCGTCTATGGCAACGGTTTGCGCCGGTTCTATGGCGTTGATGGATTCAGGTATTCCTATGCAGAAGCCAGTTGGTGGTATTGCGATGGGCTTGATTACGGATGAATCTGGACGTTACACGGTGTTAACCGACATCTTGGGTGATGAAGATCACTTGGGTGATATGGATTTCAAAGTGGTTGGAACTACTGAAGGTATCACAGCTTGTCAGATGGACATCAAAATCAACGGTTTGAAGTGGGAAATGGTTGCTCAGGCTTTGAAACAAGCCAAAGAGGGTCGTTTGCATATTTTGGGTGAAATGGCGAAAACCATCACTGCGGGTAAACCAGAATTGAAGCCACACACTCCACGTGTTGAAATGATTGTGATTGATAAAGAATTCATCGGTGCGGTTATCGGACCAGGAGGAAAAATCATTCAGGATATTCAGGCACGCACTGGAACCACCATCTCTATCGAAGAGCGTGATGGCAAAGGTTATGTTGAGATTTTGAGTAATGATGGTGATAGCATGGCAGCAGCAGTTGCTATTGTTAATGGCATCGTTGCAATTCCTGAAGTAGGTGGAACATACACTGGAAAAGTTAAAACCATCACTGAATTTGGTGCATTTGTTGAATTCATGCCTGGTAAAGACGGATTGTTGCACATCAGCGAAATCTCTTACGACCGCGTTTCAACTATGGAAGGTGTGTTTACTGAAGGACAAGAAGTAACTGTCCAATTGGTAGAAGTGGATCAGCGTTCAGGCAAGTTCCGTTTGAGTATGAAATCATTGACACCAAAGCCAGAAGGATATGTTGAGCGCGAGCGTGCTCCACGTCCTGAAGGTGGAAGAGGTGGTCGTGATGGTGGCCGCGGTGGCCGCGACGGAGGTCGTGACAACCGCAACCGTCGTTAATTCAAACACGAGAGTTTTATAACTGCAATTATTTTAAAAAAGGGAGGCAAAGCCTCCCTTTTTTCTTTATATGGACATTCCAATCTCGTTGATTGGCAATTCAATGAAGGGATTCATCAACCTAAACAAGAAAAATAATGATTAATCTCTGAGCAAATTGAGCATTTTGATTAGAGAAATTCCCCAAATCATTATGCATGGGAAAGCCTTAAGTTGAGCGGTTTCTACAATCCAAAATCTTATTTCTTTGGGGTAAATATCCGTTGGTCCCAGTATCGTGAATAAAACCATCATCGTAAATGCCAGAAGGAGCGGCCAACTACATTTTAGAAATAAACTTCTAAAATAACTTCCTATGACCCTAAGTAAATTGACTTTATCGGTTTGACTCAATTCCTCTGTTTCTTGGGAATCGAGATTTTCGCTAAACCCAACATGGGCATACATCAATAAGGCCCCACCAACAGCAATCACATAGGTTGCTGATTCAGCCATGTGGTTAAAGACGACCATCCATAGGAGCCAAGTCGATGCAAAAAGGAACTGCCATCGTTCAAGACTTTTGGGATTCATCTGCTGAAGGGAGCCGGATCGCCATAGTTTTTGTTTGATGATAAGCACCAACAAAGGGATACATTGCAAACCCAATCCCAGCATCAAAATGAAGTTTTTATTTGGCCTCAGACCGAACCATTGTTGCAACCAACCCATCACCGAATACTTTACAAAATAACCGTGGTCGTGGGCCAAGAGATTGAACATCGAAGCGTATTGTTGTTGTAAGCCATCCCAACCCAAAACGGGCAATGGCAAAAGATACAACACCACAAATATCAATGGAATTCTAACCAAGGACTTTCTAAAAGCACCTGGAAAAACAAGCAACATCGCGAAGAATAAAACTCCGAAAAGTTTGATAAATGCCGTAAGCCAAATGAATAGAACTGCTTGGGATATTTTGCCATTTTGCAACGCTACAAAAGCAAACAGGAGCAACCCCAGCATCAAACCATTGCTTTGGCTATTTAATGCACTTGTAAAGCCTTCTAAAAGCAACAAAGTTGACAACCCTACCTTGCCCTTGTTAGATACACCTTGAAGTCGAAAAATGGCAAAAACAGGCAATAGGATGTTGATTGCAGTCCATAAAGTATAGCCCATTGAATCTGGCAACATCGAAAATGGAGCAAACAATAGGGCAAATGTGGGTGGGTATTTAAAAAGGTCGTATTGCTCTTGCGGGTAATGGATATATAAATCTTGATGTTTTATCAAATGAAAAAAGGACTGTTTAAAGATGATGTAGTTGTTGTAGTGACTGTAGAAACCGCCATCGGCAAATAAATCTCCCCAGGGCAT
>DDYM01000073.1:30325-35126 GCA_002347985.1 Bacteroidetes bacterium UBA2234
TTACTTTGGCTTTTGTTAAAACACGGCTAATTTACTTGAAATATATTTAGAGTGATGCCTCGCTATTTACAAAAAGAGAGAGGGGGGCAATGCCCCCCTCTCTCTTTTTGATTGCTATAATTAATCTGCTATTATTTTACGCGAACTCCGTTTTGGAATCCTGCAATAAATGCATCTGAATAACCCAATCCACGAACTCTTGTTTTCTCGTTCAATGCTTCAGCTTCAGAGTTAAACACTTTGTCTGTGCAGTATTTATAGTATCCACCTTGCTGATATTCATAAACCGAACCAATTCCTTTGTCAGTGAATGTTTTCACTGGAATTTGTGTTTTTGAAATTGTGAACTGTATACGGTATTGAACTTTCGCTCCAGAAACAATCGGGGTAAGAATGTTGCTGGTTGGGGTAACTGATTTTGTCACTACAGGCTCGGCAACTGTTTGGGTTGGATTTCCCGTTTTTCCTGAGTTTCCTGTAACACTAGTATTTGACTGTTGACCAGGTAAACAAGCAGGTGCTTCAACTTTATCTGGGATTCCATCTTCATCCGAGTCAGTATCAACATAATCTGGCTTGCCATCGCTATCTGAATCCGCAGGAGTTGATGCTACTTTTCCTTTTTCCATTGAATCAGGAATTGTATCACCATCGCTATCTGTATCTAAGAAATTGGGCTTGCCATCTTTATCTGTATCGAATCTTCCTTCAATACTGTCATTGATTCCGTCACCATCAGCGTCCAAATCCAAATAGTTTGGCAATCCATCACGATCTAAATCGTCTGAACCTTCACCCTTATCTGGAATGCCATCGTTATCTGAATCTGAATCCAAGAAATCAGGTTGTGAATCTTTATCTGAATCTTTCACGCCTTCTGTTTTGTCATCAATACCGTCGCCATCTGAATCAGTATCTACCATGTTCGCTTTACCATCTTTGTCACCATCTCCAGTTTTTTCGATACCATCTGCGATACCGTCACCATCTGAGTCGCGATCCAAGAAGTTGGGTATACCGTCTTTATCAGTATCCGTTCTACCTTCAGCAGCATCAGGAATGCCATCATTATCTGAATCTGTATCCAAATAATCAGGAATACCATCCGCATCCGCATCACCACAAATCATAGAGTTTTGAGAAATATCTGCCAACGCCGCATCTGAAGCTTTCACAGTATTATTATCTGTATTTGCGGTACTATTTGAGCCATCACCCTTGTTTGCGGCAACCCCTGTATTTTGTCCTTTGTTTGAAGTTGTGTCAACAACATTTGGTACAGTATTACATGGTACAATTGCACGAATAATAAATTCAGTTCTTCTGTTAACTGCATGTTCCTCGTCGGAACACTTAGCACCATCCAAACACTTATTTAAAATATTGGTCTCTCCATAGCCTTTGTATGAAATTTTCGAAGCATTCACGCCACGTCCAACAACATAATCATATGCTGCCTTTGCACGATTTTCAGACAATTTTTGATTATACGCCGACGATGCTTTGCTGTCTGTATGTGATCCCAACTCCACGTTTAAGCCAGAATTGTCCTGCATAATTACAACAAGCTTATCCAACTCTCTTTTGCTCTCTTCGGTGATATCAAATTTAGCAGAGGCATAATGAATTGGCTTAATATCAAACAATTTACCAAGATCATCACCCACCTTGTACGCTTTTGCTTTCAATACAATTTTACGAGAACCATCCTCCAAATCAACTACACTGTCAGCCGTTGCATAGCGATAACCACATGGATGAGATGACACTTGCAAGTTTGGATTCGCATCCTGTGGAGCGATTCCTGAAAAGGAGTATACGCCTTTATCATCTGTAAGTCCCTTGGTAGCAATCTCGCTATCATTCAAATCATCGATAGCCACTTCAGCACCTTTCACAGGCAATCCTGTTTCCTCGTCAATCACTTCAACGATAACTGGACTTTCTTTGGCTTTCTCGATTTCCTCTTCAGAAGGGCCAACCCATCTAAAGAAGTATAAATTATCGTCGTAACCTTTACTATTTCGATTTGAACTCAAGGTTCCCCAAGCATCTCTATCGTGAATTTGTGCGGCGAAATCATCGTATGCCGAGTTAATTGGTCTACCTGCGTTCAATACCAATTTCGTATTGCCATCAATAAAAAAGATATCCAAACCACCAAATCCCAAATGACCATCGGATGAAAAATAGAACTGACCAGAATCGCTATAGCTTGGGAAGTTATCGCGCAATGCTGTGTTAATTTCTGATCCCAAATTTTTGTGCTCGCCAATTTTTATCCCATTTTCATCACTTTGTAAAATTGGTGCTTCATATAAATCAGACTTACCAAAACCGCCTGGCATATCCGAAGCAAAAACCACTTTAGAACCGTCTGGAGAAATAATCAAATCCGCAACTGAAAATTCGATGTTATTCAGTTGAAATGGAATTTCTATCCATTTCTTGGTAAGCGGATTCTGACGCATTGCAAATACTTGTAAAACTTTCTCGCGCTTCGAATTCTTTTTCATTGCATCTCGGGTTACGTAAATAAATCCGGTATTAACATCAACGAAACTCACATGTTGATGCACCCCATTTTTATTATTCGTTAACTCGGAAGTCAAGCCCAAAGAACTATCACCATATTGTGCCTTATAAATTTTATAATACGGCTGATCATGCCATGCAGACATTGATTTTTGAAGACCATTTTCTATGTGACTTGAAAAATAAGCACTTCCCTTTTTATCTGGCACCAAAGCATATTCACCATTTTTGGTGTTACTAGGAAAAGGTTTCACCGAATAAAAGGTAGAAAAATCATTTTCCGCCCAGTAATTTTCTGCAGATTTATTTTGATCAATAAACTCCTGACTTAGTTCGTTAAAGAACGGTTGTGAAGCATATTCCGTTGTTTTCAGCAACAAAAGAAGACTATCCGATAATAGATAGTTTTCCATTTTACGAGCCACCAAAGCGTAACAAAGTTTATCATACGCATCTACCTTGTCTGCATATTTTGCAAACAATTCAGAATATGATTCAAAGGCCAAAGTGTTTTGTTCAACCTGAGCCAGAGAATATGCCAATGCTCTTTGATGTGGATAATCCGCTTTTTTCGCGATTGCTTTTCCTCCGTTTTGATTGATGATTTTTGTGTAATTGTAAGTGTAAATATCATCAACCAGTTTTTTCTGCGCAAGTAGGCTTGAGCTCGTTAGTAAAAAACCAACAATAACCGTAACTATATACTTATTCGACTTCATGTTTTTTCTCAATTTAATTTTCATGTTAGAAATAACGAGGCACTTTCATGCGACTATTAGATGTATAAGGAATCATATATTGCAACCCAAATTCGTGAGATCCTTTAACGTACTGATTCAATGGCGCTGTTTTGCTATCATAGGAATACATGAATCTAAAATTTGGATTCAGTTGAACCATTGCCATCAAACCAATATCACCACCTGTTCTGTAAAAAGCACCAATTGATCCGAAATCCTTATACAAAGCATGAAGATTGAAATCCGCCTGCATTGGGACTCCATTCACAAATTTTATTTGCGTAGTTGCCTTCATTTTTAGATCATAATCAACATCGAAAACCATTCCGCCTGTGGCATAATAATGGGTTTGAGAAATGTAATTCAAATTGATTCCTGATGCCGTTGTATTGGGTGAAACAAAAACCATTCTCGGCGCACTTACAGCAGCAAAATACTTGTCGGAATACAGATAAATTCCAAAACCCGTTAAAGGTGCAGTAATTGAATAATCGCTACCGTACGTCACATCCGTTGGGTTTTGAAGTTGAAGTTTAGATAATTCAGCGCGATAGTTGTATGCGCCAAGTCTCAATCCAACTGCCAATCGCAAATCACGTGTGATTTGTTTGTGATAAGCGATGTTTCCGGCTACTTCGGTTTCTCCAAAAGGTGATGCAACTGCAAATTTTCCGATTTTTCCTGTTTGAACATTCAATCCAACCGCAAAGTCCCTAAATGCTGGAGCTTGAGAAATAGGAGTGTGAATTGCCAAACTTTGATATTTCGGGGCTCCCGGGTAATTGGCCCATTGAACTCTCGACAATGCACTTGCAACCAATGTCCTTTTTGCACCTGCATATGCAGGATTCATTGCCATGGAGTTAAAATCATAATGGGTATACATCTGCTCCTGTTGCGCAGATACCTTCAACGCCATTAAACTGCAAATGGCGGCTAGTACCCTTAATTTATTTTTTATCATGAATTTCATGTTTTCTACTGTTTTAATTTTTGATATAAATATTCTGTGAAACTGTTTTGTCCGCGTATTTGAAAATCAAATAATACACTCCTTCTGGCAATAATTGACCCGTTTGGGTAGCTTTTCCATCCCAGTCGTTTTTGTATCCAATTCCTGAGTTGAATACTTCCTGACCCCAACGGTTGAATACAATTATTTGAGGGTTACTAAATACTTTAGACTTCAAACCACGTACATATAACTGATCATTTATGCCATCACCATTGGGTGAAATACCTTCCGGAATAAAGAAATCAGGATCAATGTAATCAGGCACACCGTCTTTGTCGATGTCTTTTGTTCCTTCCTGACTGTCTAATAATTCGTCGTCATCTGAGTCCAAATCACGCCAGTTTCCAGTTCCATCGCCGTCGGTGTCAGTGGTTCCTTCGGTCTTATCATCAATACCATCTCCATCAGAATCCAAATCTAGATAGTCAGCAATACCATCGCCATCAGTATCCGTGGTTCCCTCTGTCTTATCGTCGATACCATCACCATCAGAATCTAGATCACGCCAGTT
>DDYM01000073.1:35191-38513 GCA_002347985.1 Bacteroidetes bacterium UBA2234
GTATCGGTAGTTCCTTCGATGCTATCTAGAATACCGTCACCATCCGAATCAAGGTCTAAATAATCAGCAATACCATCGCCGTCAGTATCAACAGTTCCTTCGGTTTTGTCTGATATACCATCGCCGTCAGAATCTAGGTCTAACCAATTGCCTTGTGAGTCCCCATCGGCATCCGCACTTCCTTCGATTTTGTCTAGAATACCATCACCATCAGAATCTGTATCTAGCCAATTCCCGATACCATCACCATCAAAATCGTTGGTTCCTTCCAAACTATCAAGAATACCATCACCATCAGAATCCGTATCACGCCAGTTTCCAATACCATCGCCGTCCGTATCTGTTGTTCCTTCGGTACTATCAAGGATGTTATCACCATCAGAATCAATGTCAATCCAGTCACCGTTACCGTCACCATCGGTATCTACTGTACCTTCAGTTTGGTCACTTATGCCATCGTTGTCTGAATCTAAATCTCTCCAGTTGCCCACGCCATCTCCATCAGTGTCAACGGTGCCTTCAATTTTGTCGCTAATTCCATCATTATCTGAATCCAAATCGCGCCAGTCGCCTGTACCATCTCCGTCAGTATCTACAGTACCTTCAATTTTATCACTGATACCGTCATTGTCTGAATCGGTGTCAAGGAAATCAGCTATTCCATCACCATCTGTATCAACAGTGCCTTCCGTTTGATCGCTGATACCATCACCATCAGAATCTAGATCTCGCCAGTTACCGACTCCATCACCATCAGCGTCATTACTACCCTCTATTTTGTCGCTAATTCCATCATTATCTGAATCCAAATCGCGCCAATCGCCTGTACCATCTCCGTCAGTATCTACAGTACCTTCTAGGCTATCCAGAATACCATCATTATCGGAGTCTGTATCTCTAAAATCAGAAATGCCATCACCGTCGGTATCTACAACATCTTCGGTATTGTCGGAGATTCCATCGTTATCTGAATCTAAGTCTAGGTAATCAGGTTTTCCATCGCCGTCAGTATCAACCGGAGTAGCTGGAGCAGTTCCTGCCTCGAAATCATCTTGAATACCATCATTATCTGAATCCAAATCGCGCCAGTTTCCTTTGCCATCACCGTCAGTATCAACTGTACCTTCCACACTGTCAGGAATTCCATCACCGTCGGCATCAAGGTCTCTCCAATCCCCACTACCATCGCCATCCGTATCAACTGTACCTTCAATTTTGTCACTAATTCCATCGTTATCAGAATCCAAGTCGCGCCAGTCACCAGTACCATCGCCATCGGTATCTACAGTGCCCTCAATTTTATCGGAAATTCCATCGTTGTCGGAATCTGTGTCGATATAATCACTTTTTCCATCGCCATCCGTATCAACAACGCCTTCCAAATTGTCGGAAATTCCATCGCCATCACTGTCCGTATCTCTCCAATTTCCAATGCCATCGCCATCAGTGTCAACGATACCTTCTGTTTTATCACTGATACCATCTGCATCGGAATCCAAGTCTTTATAATCAGGATTGGCATCACCATCCGTATCAACTTCACCATAACCAGACCCGCCATTGGCCGCCATAGGAACACCCTGAGCATTTACGATTGGTGAACCGGTCCCTGCAATTCCGTCATTATCAGGATCGCTGCCATCTACTTCGTATATATCAAAAATTCCATCATTGTCGGAATCCAAGTCTTTATAATTGGGGATACCATCAGCATCATAATCTTTCGCCAAAGTAGCCATTTCATTCTCGGTGAAGTCTAAGATGCCATCATTGTCAGAATCCATATCTGCAAAATCAAATACGCCATCACCATCAGTATCTTTCGATCCTTCGATATAATCAGGTATTCCATCGCCATCAAAATCACGCGCAATTACAGTGACATCAACCGTGTCCGGACCTATTAAATTTCCCGATTTGTCTTTAGACCATACTATCACTTTGTTCACACCTGTGTCGGCAACTGTAAATGTGAGCTTGCTTACATCCAATGTATCTATTCCACAATTGTCGTATAATAAGGCAACGACATCATATTTGGACATTGTTCCATTACCCGTAGTATCCAGGTAAACCGTGTGATTTTTAACCTGAAGTACTGGTTTGATTGTGTCTAAAACAGTTACATTTACCGTCTTTGTTGTAATGTTTAAACTTGGATCATACGCTTTGATTGTAACAACATTTACGCCTGTTTGATTACAGTTAAACAAAGTATCGCTCAACTTCATACTATCGATATTACAGTTGTCATAACTGCCATTGTCGATGTCCATTTTGTTGAGTTTTGCAACACCGAATTTATCTAAATACAAAGTGGCTGTTTTTAGATTTAGTGTTGGATGAATCGTGTCGAGAACAGTGATTTTTATAACTTTCGTCGCAATATTACCATTTACATCTTTCGCTGAGTAAGTAACGTTATTAACTCCTTTATTCAGGCAGTTAAAGCTGGATTTTGTCAATGATCGCGTTACACTGCCGCAAGCATCAGTTGAACCTAAGTCTATACTATCAATTGACAAACTTGCCAATCCGCTTGCATCTAAATAAACTGTAAAATTCCTAGTGTTGATTTTTGGTCGTGTTGTATCTTTAACATTAACTATAAAATTCACACTGTCTTTGTTTGCGTTTACATCAACAATTTTAAATTTAACCGTATTGTAACCAATATTACTGCAATTAAATGTCGTTTTTGAAATTGACAACGAAGCGATTCCACAATTGTCTGAGCTAATACTATCAGCCATGTTTGCAGAAACATTTACTGTTCCCAATGCACCGAGATAAACTGTTAAAATTTTATGCGGAACCGGTATAGGTTTAATTGCATCGAAATGTTTAATAGTTATTTGAACGGTATCTAAACAACCATTGGCATCTTTTACTTCGGCAGCATATTTTCCCTCATACAAATTGTTATATGTGGATGTAGATACAAAAGACTTTGTGATTGAATTAAATGTTGTATCTAAACGATATGTGAAAGTCGAAGTACCACCCGTTACCGACAAAACAACTTGTCCTGACTTGTCTTGAATACAAACTGGATTAGTAATACTTGCACTTAAGTTTAAAATACTTGGCTCGGTAACTGTTGACGTTACTGTTTGTGTACAACCGTTTGCATCTTTTACTGTGAAAGTATAGCTACCTGCTGCCAAAGTAGAGAAGGTTGAACTCGCTTGGTAACTGCCAGTTCCGTTTTTATAAGTATATGGTGATGTCCCTCCCCCCGCTGTCAATACTACACTACCCGTGCTATTGCCTTTACAATCAACATTGGTAACACTGCCACTTAATGTTAATGCTGTTGGCT
>DDYM01000033.1 GCA_002347985.1 Bacteroidetes bacterium UBA2234
CCCTTTTTCGAACTGGGTTAGAATCGACTTTTCAAGTTAATGACCCCTCCCCGTATATCAGACAACCGAAATTAGAGTTTCAGGGGTATTTTTACTCTGGCAATATGTGAATAAAAATTTGTGTCCAGAATTGACAAAAAAGGGTAAAAAATGGCTTGTTGACGGAAATGTTTTGTGTCGATTTTTCATTGTCTTAGAACGACACAAAACTACATCGTTAAACGTCAAGCCCAATGAAATCAAATGGTAAGGGCCGCTCATTTGAACGGCCCTGAACAAAACTTAATGTGGATAAACCAACTCTTTGTGGTATCGGGCGGAATCGAACCGTCGACACAAGGATTTTCAGTCCTTTGCTCTACCAACTGAGCTACGATACCAACATGTAGGGCTTCAAAATCCGAAGAGTTTTCTGCCTAACGGGCTGCAAAAATAAGAAAAATTCAGGATTTCCCCAAAGAGAATCGAAATTTAATGTCCGCCAGCTGCCGGACCGATCTCAATCCCCTGCTTTTTGAAGTATTGGGTCATTGTAATTGCGTAATAGGCGAGGTACGCAAAACACACTACACCAACCCAATAGCTGTTCAAAATGCCCAGCAAATCGGGTGATGCTAACTTGCCTTGAAGTACGCTAACAAATCCACCGCCCATAATCATCATGATTAAAAAGTTGGAACCTTTCGACATTTTGCTTCCCAATCCAGTGATGGCTAAGGTGAATATGCAAGGCCACAATGTGGAGCAGAATAGTCCTACGCTCACAAACGCCATTGCAGCGGTCATTCCGCCACTGAAAATACCTATAACCAAAGCAGTGATTCCGCAGAGGCTGTAAATGAGCAACTGACGTGCGGGGTTTCCTTTGCTCAAATAATCAACGATGACCAAAATGGCGATCATGCCGACATAGGGGTAGAATTTGGCAACATCGTATCCGGCTTTCGTGTTTACTGCTAAATAGACTCCAAAAGCGGCCAATGGAAGCACAAAACGAAGTGCTTTTTTCATCGTCTCGCTAACATTGAAAGAGCCGGCAGAACTCGTCCATCTACCAATCATCAAACTGGCCCAAAATAATGAAATGAAGGGGGCTGCATCGCGGGTGGCGACGTTCAAATTTGATTTGAGGTATTCGCTTAAGTTGCCAGCGGTGCTTACTTCAACACCCACGTAAAGGAAGATCGCAATCATTCCCATCCAAACTTGTTTGTAACTCAAAACGCTTTTTCCGTCGTTCGTGTCGTCTGCCGCGCTCTCACCGGGTGCTTCTACATCGGCTTTGAGTCGATAAAAAACCATCGCAAAAATCAAAAACAAACCACCCAAAACGAGGTAGGGTATTTTTACTGCAGAAACATCCAATTCGGTTCCGGATTCAGAGCCCATGGCGCCAAAAATTGCGAATGTCACCAACAACGGGCCAATGGTGGTTCCGAAGTTGTTTACTCCGCCGGCCATGCTCAATCGTTGAGAGCCTGTTTCGCGACTTCCGAGCGCAATTGCCAATGGGTTGGCAGCGGTTTGTTGAAGCGAAAAGCCAAGACCAACCACAATCAATCCGCTCAATAGCATGGGGAAGGAGGCGGTGTTTGCCGCTGGGATGAACATCAAACTACCAATGGCGCTGATAACCAAACCCAGGGCGATGCCTTTTCCATAGCCGATGCTACCCAAAAGGTCCTTTTTCATCAAATAGGAAATCAACATATAACCCAGAGATCCAAGGGTATAGGCGACATAAAACACGAAGGAAATCATCTGACTTTGCCATTGCTCCAAGTGCAATTTATCTTTAAAGACGGGAATAAGAATGTCGTTGCTGGCCGCTACAAAGCCCCAGAAAAAGAAAACGCTCACCAAGGTGGCAAATGCGCGGGTATGGTTGTGTTGATTCATGATTGTATGATGCTTTGCAAAAAACAACATTCCCCGCTCAAATCCAACTACTTGAACAATTATTTTGACGTAAATGCAGTGATTGCAAGGATTTTCTTGCTGAATATTGTAATTAAGACAATAATTAGGATTGACGGGCTTTCAGTCGTCGAGTGATTGCGTACGGAGCCCAAGCGAGGAAGAATAGGCCGAGTGCAATGATGTCGCCTTGAATGATATACCATGGCCAAGGCATGAGAATGTCGAGGATAGATGCGGTAAGGGGCTTGTGACTCAGAAAGAAGTAATTCGCATCTGGTCCCATTATGTTGTTTATGGCGATGCAGATGACTGTGAAAATCTGAAGATACCCATAGGCCTGAAATAGATTTTTCATTTTGATTTCCGCTGCGCCGATACGCAACAAATGGATGACAAACATCACCAAACCGGTATGGGCGATCCAAAATTTGCAGAAATTGTAATGGGGGAAACTCTCAAATAATGCAGGCGTAATCACGGCGTTGAAGGTGAAAACCCAGACAAAGAAATACATCATATACCACATCCATACTTTGGGTCTGTAACTGTAGGCCAAGGCAACAAATGCGAGCCAATTACAGGGATTCAGCGGAAGGTCTTCTCCCCAGTTGTATTTTACATAATGGGGGTCGGTGAGTGGGAGATAGCTGACATATGCTTTTACGAATTGCCATATCAGTACGTTTCCAACCAAAGCCCAAGCGAAGCCGCGCGTAATTTTGTTTTGCAGGGGCAATGGCGATTTTAGCGCCCATCGCGTAGTAAGGATTCCCAATAATACGAGAAGTCCAACTGCGATAATGTGCTCTGTAGATCCAGCGCAAAAAGTGTTGTTTGGCAATAGATAAGGGTTCATGGGCTGTTTGAAGGTTCGCAATTTATCCTAAAAAATTGATTTTCAAATCAAATTCATGTTGTCAAACATTTGCATTTACCCAAATCCCATGGCTTTTTTGGTGCGAAGGGGTTGGTCTTGGATTTTTTCATTTTCGCTGATTTCACAAATAAGGTCGAACTGTTTTTGCGTGTTGCCTAGGATTTTTTCGATATC
>DDYM01000070.1 GCA_002347985.1 Bacteroidetes bacterium UBA2234
TGCTTGAAGTAAGTGATACCAGCATTAAACCGACCTAAGTCAGTTTTTCTTCTGGTGCCATCAACTATCCATATCATATGCTCGTAAAAGGATTCTCGTGAGTCTCTTTCCTCCTTTGAGATGTACGAATGCTGGAACTCCACTACAAGGCCATGGGGAGTTTTTACGTCAGCTATGTGCTTCACGCTATTGGAAGCATAGTGAACGATCTCTTGCCATTCATATGGGAAGCAATTTTTCCAATTCCTATGCCATGGAGTTTCTGATTCCCACCATTTGTCGCACTCAATTTTACTCTTATGTGCCCAGTGGTGAACTTTGATGTCGCCACACTTAGCGACCACATCCGCAGAACACAGTTGACATTGTCCTTTAAGTCCTTTTTCCGGGGTTGTTTTAACCCCATTGACCAGTGCGTATTTCATCTTGCACGCAATTAAGCAAATTGTTGTGGACCCGTGAATTGTAAATCTGCGCATTTATCAACAACTACGTCCTTTCCTCAATTTTCTTGAGTGCTTCAGCCGATATCTGCGCTAATCCGTAAAACTCACTACTCTGATTTGCGAAATTCCGTAATCACATGTTATTTGCTGTTAGTAGTTTCGAGTTATGAAAAAGACAATCTTCAGTTTAGTTTGGTTACTGATTGCAACTGTTTCATCAGGAAAAGCAGAAACAACTAATGCCTTTGAGACCATAAGTGTCAACAAAACAACCACGCATCACGGTTATCAATCGCAATCAAGCCCATCTATTGTATTTAAGGGTGAAAAACGCAACACAATAGACACAACAGGAGAGGATGAAAGAGATCTTCCCAAATCGAAGCCTAAAAAACATGTTTTTGCGGAAGTTGTGCTAGGGTTGACAGCGACATTTGTAGTGGTTTTTATTTTGGTAGCCCGTTCAGGCAACTTTATGAGGATGATGTAGTATGCACCCTTAATCCTGTCCCCCACAAACCCGAGCTAACTTTGGTAATTAGACCAAAGTTGGAAAAACCGCTGAATTTGCCCCCTGTTTTTGGTTTAATTTATTATACGAAGCACAACCCTTCATTTAAACACTGAACCCACTTTTCCTTGGGTCTAGTATACAAACATTTATTATATTTTTTGGATTTTCCCTTGAATTGTTTGTCCTTGTTCTGTAACTATTTTATAAAAATACAAACCATCGGTCAAATCTGAAATTAAGATTGATTTGGTATTCGTAAGTTGATGATGATAAATTAGTTGACCAGATTCACTAAATAAATCAACAGATATAGCATTCAACCCTTCAGGATTTATTGTAAATACATCCGAAGTTGGGTTTGGGTAGACTAATGGTTTTGAGAGAATATGTAATTCTTCAGTTTGGATTGAGTTACATGCTGAACCTAAATCAAATTGCCATAAACTTGACAAATAAAGAGGCATATTTTTAGGCATATTGTAGCCGCCACATACGTACGCTTTATTTCCAATTGTGAAGATTGACGAACTGCTCCTCGATGAATCTGGTAGACTTGAAATTTGCGACCAAACATCAATTTTTGGATCATATACCCAATAATCATTTAATGTACGGCCAGTGATACCTGCACTTTTGATACCTTGACCTCCACCGTAATATATCTTATCACACAACACGAAGCCATTAGCAGACGATCTTTTACCTCCAGGGAAGGCCTTTTTCTCTGTCCATTTATTTGAAGAGGCATCGTACTCCCAAACCTGATTTAGTCTGTTGGAGTTATCATCTAATTCGGTAATGACATATCCTTTGTTTAAAACAGAAAAACTTTTGGCCGTAAGGCAGATTGGAAGAGGGATGCTTGCAACTTCGGTCCATGTGTCTTTGGATGTGTTGTACTTCCAAAAAGCATTATTATTTGTGGATCCTCCACCAATAAAAGCAATATTGTTAATGACAAAAGAACAATCATTTAATAAACTACCGCCTACAAAATTTTTCAATTTTACCCACTGGTTTGTAGAAGGGTCATATTTGTAAAATTCTTTATTAATATCCATGCTGCTTAACCCAATATATGCAATATTTCCGATTACAAATGACGTTACATTAGCACTGCCTTTACCAGGGTAGTCTGTCAAATAAGTCCACTTATCTGAAGTAGTATCATATTCCCAAATATCTTTTTTTTCATATGGATTCCATCCTAAACCTGCATATCCCTTATTACTGATTGAAAAGCCAATTCCACCATATCGCCCTTCCATAAAATCTTTCTTATTTCTCCAAGTAGGTTGTGCAATGAGGCACATTAATGGCACTTGTAATATTATAAATATGATAAATTTTCTCATGGCAGTATTTTATATGGTAGTTTCAAGTTGCTAACGCAAAAATCAGTACATCAATAATAGTGAATTAAATTTATCCTTGGGTGTATCAAGACCAAATTTCGCATTGGTACTTTAAGCCAAGTTTATATAATTGCCTAAATATGAACATCTTACAGCGTCCTAGGTGGACTTTTTGAGATTCGGATTTTAGTCCACCGAATCACTCACCTAGTTTAAGCGGAATTCAGTGAAATTCAGGCCCGAAAAGGCATAAAAAACCCCAAATTTGCTAGAATTCGGGGTAAAAAGGGGTAAAAACTGGGTTTGTTGCAGAGAGGAAGGGATTCGAACCCTCGAAACGCTTTTGGCGTTTACACACTTTCCAGGCGTGCTCCTTCGACCACTCGGACACCTCTCTAGGAGCGTACAAAGATAGTCAATGCGTCCCGTAATTATTTAAGTGGAATCCAATTTCCTCCCACAAATGCAAAGCCGAAAATTTCCATAACCTCGGTGCCGTTTACGATGGTAGTGTTGAGCATATTGTTCTTTTATTAATTTAGGTTGCAATTTGAGTTCTGAATGTTACGAAAGTGTTAATGAACAGTTAGTTAAACAAAAACGCCCGTGAATTTGTTCACAGGCGTTCCACATTTTTTTAAGTTTTTTAGTGGCATCGTCTCGCATGAGGTCCACCATGAAAATGTCTGCGGTGTCTAAAATGCCTCGGATGATAAACCGTTCCGCGTGGGTTGGCGTATCTAAATCTTGCACTGCCAGGTGTTTGAATAATTACCGTTGGATGGGGATAGGTACTGAAAGTTCCTCGGCGACGGCGGTCACGTCTGTCTTCTTTTTTGTCTCTCACATCCTCGTTGCGGTCTCTAACGTCTTCACGACGGTCGATGCGATTTCTTTGTTTCCTTGTGACTTGAGCATCGGCATGGGTGGCGAAAAATCCTAAAGTCATTAAAATCAGCATTTTGTGAATGGCATTTTTCATAATTGTTTCTCCTTTCTTGATGTGGTTGACATAAAAAATTGTGCCACGTTTAATCGTTTGGAAAAAAATTGGAGCAGGATCGACAAAAATCGAAAAAGTTGGGGCGAATAATCAGACGCTACTGCGTTACAGATTCGAGGGCTTTTACCATGGAAGGCCAACTGAATTGTTTCTTGAGTTCCTTGATTGCGGTACGAATGTGTTCCAGCTGATTGGGTTGGTACATTGAAACAATGGCATCGGCCAAAGACTCCGCGGATGGTTCGCATACCCAACCGGCTTCGCCATGGGGTACCAGTTCAGATAGACCGCCAACATTTGTGATGATCATGGGTGTTTCAAAGTGATACGCCACTTGAGAAACTCCGCTTTGGGTTGCATTTCGGTAGGGTTGAGCAACGATGTCCGCAACGGAAAAATACAGTCTTACATCGTCATTGGGGATGAATTTGGTGTGAAGTTCTATTTTGCTCGTTAAATCCCTGTTTTGGATGATGTAGTCGTATGGGGCACTGTCTTCGTAATATTCTCCGGCCACGAGCAGTTTGACATCCTGCAAAGATTCAGGCAGTAACGCCATTGCTTCGAGAAGTAAATCCAATCCTTTGTAATTGCGAATGAAGCCAAAAAATAAAATATACCTTTTGTTTTCGTCGAGCCCTAAGGTTTTGCAGGCCTCTGACTTTGAAACAGATTGTCCAAAATTGTCGTAAAGGGGATGCGCATGATAACCGGTTTTGGCAACAGGTTTACTCATTGGGAAATCTTGTAAATCCTTTAAAACTTTTCTGCTCATGGCAACGGCTCCATCCAGCACGGGCAAGAAAAACTTCGAAAAAGGGGTGTCGAAAAAGCGCTTTTCGTGCGGAATGATATTGTCGGTTATCGCAATGATTTGAGTGTGGTGGTTGCTCTTGACGATACGAGCAAAGGTTCCAAAACAAGGTCCAAAAAAGGGCATCCAATATCTAAAAATGACGATATCGGGTTTGATTTTCTTGTACCTCAGTCCCGTTGAGATCCAATTGATGGGATTGACAGAGTTGAGGGAAATGTCAATTGTTAAATCCTCTGGTTTTGGGTCGCTGCTGAATTGCGATTGACCCGGAAAAAGGAAATTTGGGTATTGAAGACTAAAGGTGAGGAGAGTGACCTGATTTTTTTGCATCAACTCTCTTGCCAAACGCTCATTGTAGGTGGCAAGTCCCCCACGCAGGGGATGGGCAGGGCCAACGATGACAATGTGTTTGCCCTCGAAATGCATTAGTCGGTTGTTTCTTTGATGTTGTAGTTGTTTCTTTCGGGATTGGAGCGACTTACCAATTCACCAATAAAACCGGCGAGAAATAGCTGCGTGCCAATGATCATCGCGACCAAACCGATGTAAAATATTGGGCTGTCTGTGACCAATGGAGCTCGTTTGTCTTGGATTACATAAATAAGCTTGTCGACCAAAATCCAACAGGCCATGAAAAGTCCAACGATAAAGTTCAGAACACCCAAAAGTCCGAAAAAGTGCATGGGTTTTTTGCCAAATTTGCTCATGAAGAACAAGCTCATCAAGTCGAGAAATCCGTTGACAAAGCGATTCATTCCAAATTTGGTGCTTCCGTATTTTCGGGCCTGGTGAACTACCACTTTTTCGCCCACTTTGGGGAATCCCGCCCACTTGGCAATCACGGGTATGTAGCGATGCATTTCGCCGTAGACTTCAATGTTCTTAACCACTTCATGTCTGTAGGCTTTTAGGCCACAATTGAAATCGTGCAGTTCGAGGTCGCTGATTTTTCTGGTTGCCCAGTTGAATAATTTGGTTGGAATCGTCTTGCTTAAGGGGTCGTAACGTTTCTTTTTCCAGCCACTGACAACATCGTAGCCATCGGTTTTGATCATGCTAATTAATCCGGGGATTTCATCTGGAGAATCCTGTAAGTCGGCATCCATGGTGATGATTACTTCCCCTTTCGCTTCTGCAAAACCCACATTTAGCGCAGCGCTTTTGCCGTAATTTGTTCTGAATCGAAAGCCACGCACATTTGAGTCTTGGGTCTTCAGGGATTTGATGATTTCCCAAGAGCCATCGTTGCTGCCGTCATCAAGCATCAAAATTTCGTAGGATAAATTCTCCTGCTTACAAACGCGGACGATCCAAGCGTGCAGTTCGGGCAGTGATTCTGCTTCATTGTACAGCGGGATAACCAGGGAAACATTCAGCATGGGCGCAATTTAGTATAAAGGGTTTGAAAAAAATGTGTTTGGTTGACTCAAGACGATTAACGATTGCTAAATCCTATGATTTCTCGTACTTCTCTGATGGTTTTTTGGGCAGATACGCGGGCTTTTTCAGCGCCAAACTTTGCGATTTCATTGAGTCGCTTTTCGTCGCCCAAGGTGGCTTGGATTTTTTCTCTCAGCGGAGCGATGAAAATTTCCATGTCCACTGCCAATTGCTTTTTGAGGTCGCCGTAACGGATGTTCCCCGCTTTATGGCTGTCCTCGAAAAATTGAATGGTATCGCTGTTACAAACCAAGCCCATTAAATCGAAAAGATTTTGGACGGGTACGGATTTCGGTGCTCCAGGTTCCGACGGTCCGCTATCACTTACGGCACGCATAATTTTCTTGTTTAAAACCGATGCTTCTTCGTCGAGGTAAATGGTATCGGCCTCGCCTGCACTTTTGCTCATTTTACCCGTCCCTGTTAAACCTGGGACTTTGACCAAATTCTGCTCAAAACTAAAAGCTTGGGGCTCTGGGAAATACTCGTTGTTATAGAGTCGGTTAAAACGGTTGGCAAAGGTGCGGGCCATTTCAAGGTGTTGCTCTTGGTCTTTACCTACGGGGACTTTGATTCCCCTGTGCAACAGGATGTCGGCCGCCATCAAAACAGGGTAGGTGAGAAGGCCTGCGTTGATGTTATTTGGTTGTGTTCTTGCTTTCTCTTTGAAGGATGTCACTCGCTCCAATTCGCCGAGATAAGCATTCATGTTTAAGAATAAGTAGAGTTCCGCAGTCTCTGGTAAATCGCTTTGAAAGTAGATGGTGCACTGCTCTGGATCTAGGCCTAGTGCAATGTATTCTGCCAAAACTCTCTTCACGGACGCGCTGAGGTCGCCCGGTGTTGGATGCGTTGTTAGGCTGTGATAATCGGCAATGAAAAAATAGGAATCGAACTGCTCTTGGAGGCGTAGAAAATTCTTAAACGCACCAAAATAGTTGCCCAAATGCAATTTTCCGGTTGGACGAATGCCGCTAACCACCACTTCTTTCATGTTTACAAATTTACAAAATCGAGGTTGATTTTGGTGGAGGCGAAACGGATTTAAGCGTTTAATTCGTTTTTGAGATAGTAAAAACCTCCTTGGGCTCGTATTTTTGTGCCATGCCAATGTCGTTCCAACTCAAATTCTCTCCCCAGGATGTGGTGGATGCGGATTGGGTGAACGGACAATTTGCAAAATCGGCGGGTTTAACCCTGCATACATGCAAGGTGGTATGGCGTAAGAAGTCGTTGGATGCCCGCGGTAGAGCCCCGTTTTTTCTCATAACTGCCGATGTGTATCCATCCGGGGAATTGATGGAAGCGGAGAGGGGTTTTCAGCTGAAATCAGTCAAAAATGCGCCACCTGTTCATATCATTGGCGCGGGTCCGGCGGGTCTTTTTTGTGCCCTTGAATTGATCGAATTGGGTCTGAAGCCCATCGTGTTGGAAAGGGGGAAAGCGGTGAAGGAGAGGCGACGGGATTTGGCGCTGATGAATCGCGAAAAGTTAGTGAATCCCGACAGTAATTATTGCTTCGGAGAGGGTGGGGCGGGAACCTATTCGGATGGAAAACTCTATACCCGCAGTAATAAGAGGGGGCCGGTTCAAAAAGTACTCCAATGTTTGGTGGATCATGGCGCGCCAGACTCCATACTATATGATGCTCATCCTCACATTGGCACCAATAAACTGCCGCAATTGGTTGAGGGAATCAGGGAAACGATAGAGGCCCATGGTGGGGAGATTCGTTTCCAAACGCGGGTTGACGGTTTCGTGATGGAATCAGATCGAATCGTTGCTTTGCGATTGAACGGCGGTGCGATTGAATCAGTTGAAAAGGTGGTTTTGGCCACGGGTCATTCGGCACGTGATATATTTGAGATGTTGGTAGAGGCGAAAATCGACATAGAGGCAAAGCCTTTTGCCATTGGGGTGAGATTAGAGCATCCGCAATCTGTTATAGATCAGATTCAGTACAAATGTGAGACGCGGGGCGAGTATTTACCCCCGTCGTCGTATAGTCTTGTTGAGCAAATCCAGGGAAGAGGTGTGTTTTCGTTCTGTATGTGTCCTGGGGGGATTATCGCCCCGGCCGCTACCGCGGCCGGGGAAGTTGTTGTCAACGGCNNACGGCTGGAGTCCCTCCAAACGAAATGGAAACTTCGCCAATTCTGGTTTCGTGGTCTCTGTGGACGATCGCGACTTTAACGATTTTAATTCTCACGGAGAGTTGAGGGCCCTACGATACCAGCAACATTGGGAAAGATTGGCATTTCAATCCACGGGTAGCTTGAGTGCACCCGCCCAGCGAATGGAAGATTTTATCCAAGGAAAATTGAGTATGAATTTGCCNNGCACAGATTGGCGATGTGCTCTCTTTGGCTGTTCATTCGCGAATTAGGGAGTCGCTCATCGTATTGGGTAAGAAGATGAGGTCATTCAGAACCAATGATGCCATTTTGGTGGGAATTGAATCTCGTACCAGTAGCCCCGTTAGAATTCCAAGAGATTCTGCATCGTTGAAACATCCTAAGGTGAGTAATTTATTTCCCTGTGGTGAAGGTGCTGGGTATGCTGGGGGGATTATGAGTGCAGCCCTGGATGGGATTCGTGTTGCTCAGGCGAATATTTGATTGGTAATCAG
>DDYM01000016.1:0-14747 GCA_002347985.1 Bacteroidetes bacterium UBA2234
TCATTCACAGTTTCTTGCATTGTCATTTTGCGTATTTCAACTGCTTTGCTTCGATCGTGAGTTATAGCCAACCCTCTTCTTTTAAGAACATATCAAGCACTTCGAAGAATCGATTGATGTCTTTTTTGTTGTTATAATAGTGGGTAGAAACGCGAACGCAATGGATGTTGTTTTCCGCTACATATCGCAATATTACATTATTTTTTCTTGCGAAATCACAGAATCGCTGAGAAGCTTGCGGTGTAGAAGTTCCGGGCGTTAAGGGTGCTGTACTTGCTGCGTTGGCAATTGGAGTTCCTTCCTTCGTTGCTTGGGCATTTGAGGCTGCGTTTTTGCTTGGGTGTTCGTGAATTCTGAATCCCACTTGTGCGCCTCTGGATGCCTCTTCTTCTGGTGTTAGAACTTCAATTACAGGTCCGTGACTGTGGTGCATTTTCCACGCAATTGGAGTCTTCACATTGGATGTTTCAGCACTTCCATTTTGCGTTTGAGATCCATCCAAAATTGGGAATTTCAACTTCGGATTGTCATTGACAGCATAGAGTCCGTTCATTACTTCTTTGCTTAAAAACTTGACCCTTTTTTCGATCAAAGCGGGACCGATTTTTTGATAAAATTGAAGGGCTGCTTTGGCTCCATCATACATTGGACCAGGGAAGGTTCCATAGCTGTATCGGGCGGTTTTGTTTACCAATTCACCCAAACTTGGGGGCGTTGTGCTCATATCGAATTTATCCACGCTGTAGGCAGCAACGTGATGAATTGCCGAGCGAGATAAAATCTCTTCCGAGGCATAGAAAAATCCTGTACCTATCGGACCTAATAACCATTTATGGAAGCAGCCGCTATAATAATCGCAACCCATTTCTTTGAGATTCATTTGTAACATTCCCAGTGGGTGGGCCCCGTCAATTGCGCTGATGATTCCATTGGCTCTAGCCCATGCACAAATTTCATTTACGGGAAGCACTTGACCGATCGTACAAGGGATGTGGGGAACGGCGATTACCTTGGTGTTTTTGGTTTTTACCGCTTGAATATTTTTGAGGGTTTCTTCTGCGGTAGCCCCCAATGCCGCTAGCTTCAAAACGATGCCTTCTGTTTTAGCTCGATATAACCAAGCCGCGCATCCGCCAACGTGTTCGTGCAAGGTAATGATGACTTCGTCTCCCTTTTTTAAGTTGATGGCTCTGCAGGCTAAATTCACGCCTTCGCTCACATTTTTGGTGATTGCCAATTCGCTGCCTTTGCAGCCCAAAATTTTGGCCAAGTTTTCCTCAAAACTGCCGTCGTGCATTGGATAAGCTGCGTTTTCGGCAATATGATGGAAACTTTTATTCAGTGCCTCAAGTACAGGGTATGGCGTAATACCCATGGTTCCGTTGTTTAGGAAGGTGAGGTTGGGGTTGAGGGGGAATAAAGTTCGGATAAAATCCCAGTAAGGACCATCTTGTTCGGGTTGATTCTCACTGTCGTTTGGAGCTACTGGGAACGGATTTTTAAGGTCAAATTTCTGATTTGACAAACTCTGATTTTTGCCATCAATAGTTTCACTTTGAAGGGCTGATTTTCCTAGCAATCCGCCTACAGTTAGGCCCGCGCCGAGGGTTAAAAAATGCTTTCGTTCCATAGTCATCGTAACTCTAAATTGCAGAGATACAAAAATTATCGGTGAAACCGCTGTAAATCGTTCCTATTTTTGCTGCAGATTCTCAACAAATTTTAGAAATAGAAATGAAGGTATTAGGGATCATGAGCGGGACTAGCATGGACGGGGTTGATTTGGCTCTGTGCGATGTAAAGAAGACATCGGAGGGTTGGCAATCGCAAATCATTCAAGGGGTTACGGTTCCTTATAATGAATCTTGGCGCGTTCGTTTGAGTCAGCTTCGCTACCAAAATGCTGAAGTTTATGCCAAAACGGATGTGTTTTATGGTCGATATTTGGGTGAATTGGCTGCGGCTTTTTTCAATGAAACGGGTCTCAAGGCAGATTTAATCGCATCACATGGCCATACCATATTTCATACGCCAAAGTCTTGGGTGACTGCTCAAATTGGTGACGGTGCCACTTTGAATGCGTTTGCTAAAGTTCCTGTGGTATCCAATTTCCGAAGGGCCGATGTTGGTTTGGGAGGACAAGGCGCCCCCCTAGTGGGAATGGGTGATCAGGCCTTGTTTGGTGAATACGATTTTTGTTTGAACCTGGGCGGATTCTGTAATATTTCCGCATCGAACAAAGGGAAACGAATTGCTTTTGATATCGCACCTTGTAACATCGTATTGAATCGATTGGCTAGAGAGAGAGATTTGCAGTATGATGAAAATGGCGCGTTGGCGGAGGCTGGTGAAATCGACTATACTTTGTTGAATGCTTTGAATGAGATTGAATTTTATGGAAAAGAATTTCCAAAGAGTTTGGGCAGGGAATGGATCAACAAGAATTTTTGGCATATTGTGAGGGAGTTTGATGATTTGAGTGTGGAAGATCGCATGAAAACCTTGGTGATGCATATCGCCGTACAGGTAAGAAAAGCGGTGGAGGCGGTTGCGGAAAAGCCTTTGCAGGACTGTTCAATTTTGGTGACCGGTGGCGGAGCGTTCAACGAGTGTTTGATTGATCATCTGCGCTCTGAGTTGGAATGTGAGGTAGTGGTGCCAGATGCCAATACCATCAATTATAAAGAAGCACTGATTTTTGCTTTGTTGGGAGCGATGCGAGTTCATAATAGTTGCAATACGCTGAGTAGCGCAACGGGTGCCTCATCAGACTGGGTTGCCGGTTCATTGGATGGCGATTTTGGTCCACTGATGGCTGAATTAAACGGAAATTGAATTTTGTGAATGATATTTAAAAACTAAGAATCGTGAAACTTGAAAAACTAATAGAAAAATTTGAAGGCAAACAACCTGAGATCGTATTTGCTTGGAAAGACAGTGAAACCGAAGCCGAAGGCTGGGTGGTGATAAATTCATTGCGTGGCGGTGCTGCCGGTGGTGGTACGCGCATGCGCAAGGGACTCGATCAAAGGGAAGTGGAGAGTTTGGCAAAAACCATGGAAGTGAAATTTACCATTGCAGGCCCACCAATTGGGGGTGCCAAAAGCGGTATCAATTTTGATCCTGCGGATCCTCGCAAAAAGGGAGTGTTGGAACGATGGTACAAGGCAGTACGTCCGCTATTGAAAAATTACTACGGTACGGGCGGCGATTTGAATGTGGATGAAATTCACGAGGTGATACCAATGACAGCCAACTTGGGGATTTTGCATCCTCAGGAAGGGGTTGTGAATGGACATTTAACTTCCTACAGCGCCGAGGAGAAATTAAAAGCGATTTCTCGTTTACAAACAGGGGTGTTGTTGCCAATTACGGATGAGCGATTGACTCCGGATTTGAGTAAAAATTATACCATTGCCGATATGATTACGGGTTGGGGTGTTGCAGAAGCAGTGCGTCATTACTATGAGGTATACGGTGGTTTTATGGACGGCAAACTTGCCATTATTCAAGGTTGGGGGAACGTGGCTGCGGCTGCGGCTTTCTATCTTACCAAATATGGGGTTCGCATTGGAGGTATTATAGACCGTGTGGGTGGTATCATCGAACCCAAGGGTTTGGGTCATGATGAAATCGTGGAGCTATTTAACAACCGAAATGGAAACGCTTTGAATGCCCCAAATATGTTGTCGTTTGAAGAAGTAAACGAGCGGATTTGGGATTTGCCGGCGGAGATTTTTATACCGGGTGCCGCATCGAGGTTGGTTACAGAAGATCAAGTGTTGCGATTGGGCAAGGCGGGTATCGAGGTGGTGAGCTGTGGTGCAAATGTGCCTTTTGCCGATAAAGAGATCTTTATGGGTCCAATTAGTACTTTGGCGGATTCTCAGTTCGCGGTGATTCCTGATTTTATGGCAAACTGCGGAATGGCGAGGGTTTTTGGTTATTTGATGAAGCAGGACGCGGAAGTGACAGATGTTGCCATTTTCAAAGATGTGAGTTCAATCATCAAATCTAGCGTGATGCGTTTGCATCAATTTAATCCCAAAAGCACTGGCTTAAGTGCAAAGGCATTGGAGATGAGTTTGACCGACTTGGTGTAATTAACGATCGACATCGCCCAAAGAAAAAACATAGACTGCTTTTAGACATTTATCGAATAGAAACCATGAAAACCATCGAAACCCGTTTTTGCGAATACGTAAAGATCGATACACAGAGCGATCCAAATAGTTCAACACAGCCAAGCACTGAAAAGCAGAAGGATTTATCCCGCGTGTTGGTGTCGGAACTTTTAGCGATGGGTTTGAACGATGCGCATTTGGATGAGTTTGGTTATGTGTATGCCACTTTGCCTTCCAACGTGGAGCATAAAGTGCCGGTATTGTGTTTTTGTGCCCATGTAGATACTTCGCCAGATTGCACAGGTGAAGGCGTGAAGCCGATCGTACATCGAAACTATCAAGGACAGGATTTGGTGTTGCCAGACGACACATCGCAAGTGATTTCATCCAAAGACCATCCTTATTTATTGGAGCGCATTGGGGATGATATAGTGACAGCCAGCGGGACAACTTTGCTTGGCGCGGACGACAAAGCAGGGGTAGCAGTAATTATGGATTTTGTGCAGCACATGGTAATGCATCCGGAACTGCCCCATGGAGATATTAAGATTTTATTTACCCCGGATGAAGAAATCGGCAGAGGGGTAGACAAAGTGAATATTGAAAAATTGGGTGCTGACATTGGTTATACGTTGGACGCTGGTGAGAGAGGATGTTATGAAGACGAGACGTTTAGTGCGGACGGAGCCAAAGTTCATTTTTTCGGAGTGAGTGCACACCCAGGATACGCCAAGGATAAATTGGTGAATGCTTTGAAGATTGCTGGCGAATTTATGGCGGCGCTACCAAAAGGTGAATGGAGTCCGGAAACTACACAGGATACGGAAGGGTTTGTACATCCAGTGACGATGGGCGGAGTGGCAGAGCACGCTTGGGTTCAGTTTATCGTGAGAGATTTTAAAACTGCCAATTTGTTGGTGCATGAAGCCCGATTGGAGTCGTTAATGCATGAGGTGGTTGGACGTTTTCCAGGCGCTACTGCGAAGATGGAAGTGACGGAGCAATATCGAAATATGAAGGAGGTTGTGGATTTAGATCCCCGAATTTCTTCTTTGGCGGTGAAAGCGATCGAAATGGCGGGGATTCCATGTCAGCTGACAAGGGCTCGCGGTGGTACGGATGGAAGTCGTTTGAGTTTCATGGGATTGCCTTGCCCCAATCTATTTACTGGAGAAATGGCTTTTCACGGAAAGCATGAATATGTGAGTGTTCAGGATATGGAGAAGAGCAGTGAGGTTCTTGTTCACTTGGCAAGACTTTGGTCGTACACTGATTAATTAGGCTCGGACTGAGAATTTTTTTCGTCCATTTTTTATTGGATTCAATTGATTGTCATTTTACCCTGTTGAAGTCCGAGGATAATTGCTTCAACAAAGTGTAATTATGACGTTTTTTAGACATTCAATTTAGAGAATACAAAGTATTTTGCGCGTTCGTTTTATGCATTGTTCCCCTAATGTTAGGGTAATATTGCATAACCCCAAAAAAGAAAGCAACATTTATGAAATATATTTTTACAAAAACCAATCTTATAGCTAGTGTTTTAGGGCTATTCGGATGGATCAATCAATCAAATGCTCAAATCTGTGCGGCAAACAATAGTTTGAATTGCACGGGGGATTATCTCTCAGGGATTACATTCAAAAACAGTGGAGGAACGTCTTATGCGGTTTCGGGAATGAACTGTGCCAATACGGGTCCGTCGAACAAGTTGATGACCAATGGTGCGGTAATGGATATTACTCCGGGTGAAGTGATTACCATGACAATTGAAAACACATGTTCATTTTCAGAATATGTAGGTGTTTGGATTGATTTGGATGGCAGTGGTGATTATTCTGCTGCGGAATGTTTATGTACGAGTTCAAACGGTTTTGGTTCGATTCCGGTGAACACAACAAAGACTGTATCATTAACAGTTCCTTGTGTGGGTGTGAAAGCGGGTAAGGCGATTTTACGTGTTCGTTGTATGTATAGCACATTCACTGCAAGTCAGGGTTGTGGTACACAATCGAATTATGGTAACATTTTGGATTTTGAGGTAAACATGAAAGCCGTTAACCCTCCTGTGGCGGATTTTGCCGTACCCGTAGGTCCAAATTATATTAAGACCCCGATTACTTTCAATTCAACTGCTACAAATCCTGCCTATGCACAAAACTGGACTTTCCAGAGCGGTACTGCCGTTGTATCGACAGGTTCAAAAGGAAAAGGTTCTTGGGCAAATACTGGGTATTACAATGTAAAATTGGTTCAACAGTTCTGCGGAATGAAGGATTCAATTATTAAATCAGTAAAAATTGATAAGCCTACAGCAGCTCCGGTGGCGGATTTTATTGCAATGAGCAACCAGGTGGAAGTTTTTTATACTACGCAGCTTTCTGATTTGAGTACCAACGGTGCTTACAAATGGAATTGGACTGCAACATCTCCTTCTGGCACAATAGTTTATACGAGTACAGCGCAGAATCCAGTGTTTTCATTTGATGAATTGGGTTGGTGGGATATTTGTTTGACCTCACAAAATGATGTGGGACCAAGTACTAAAGTTTGCAAGAGCAAGTATATTCAAGCAGTTCCTCCCGGTGAATTCTACATGGGACCCAATAAAATTGCATCGAACCAAGGTGGTATTCTATATGATAATGGTGGTAAGACGGGTAACTACGGTAACAACCGTAAAACCTCAATTGACTATTTCCAAATCTTCCCTTGCGGTGCAAAAGAGATTCGCTTTACGTTTACTCAATTGAAGTTGAGTTTGGGTGATGGTGGTGACCGTTTGCGTATTTATGATGGTCAAGACGCCAGTGGAAAAGAAATTACGCCTGCTGGTGGTATCACTGGTGTGAACCAAAACATGTTCCGTGGTTCAACGTTAAAAGCATTTAGTGGATCAATGTATATCACATTTGAATCGAACTCTGCAAACAACGACAGTGGATTTATTGCCAAGTGGGACTCAGAATTGTTGCCAGTAGCGAATCCAAAATCAGGATATGATGTTGCCTACACAACCATTGGCAATGGATCAACCATTGATTTTGTTGGAAATGTAAAAAATGCACAAGGTCAGGTAGAATATGATTGGATGATTGATGGCACAAGTGGATACGGAGCGAAAGCAAAAGTATTCTCAACTGCTTTCTATACAGATGGTACTTATAATGTTTGTTTGATCGCCAAAATTTGCAATGGAATTGATACTTTCTGTAATAAGATTACAGTGAATACGCCTACTGCTCCTGGCATCGTTGATTTTGTTGCATCGAACTTGAGGCCAAAAGTGGGTGAAGCGATTTCAATTAAGACAAACACTGATTATGCTTCCAATTTTGAGTGGAGCATTTACCCTGCAACTTATAGTTTGGTGGGTGGAACTACAATCAATTCAAGAAATCCTCAAATTGTATTTAATGCAGGAGGAGCGTACACTTTCACATTGCGCGCTTGGAGTACTCCCGGCGGAAGAACTGCCACAGAGAAGAAAGTAATCAAAACTAAATATGTGATTGCAGTGAAATATTGCGTTCCAGTTACGGATATGTTGTCTTCTGACGTTGCGATTTCAAAAGTGGAATTGTTCCAGGACTCAGTGAGTTTGTTGGAAAATGCTACAGATGTTGGTATTACAGCTTATACTGATTACACAGATCAGTTCAATGATGCATTGAGTTACGGTTCATACTACACTGTAATTGCTACTCGTCGTACAAATGCGAACAATGCCAATTTCAAGGCTTGGATTGATTACAATATTGATGGTGTATTTACCGATGACGAATTGGTTTTGAACAGTGGTTCTATTTCAGGTACTAAGGCAAGTAACAAGTTCCGTGTGCCAGATTTGAAAGACTGTTTTGAAGGGATTACGCGTATGCGTGTTGCGGTTTCTTATGGTTCATTCGCCAATACTTCATGTGGAGTAAACGTGGTAGGTGAATTTGAAGATTATGGAATTACACTCGCCAATGATAAGCGTCCTCCAGTGATTACTTTAATTGGCAGTAACGTTGTTCGTGTAGAACGCAACAGCAATGCAACCGCTTGTTGGACTGAAAAGGCTTACTCTACCTATAAAGCGGCCGACCCAACAGAAGGTGATTTAACCAATAAGGTAATCATCGCAACGGATTTGGATTGTACTACGCCTGGTACATATAACATGAACTTCCGTGTTACGGATGCGGCGGGCAATTCTGCGCAAGACGTGAATAGAACAATCATTGTTGTTTTGGATAAAACTCCTCCAACGTTGACGTTGTTGGGAAATGCCACAATCAATGTTGAGCAGTGTGATGTTTACAATGAACCAGGTGCAGTTGCTTCTGATTTGGTTGATGGAAACCTTTCAAGTAGCATCAAAATTTCTGGATCTGTAAACACTTCAACTGTGGGCTCATATACATTGACTTATGATGTAATGGATGCACAAGGTAATTCTGCTACTGCAAAACGTACCATCAATGTGGTTGATACCAAGAAGCCAGGTTTATTCAGTTACGGTAAGCGATTGGTTGACGGTGATGTAGTGCAATTGCAAATTGGAAGTTTGTTTGTGGATGCGGTAACAGGATATGATACTTGTAACGGTAGCATTAGCGTAAACAAAGTTCCTGGCTACAATGGAATGGTGAATACATTGGTTCGTGCAACTTACCCAATCGTTTACTATGCAAAAGACATTCATGGAAATACAGCGGTGGAAGATGGATTTGTGATTAACTATCGTGTTGACGATTACATCGCACCAGAAATCTCTTTGAATACCACTGATACTGTGTTCCACGATGTAAACAATCCCTACAGTTCACAGCCCGTGACTGCTACGGACAATTTCAGTTCTGGAAGCAAATTGAGCGTTGAGCGTTCTGGTAAGGTAAATCCCTATGTATTGGGATTATATACTGAAGTATTTACAGCTACAGATGAGAGTGGAAACGTAACCAAGCGCAATCGTTATGTAAAGGTTGTGGATCGTATCGCTCCTACATTGATTACTTCTTCAGTGAACGTTTGTGCTGGAACTCCATTCTGGGCTATGAGCGATGTTGCTGTTGAAGACAACTACTATGGTAACGATGAATTGCTTCCATTGGTGAAGATTTTGAGTCATAACGTAAATATCTGGCAAGCTGGTGTTTACTATATCAATTATCAGGTAACAGATCCAAGTGGCAACAAGAGCCAGGTTGTATTGCGTCCTGTAATGGTTCAATATCCTCCAGATTGCGAGAACAGCTTCTTAGGTAAGAAAGATTTGACATTGTCTGAGCAGGTGATGGTTTATCCAAACCCAACTTCTGGAATTGTAAAAGTTGATTTTGCGGTGAACAATATGAATCCAATGTCGATTGTGGTTACCAATTTGGTTGGTGCAACAGTGGCTGAGTACAATTACGGTGGTGGATTTGGATCGATGACACTTGATTTGGGTAAATATGGTCAAGGTGCTTATATGATTCACATTGCGAATCAAAACGAGGTTACAACCAAGAAGATTATTGTAACCAAGTAATGCCATTGTGGTAGATAAAAATTTAAAAAGAAAATCGTGAAAATAGAATTTAGAAAAAGAATCCTGAGATTGCAATTGCTAGCCCTTGCGGTTATGCTTTTGGGAACTTTTGGGAGGAGTGAGGCGCAAATTTGTACTGCAAGCAATAGTAATGATTGTAGTTTGATGTGGTTGTCTGGTGTGTCGTTCAAGAACAGTGCTGGGTCTACTGCTACATACTCAGGATTGAACTGTGCAAATACTGGTGGTTTGAGTCCTAAGTTGATGACCAATGGCGCAGTGATGGATATTACCCCAGGTGAGGTAATAACTATGACGATTGAAAATACGTGTACTTATGCTTTGTATGTTGGAGTATGGATCGATATGGACGGTGACAATAACTTTACTGCAGCCGAATGTATTTCAACCGTTGCGGCGCCTTTTGCGCAGGTGGCGGTGAACTCAACAAAGACTGCAAGTTTAACAATCCCTTGCGCAGGTTCAAAACCAGGAGTTCATATTATGCGCGTCCGTGCGTCGTACTACACCTTCACCCCAACCCAAGGATGTGGTACATTGGCTACGTATGGTAATATCATGGATTTTGAGGTAAACGTGAAAGCGGTAAGTCCTCCAACGGCAGATTTTGCTGTTCCCACAGGTCCAAATTTCATTAAAACACCTATTGGATTCAACTCAACTACAACGAGCTCTGCATACAACCAGAAATGGACTTTCCAATCTGGAACTTCCATTATAAACACTGGAGCGAAAGGTCGTGCCAGTTGGCCAAATACAGGGTACTACAATGTGAAGTTGGTGCAACAGTTCTGCGGAATGTCTGATTCTATCATCAAATCGGTGAAAATCGACAAGCCTACAGTGGTTCCGACAGCAGATTTCTTGGCAGCAAGTAACCAGGTTGAAGTCTTCTACACAACGCAGTTGTTTGATTTAAGTACCAATGGTGCTTACAAGTGGAATTGGACAGCTACTTCTCCCTCTGGTTCAATCATTTATACAAGTACCGCGCAGAATCCCGTTTTTTCATTTGATGAATTGGGATGGTGGACAATCTGCTTAACCTCCTCAAACGACATTGGACCGAGCACCAAGGTATGTAAGTCTAGCTATATTCAAGCGGTTCCTCCAGGGGAATTCTATTTAGGACCCAATAAAATTGCTTCCAACCAGGGTGGTATTTTGTACGACAACGGTGGCAAGGGCGGTAACTATGGTAATGGTCGTAAGACTTCGATCGATTATTTCCAGATTTTCCCATGTGGTGCGAAAGAAATCCGTTTGAAATTCAAACAATTGAAATTGTCTTTGGGAGATGGTGGAGATCGTTTGCGGATTTATGATGGACAAGACGCATCAGGTAAAGAATTAAGTCCTGCAGGTGGAATCACCGGTGTAAATTTTGGAATGTTCTCTTCAACAGTGTTTAAAGCATTTAGTGGTTCAATGTATATCACATTCGAATCAAATACTGCGAACAACGACAGTGGATTTATTGCTACATGGGATTCAGAATTGTTACCTGTGGCCAATCCTAAGTCGGGTTACGATGTAGACTACACAACAATTGGAAACGGTACCAATTTGGATTTTGTTGCCAACGTAAAAGATGCTCAAGGGCAGGTAGAGTATGATTGGATGATTGATGGCACATCTGGATATGGAGCGAAAGCGAAAGTTTTCACGAATGCATTTTATACAGATGGTACCTATAATGTTTGTTTGATTGCCAAAGTTTGTAATGGGGTTGATACTTTCTGCAGAAATATCACTGTGAATACACCAACTGCCCCTGGTTTGGTTGATTTCGTTGCTAGCAACTTGCGTCCAAAGGTTGGAGAAGTGGTATCTATCAAAACCAAAACGGATTTTGCATCCAACTTTGAGTGGAGTATCTATCCAGCGACGTACAGCTTCGTGGGTGGTACCAACGTTAACAGTCGCAATCCACAGTTATTATTCAACGTAGGCGGTGCTTATACCTTTACTTTACGTGCTTGGAGTACTCCGGGTGGTCGTGCGGCTACTGAAAAGAAAATCATCAAAACGAAATATGTAATTGCGGTTAAATACTGTACTCCAGTTACCGATATGTTGTCGTCTGACGTAGCGATTTCCAAAGTGGAATTGTTGCAAGACAGCGTGAGTTTGTTGGAAAACACCTCAGATGTAGGTATTTCTGCTTACACGGATTTTACAGATCAATTTAATGATGCATTGAGTTATGGTTCTTACTACACTGTAATTGCAACACGTCGTACCAATTCAAACAACGCCAATTTCAAAGCTTGGATTGATTACAATATTGATGGAACATTTACTGACGATGAGTTGGTATTGAATTCTGGATCTATTGCGGGTACCAAGGCGAGCAACAAATTCCGAGTTCCTGATTTGAAAGATTGTTTTGAAGGTGTTACACGTATGCGTGTGGCAGTTTCTTATGGTTCTTTCTCAAATACTTCATGTGGAGTAAACGTGGTTGGTGAATTCGAGGACTACGGAATCACATTGGCAAACGATAAACGTCCGCCAGTGATTACATTGATTGGAAGTAGTACTGTAAGAGTTGAGAGAACTTCCAATGCAACGGCATGTTGGTCAGAAGCGGCTTACAAGACTTATTCAGCTGCTGATCCTACAGAAGGTGATTTAACCACAAAAGTGTTAATTACAAGCGATTTGGATTGTACAACACCTGGTACATACGCTGTGAATTTTGGCGTAACTGATGCTGCAGGAAATCCATCTGCTCAAGTAACCAGAACGGTAATCGTTGTGTTGGATAAGACAGCTCCGACTTTGACTTTGTTGGGTTCTGACACAGTTACTGTTGAACAATGTGGTGTCTACACTGAACAGGGTGCGGTTGCGACGGATTTAGTGGATGGCAATTTGACCTCAAGCATTAAAGTGACTGGAAAAGTAAATACCTCGTTGGTAGGAATTTATACTGTGAACTACGACGTAATGGATGCGCAGAAAAATGCATCTACAAAATCTAGAGTTGTGAAGGTGGTTGATACGAAGAAACCCGGAATTTTCAATTATGGAAAGCGCATCGTAGATAATGATGTAGTGAATATTCAGTTGGGTAGTTTGTTTGTAGATGCTGTTTCTGGATTTGATACATGTAACGGCAGTATTTCTGTAAACAAAGTACCAGGCTACAATGGAATGGTAAATACCCTAGTTCGTGCTACTTACCCTATCAGTTATTTTGCGAAGGACGTACACAACAATGATGCAGTTGAAAATGGATTCACTGTAAATTATAGAGTGGATGATTACATCGCTCCTGAAATCACATTGAATACACCTGACACAGTGATTCATGATGTAAACAATTCATACAGTTCTCAGAATGTAAGTGTAAGAGATAATTATAGTCCTTCATCTAAAATCTCAATTGAGAAGACAGGTAAAGTAAATCCATTTACTTTGGGATTGTATGTTGAAACTTATACGGCAACTGACGAGAGCGGAAATATCACAAAGCGCAGTCGTTTCGTGAAAGTAGTCGATCGTATTGCGCCAACAATTATCACTTCAGCGGTGAATGTTTGTGCGGGTACTCCTTTCTGGGCGATGAGCGACGTTTCTGTGGAAGACAATTACTATGGCAATGCAGAGCTTATGCCATTGGTAAAAATACTTAGTCATAACATTAATATCTGGCGCGCGGGTATGTATTACATCAACTACCAGGTGGTTGATCCAAGTGGGAATCGCAGTCAGGTTGTGTTGCGTCCAGTACGTGTCATGTATCCCCCAGATTGTACCAATAGTTTCTTGGCCAAGGAAGATTTGACATTATCTGAGCAGGTTATGGTTTATCCTAACCCAACGACTGGATTGGTAACATTTGATTTTGCACTAAATAATAGTTCTCCAGTACATGTTGAAATCACAAATATGGTGGGTTCAAAAGTGGCAGAATACAATTTCTCGGGTGGATTTGGTTCACAGGAAATTGATTTAGGCAAATTTGGTCAAGGTACCTATTTAATAAACATCAGAAATAACAATGAAGTAACAACGAAAAAAATCATCGTAACAAACTAACAAACCGAAAAAATTAATAACACGATTATGAAATTGAACAACTATATGAAACAGAAATTTAAGGGTGCTTTGCTCTTGATTTCTTTGGGTTTGTCGTCGGCCTCTGCCTTCGCACAAATGAGTGGAAGTTACACAATTGACCCGGCGAACACGGGTGCTGCAACGGCCACAATGTTTAAAAACTGGAACTCTTTTGTAAAGTCACTTTACAACACCAGTACAACTGTTAACCCTCGTACAGATGGAGGTCCGATTGTGGTAGGAAACGCTACGATTTCTTCTTCTGTAACTGTGACCGTTGTAAGTACGAACGTAACTGCGGAAGCCACCGCATTGAACTTTGCTCCAATTACAGGTGTGAGTTCAACTGCGACCATTACAATTGACGGTAATTATCAAACCTTCAATTACAATGCTTCTTATGCGCCTTTTCAATTCACGGGTGCGGATTATGTTACCATCAAGAATTTGACGATCATCAACTCAAATGCTACTCCGGGTGGATTTTGGTACAGTAACCAATCTGATTACAACACGGTAACTGGTTGTACCGTAAACTTCTCTGCTTTGGCGTCTGCTTCAACATTGGTTAGTTATTTGTCGATGTCTACTTCGGTTTCTTCTCCTACAAGTTACGGAAGTGCAGCAACTGGAACCACTGGACAGCCAGGATCGTACAATACCTTTTCAAGCAATACCTTCTTGACAAGTTCAGTTAACAGCCCTGGTCCATATTATGGAATTTCATTGAACGGTAACAGTTCTAACTATTCTACAGTAGCTCAAAACAATACGTTTACTGCCAATAAAATTCAGAATTTCTATTATTATGCGATTTTCCAGTATTACACAAACGGAAACAGCATTACAAGCAATGATATTTCTCGTGCGAATACAGCAGTGGGTGGATCATCAACTTTGTATGGTATTTACAATTATTATTCTTATTCAACTTCGCGTTCTGCTGAAATTAGCAAGAATAGTATTCACGATTTGCCATTCGCAGGAGCTACTTTGACAACTACGACTTTGACGTC
>DDYM01000016.1:14837-16557 GCA_002347985.1 Bacteroidetes bacterium UBA2234
TATTTGGATATCAAAGGCAATACCATGGACAATATCCAAAGTTCTGGTGCTTCTGCTACCATGTACATGTGGTATGTTTATTACCCCTCATACACTGTGATGGATGGAAATACTGTGAAAAATTCAGTGGGTAACTACTACTGGTATTCTTGGTACATCTACTACGGAAGTTATATCGATGTGTTGAACAACGTATGTGATAACGTAAAGCAGAATTACACTTCGGGTTATTTGTACAGTTTCTACATTTACTATCCAACTGGTATTCGTTGTAATGGAAATACAGCCAGCAACAATTACTGTGGTTATTACATGTATTCCTTCTATCTTTACTATGGTAGTGTAGGTACATATACTTGGAATGAATTTCAAGACAATATCATCACTAAAAACAGTTCTGTAAATTATAATTACAGCGCGTATATTTACTATTACAACGGTACAAACAACTTCAAAATCAACCGTAACTATTGCGTAGGTAATACTTGTACTGGTTCTACTGGATATCACTATTTCTATCTTTACTATTTAAACAACTACGAAGTAATTGGTAACGTTGTTGCCGGTAACTATGCCAACTCACAATACATTTATGTGTATTCAGGTATTAGTGGAACCTTTACTTCTGAAATCAGAAATAATACGTTCCAAGCGAACACCACAACTGCGCCAACTCCGGGTTCATCTTACATTTATTGCTACTTGTATCAATATTACCATACCGTTTCTTTCACTGGTAACATCATTGACTTGAAGGGAAGTGGATCTCAGTATTATCGATATTTGTATATGTACTTAGCTTATGCTTCACCTGGTGTATTGAAAGAATTCAACGACAACACCTATTCATTAAACAACTTGTTTACCTATCCTTATTGGTACTTTAACGGTACGAACTATACGGATTGGGCAGGATTTAGCGGGTCTGGATTACAAGGTTCACGCGACAATGGAGATAACCCATTGTTTGTAGATATTACCAATAATGACTGGAGACCAGGTGCTTGGACAGTTCAGAATAACGTAGCTTATTTGACAAAGAATGATGTAGATTGTAAGAAAACAAGTAGAAACAAAGTGGCACACGATCGTGGTGGCTTAGAGACCAATACTGATTTGCAAGCCATTTCTACCAACTTCACTGTGCCTGCAAACGTTTGTGCTGGTTACACTACAGGGGCTACCTGGATTATAGTAAAGAGCTTGTATCCATACGACAAAGCAAGGAATTTCAAAGTTTCATATGCTGTAAACAAAGGACCAAAAATCAGTGCAACAGTGACCAAGCAATTGGCAAATGGTGATACCGTGAAGGTGTTCTTCCCAACACCATTGGTTTTGAATGCTTCAGGTCCAGCTCGTATCGCAATCTTTGTTGATTTGCCAGATGATAACAACAGCAATGACTCATTCATCTTTAATACTTTTGTTAAACCTGCACCGGGTGGTGGGGTGATGACTTTCACTTCATCCCCAACATGGGCATACTATCAGCCATCAAAGAACAACGATGTAACTGTATTGGGTCAGCCAGTGGAATATTCAGTGAATTCTCCCCGCGTATACACCAACAAAGATTACTTGGGTAATGGCGGTGGAAACAACTGGGCTGCAAGTGTTGTTGCCAAGTGCAAATACGGAAAGAATGTAACGGGTGGTTCTTTGATTGCGCCTACTGCAACTTCAGATATGGTTGTAAAGTTTGTTACTACCGACAAGA
>DDYM01000022.1:0-49820 GCA_002347985.1 Bacteroidetes bacterium UBA2234
TCTTCAATACAACTGTGATGGTGCTGTCTTCCAAAGTTGCATCGCTGGTTTGGAATTGAACCTCTAAATTGGTTGAACCGGAAGGTGCTGTAAAGGTGGCGCCGGAGATTGCTTTGCCGGCCTTGGTGAATGCTTGAACAGAGGCAAACCAGTTGTTTGGCAATGATGTGCCATAAGTACTGTTGCTGTATTTACGTGGTGCAACAACATCGTATATTACGGGGACATTCAATACTGTTACGTCAAACGGACGACTCTTTTGGTAGAGGGCATTGTTTGGTGTAGTTGTCTTTGCAGAGAATGCATAGAATCCTCCACCTGGTGCTGGTTTTACTGTTGTTTTGAAAGTAAACGTGTCGTTTGCTGGATTGTCGTCTGATATATCTAAGAACACTTTTACAACAGAATTTCCCGCAACATCCAATTTGATTGGGGTTTTGAAACGGTATGTAAAGGTGTCGTTGGGCAACAATTTAGAAGTAACGAGTTCACGTGTTACTTTTCCATCGATGCTGAATGCGACGAAATAATTGTAGATGGTGTCAGCGAAAGTATTTCTAATGCTAATTCTCGCAGTAGTGCTGAATCCTGCACAAACTGAGCTAGGAATTTGGGTGCGCGATTGAAACGCAGTGATGTCCATATAGTTTTCTAAGGCACCGCGGTCGCTTCGATTCGAATTTCTTGATTTTCTCTGATTGTCCAAGTTATAAGTTGTAACTGTGGGTTTATTGTTTTGCGTCTCAAAGGAATTTGAACGCATATCCAATGATGCAAAATTTACCCATTGAGGATTTGTGTAGTTGTCTTGAGCACCTACAAGAACATCGCCTTTCCAACCACCATAGTTGCTGTAATTTGTGGTGCCCGTTCTCCACACCTGGGTTCCAGATCCGGTCATCAAAAATGAGTTGTAATTTATTTCCCTCACGTTGGCGGCAGAATTCGATAGTAGATAAGCAGGGTATATGTAATAATTCGCATCGGCGTCTAAAATATTTCCAACAAAACTCAGACGAGAATTGGTTTCTTGGAATAAATAGCCGTAACAAAAATGGTATATGTAACTTGATGGTCTTGTGTGGATTGTGTTTTGTCTGATATCACAAGTAAATCCGCTACTGAACCCATAGCTATAGAAATTGTAGTTCGCGGTATAGCCATAATTCTTAGCAATTAAGTTACTGTTTACCCATAGGTTGTCGCCATAGTAGAATAAGAATCCATAGAAGAATCCCACTGTAGCACCACCTCTGTTGTTGGTGATTGAGTTTCGCAACACGCGAAGGCTTCCGCAGTAGTAAAGATATGCTGTATAAATGCTTCCCGCACAAACGTTACTATCCAATCGGTTGTCTTCGAATCGGTTTAAGGTTCTTACAGAGTTATAGTTGAAGAAGTTGTAAAACATATAAGTGGTTCCACCAGTTCCGATGCTTGAAAATGAGTTGTTGGTAACTCTGTTTCCTGCGATGTCGTTGTCATAGCTGTAGTAAAACCAATGCAAATAGTTCGTGGTATTGATATAACTTTCGTTTTTATCAACCACGTTGTTGATGAAGTTTGTGCAATAAGAGTAGTACAAATAGGAGTGGAAGAACTGACTGTAAGCGTCAATCAATCGAGTGGTATTGCCATCAAAAACTACTGGTAGGCTAGATGTTCCATACAAATACCAGCCAAAAAAGGTGTAGTACGTGTTGATGTAGTTTGTGGTTGAACTCGCCAAAGCTCCCGCATAGGGCATATCGTGAAAATTGTTTCCACGATAGGTAGTTGAACGGTTTGTTCCATAAGTGTAATAGGTAAAAACTCCGTAAACGGTTGTGTTAATTGGGCTACTGCTACTTGCTGCTAAACGACTGATATCGTTACTGATAAATTGTTCTCCGTTTGTGTAACGGTTGAAAATGGCATAGAAGAAGAAGTTGCGAATGGTGTTTTGTTGAAACGTGTTGTTGTTCGCAGTTGAAGTGTAAGCCGAAGTACTCTGTTGATCGATGATTCCGAATGTTGGACCAGGGCTTGCTGCATTTGTAGTTCTAAACAAACAACCTCTTACGGTGTTGAATGAGCCGTTCTGACTTGTGCTCGTTGTAGTAAGACTGGTTTGCGATGATGCAAATGCAATGTAGGCGCCACCCGCAGTTGAACCGGTGGTTTGTGCTGTAAATTCAATGGTTAGGCCGGATAGTGTGTTGTTGTCGGCTGAGTTGGTCAGGCGAATTCCCGTTTGCAACGTTCCAGTACCCGTCTTTTGGATGGTTAAATCGCGAAGGGTAAGGAAGTCGGTTCCATTCAAGGTGATGGCTTCGTAAAGACTTGAGCTTGAAAGGACTTTTGCGTTACCATTGATATTAATGGTGTTCGTGGAAGAAACCCCGCTAATTGCATTAAACACGATTTCTGAAGTAGCCGTCTCATTGGTCATTACGGTTACGTTGACAGCGCCAGATACGCCTGATGAGTTTAATGCGCTAGCCAAGGCTGCCCAAGAAGTGTAATTCGTGGCGGAGGCAGCTGCGCCAGAATTGATTGTGTAGTTTCCGCTTAGCTGAGCCGATGCTTTTGAGCCAAGCAGGAAAAGTACACCAGTGAGGAACCCTTTTACAAGAAAAGAGATTGAGAGTTTTGTGTAGTGTTTTTCCATATTGTGTTTGATTAAGTTGTTTTCAATCGAATGATTTTTTCAACCATTGGATTCAAATCTATATGTCTGAACAATGTCAGAAACTAACTATGGAAGGGAACCATCGCATAATGGATATTCCCCATAAGCCTATGGTGATTGTCCATATTTATTGGGAAAGTGTGATTTTGTAGTTAGTCGCGGCGGGGCAAAAAGAGAGGGGCCTCGTCGCAGACGAGGCCCCTCTCTTTTTGTAAAATCCGGTTCAACTCGAACCGAAATCAAAAGTCTATTTAGAAAGCTCAGCCAATTTGGCTTCTACTTCTTCTTCCGCACCCGGGGTGTATCCTTGGTGCGTGAAAACCAACTTTCCATTTTTGTCGTAAATGAAGGTCATCGGTGGGTTGTTCACGTTCATCGCACGAGCCAAATCCATGTTCTCGTCCAAAATGATCTGATATTGCCAGTTCTCTGCCAAAACTTTTGGCTTCACTTTGCGACTGTTTCTGGCATCGTCTATGCTCACCGCAACCAATTTTACGTTGTATTTTGATTGCCAATCGGCATAATGCTCGTCGATGGCTTGCAATTCTTTGATACAAGGGCCACACCATGTAGCCCAGAACGATACGATGGTAATCTTTCCTTTTTCTACAGTTGAATTAAAGTTGATGGGTGCACCATCGATATTTTTTACATTCACTGATGGTGCTTCTTGATTGGCCTCTTGGGCGAAAATGCTGGGCGCGATGGCCATGGCAGCAATTAAAAATGCGGTAATGTGTTTTTTCATTTCAACAAAAGTATTCCAAATATGGTGCCAAAGCGAATTCGATTTTTGCAAAAATCGCAACTGATTTACGCCTTTGCTGGTTGAATGTTAACTTCGCATCATGGAAAAACCCAGTTTGCCGTCAGGAACCAGAGATTTTTCACCCAAAGTGATGTTGCGCAGGAAATACATCACCTCGGTGATGGAACGCGTATTTTTATCTCATGGGTTTGGGGCATTGGAAACGCCATCGCTAGAAAACTTGCGCACTTTGCAGGGCAAATATGGCAACGAAGGAGATCAACTTTTGTTTAAAGTTTTAAACTCGGGCGATTTTTTGTCGAAAGCAGACGCATCGTTGTTGTTGGCCAAAGACAGCAAGGGCATCACTCCGCAGATTTCTGATCGTGGTTTGCGCTATGATTTAACCGTTCCTTTGGCTCGCTTTGTAGTGATGAATCGGAACGAAATTGTGTTTCCTTTTAAAAGGTATCAAATGCAGCCGGTTTGGCGGGCGGACCGACCTCAGAAGGGCAGGTATCGTGAGTTTTGGCAGTGCGATATAGATGTTGTAGGGGCCAATTCGGTGGTGTCCGAAGCGGAATTGGTGGAGATGTATCAAGAGGTGTTTTCGGCATTGGATTTGGGCGTGAAGATTCGCATCAATCACCGCGGAATTTTGGATGCTTTTCTGGGTGTTTTGGGTACGGTTGAGAATTGGAATGCGTTTATGGTGATCATTGATAAGGCGGACAAGATTGGGTTTGAAGGTGTTGCAAAAGAGTTGGAGGAAAAGGGGTTGTCGATGGCTCTGAATGCCTGGAAATGGCTATGGGACAGCAAATCTGTGAGTGGGAATTCGGAGAAAATGTTGTTGGCAGGGGGTGCGGATTTTTTACAAGGCGAAGCTTTGGCGAAGGGTTTGAGTGAGTTAGAGATGATTTTTGGATTGTTGGGAGATACGGGGAATGTGGAGTTAGATTATACATTGGCCAGGGGCTTGAGTTATTACACGGGTGCGGTGTTTGAGGTGGAGGCTACGGACGGACGATTGCCTTCGGATTTCAGGTTGGGTAGCATTGGCGGAGGCGGGAGATATGATAATTTGACGGGCGTTTTTGGATTGAAGGATGTTTCGGGTGTTGGGGTGAGTTTTGGATTGGATCGGGTATACGATACGATGGATGCGGCGGGTTTGTTTGATGCGATGGAGCAGGCGGTGGGTGGGGTTTTGGTTTGTGCGATGGATGCAACGTGTGAGGTGTTTGGGGCCGGAGTGGCCCGCGCGCTTCGCGCGCGGGGCCTTACCGCGGAACTATATCCAGGCACGCCCAAATTGAAAAAACAGTTGGATTATGCAAACGACAAAAAAATGGGCTTTGCCGTAATCATTGGAAACGAAGAGTTACAAGCGAATAAAGTAGCGCTGAAGAATTTGGTATCAGGTGAACAGGTAACCGGTTCGGTAGAGGAGATTGCAAATGTAATTTCAACAACAATTTAATATTCAAACAGACTTTTTATTAAACGATTAATATCACAAATGAAATCATTTTATACATTGCAGGAAGCCATTGAGGCATTGCAGCAGCCGGTTGAGCTATCGGCAGAAGTTCGGGAACGGATGGATCGCAGTGTGGCATTTTTGCAATCCTATTTAGATAAAGCAACTTCCCCCGTTTACGGTGTAAATACAGGTTTTGGCTCCTTGCAAAATGTTGAAATTTCCAGACAGGATTTGTCGGCCCTGCAAGAAAATTTGCTGATTACCCACGCCGCAGGCGTGGGTAATCCTTTGGCCTTTCAATTGGTTCGAAACATGCTGTGGCTCAAAATGCTCAACATGAGCAAGGGTTACTCGGCGATTCGACCTGAAATTTTTGAAAAATTGGCGGCCATGTATAACCAAGGATGGTTTCCGGTGGTCACAGAACAGGGTTCGCTCGGCGCCTCTGGCGACCTCGCGCCCCTTTCTCAAATGGTGCTTCCACTCATCGGGAAAGGATATTTGAGACACCCCCAGCATGGTGAAATTTCAGGTGCGCAATGGTTGGCCCAAAACAATTGGAAGCCCTTGCAACTTGGACCCAAGGAGGCGTTGGGATTGATCAATGGAACCCAATTTATGTTGGCTCATGCTGTAGAAGCGTATCGCAGAATTCGGCAGATTTTCAAACAATTGCCAAAGGTGAGCGCCCTCAGCGTGGATGCTTTTGATTGTCGGATGGATCCCTTTCAATCGCCCATACATCGTGTAAGACCTCATGCTGGACAGATTTCGGCTGCCGCTGAAATTCGCGCCATTTTGGAAAATTCGCCCATCGCAAAACAACCCAAAAAACAGGTGCAAGACCCTTATAGTTTCCGCTGCATTCCTCAGGTTCATGGCGCCTCTTACGATGCCTTAGATCACTGCTTGGATGTGTGGGAAACCGAGTTGAATTCGGTGACGGACAATCCCAATGTGTTTGAAGAGGAGAATTGTGTGTTGAGCGGGGGTAATTTCCACGGTCAGCCCTTGGCTTTGACATTGGATTATGCTGCGATGGCACTGTCTGAATTGGGTAGTATCAGTGAGCGAAGAACGTATTTGTTGGTGAGTGGACAGCGAGGCTTATCGCCTTATTTGGCCGATGGAGCAGGGTTGGACAGTGGTTATATGATTGCTCAATATAGTGCGGCGGCATTGGCATCGCAGAACAAGCAGTTGTGTACACCGGCATCGGTGGATAGCATTATGAGTTCGAACGGTCAGGAAGATCACGTGAGTATGGGGGCCAACGCGGCAACCAAGCTGTTGCGGGTTATTGAGAACGTTGAGAATATTTTGGCGGTGGAGTGGTTGTGCGGGGTAGCGGCCTTAAAGCAACGCGAAATGCAAACTGCGCCTGAATTACAACATGAGGTGGATGCATTTTTGGCTGCCTACGATATCAATCACAAGGTGGTTCCGATGCAGGAGTTGATTGCATCGGCCAAGGGTTGGTTGTTTTCCAAAATGGGGTGATATTTGCCGAAACTTGTCGAAAAATGGAGAGACTGAAAATCGACTTTAGAGAATCTCAATGGAAAAATTAATCACATTAGTTTCTTTTTCGCTGTTTGTTGGAATTCTTTTGTGTCCGATTCTTTTATTGAGAAAAATAAAAACCACAAAAATCAGGTATAAATTTCTTACCTATTTGACAATTGGTTTATTTCTAAATGCAGTAATTGTATTTGTATTTGCATGGTGGAGTTATACTTCTGACTTAATGCTACTTGAACATTATGGGTATGATATTGACGGAATGAATGAAACCGAATTTTATGGAAATGTTATTCCTGAGAATATGGACAAAGTGAAAAGCATCCAAAGAAGTATTATGGGAATAGGTTGGCCTTTGAAGGCGATTTTTGCATTCGTATTTTGTTCACCTTGGATCATTGTTGTTTATTTTGTTTTTTATCTAACAGATAAAATCAAATTAAACAAACTAAAAAATCAATAATAATCATTCCGTTAGTCTTTCTGGGGTCAATAGATTTTGTGATTCTTATCTCTCACATCATTAATGAAAAGAGACAAATCATAAATCGGGAAAAGGAACATAATGTTATTAATGTTGTAAGTGCCCCATTTCCCAATACGAGTCGCGTGCTGTTATTTCGCGAATACAATTTTACGTTTTAAATTTATGCAACCCACAGCCGCACACAACGCAAAAATGGCAAAAATGACCGTTGCTACGGTCTATCCGCTTTATTTGGCGAAGTTGGAGCGAAAAGGCAGGACAAAAGCGGAATTGGATCAAGTGATTGAATGGCTCACTGGGTTTGGAGTGATAGAAATTGAACGGTTGCTGGCTGAGGGTGTAACCTTCGAATTGTTTTTTCAAAGGGCCAAGCTCAATCCCAATGCGCACCTCATTACAGGTTTGATCTGTGGTTACAGAATTGAAGAAATTGAGAATCCGTTGACGCGAAATGTTCGGTACCTGGATAAATTGGTGGATGAATTGGCGAAAGGACGGAAGATGGAAAAAGTCCTAAGAAGCTAGGATTTCAAGAATTGGCCATAACCGCACAATTCGAAAATGTATACAATGCAATTTCTACGCTTACGAAAAGAGAAGTTGAAATTATTAATGTTATATCAACTGGAATGTCATCTAAAAAATGTGCGGAGTTATTACATATTAGTATTTTAACTCTTGAAACTCACAAGAAAAATGTATTTCGTAAATTTGATATTAAAAGTATATCCGAGTTAATGCGTATCGTAGTGGATTTCAATTTGGTGTAATTTCACTTTTTTTCACACCGGTTTAGCGTTGCGCTATGTTGTATTGCATCTAATCAATTACTTCGGCAAGGTTCATTTGATGAACTCCTTGTCGATTTGTTGCGTTGTGATTCTCAAATAGCACTTTTAGCAATAAAATGATATTCATCGCGTTATAGTGAAAAGCCTATGAAAAAGATATTTTATTGTTTGATGGTAATCTGCCTCATCGCCCAGAGCGCAATGGCACAGAATTCACCACAAATCTATGTTACAGGTGTTGGAAAGGTGACTGCATTTCCAAATGCTGCGGAAATTACACTCTCGATGAAATTTGTAAGGCCCACGCTGAGAGAGGCAATCAACGAAAATCAAAAGACAGCATCGCAGGTATTGGCCATTACCAAACAATATGTGATAGACACCAATGAAATCAAAGTGAGTCTGATCTCAACCGACAAAGTAATGCGCTGGGATGCCACACTGAAGAAAGAAGTTTTTGTGGGTTTTGAGTCGTCTCAGAAAATCATTTTCACCCTGAAAGAACTCGCCGCGATGCAGAATTTCACAGAGGCGGTGCTGAAAACCAAAATTTATGAAATTGAAAAGATTTCCTATTTTCATACGGATGGGGCAAATTTTGTGAGGCAGGCCCAAGAAATGGCTGTTGCCGATGCCATGGAAACCACCAATCGATTGGCAAAAGCGGCCAATGTAAAATTGGGTAAGGTCTTTTCCATGGAAACCAATTCGAGTCCAACCGGCGGGAGGGACAATTCAGTAAACTCTTACAATTTTCACACTTATGGCAAAGGCATGGGTGGCGAGGGCGTGAGTTCGAGCGGACAATTGATTCATTTTACCGCGACGGTGAAGATTTACACTTTAATTGAGTGAGTCGCTACTTCGGCAAGGTGCCTTTGATGAATTCCCAGATCTCATCGCGACCCACCTTGGTTTCTGAACTGCTGATGAAAAATGGCGGCAATTCGTTCCAGAATTCTAATAATTTGGTATCAATCGCTGCTTTGTTGGCTTCCAATTCTGCTGGTTTGAGTTTGTCTGCCTTCGTGCCAATTAATGCCATAGGGATTTCGTGCTCTCCGCATTCATTGATGAAGTCCATGTCGATTTGCTGCGGTTTGATTCTCAAATCGATCAAAACAAACAAGCAAAATAAATTCACCCTTTCGTGCAAATAGTGCTTGATCATTTTGCCAAAAATCTCCCGTTTGTCTTTGGAGAGTTTTGCATATCCGTAGCCCGGTAAATCCACGAATTGGATTTTTTTATTCAACAAAAACAAATTGATACTTTGGGTTTTGCCCGGCGTGGAGCTTGTTTTGGCGAGTCCATTCCTCTGCGTTAGCATGTTGATCAAACTACTTTTGCCAACATTACTGCGTCCGATAAAGGCAAATTCGGGCAGTTCGGTATGCGGCATGTCCGCATTTTTTTGCCAACTTCCAATGTATTCTGCAGTATTGATGTCCATTTGTTGCGATTTTGCTTCGGCAAATATCGGTGTGTTTCGAGTTGGAATCAACGGTCACTGCCCTTGAAAATGCTTATATTTGTAACATTATTGTGACTAATCAGGTAAAACCCAATCCCAACTCAGATGCTTCGAAGAAGCAGCAAGTGGAAGAGATGTTCGATAACATTTCACCACGCTATGATTTTTTGAATCATTTTTTATCCTTGGGCGTGGATTATTCCTGGCGTACCAAAGTGAGAAAGAATGTGGATTCCTTCGGCGCAAAGCACATTTTGGATGTGGCTACGGGTACGGCGGATTTGGCCATAGAGATGACAAAAATCAAAGGTTCTAACATCGTTGGTGTAGATATCAGCCAAGGAATGCTCGATTTTGGTCAGATCAAATTAAATCAAAAAAATCTAACATCGCGCATTCGTCTAACCCAGGCTGATTCGGAGAAATTGCCTTTTCAAGAGGGTGATTTTGATGCAGTGACGGTGAGTTTTGGTGTGAGAAATTTTGAAAACTTGTTGACCGGTTTGGCGGAGATGCACCGTGTTCTTAAGCCAGGTGGACCTATGGTGGTGTTGGAGTTTAGCAAGCCCACAAATCCGATATTCTCCAGATTGTATTGGTTTTACTTCAAAAATATTTTGCCCCTGATGGGTAAGCTTCTTTCCCGTAGTACAAATGCATACACCTATCTTCCTCAGAGCGTTGCCGCTTTCCCTGAAGGGGAAGAATTTGTAGAAAAAGCAAAATCTGTTGGATTTTCTCACGTTACTTATAAGCCCCTTACATTTGGTATCTGTACCATGTATACATGCGTAAAATAATTGTCCTCATATTGTTGTTAATTGTGGCGGGAAAGTCGTTCTCCCAGCCCCGCGATTACAATCGGGATTATCGCAAGCATTTCTTTTGGGGTATTGCTTTCGCGGGTACTTATGCCAAAATGAAAATGGAGTTGGATCCCGTTTTTTGGCAACGCACCGATTCGATACAAAGTATTCGTCCAGGCGGACAAGCGGGCGGTGGGTTTGGTGGCTCCGTGGCCTATCGATTGGGAAAATACTGGGAAGTGAAAACCTTAACCATGTTGCAACTGCATCAACGCAATATTCAGTACACTTGGCAGCATACTCCAGGCCCAAATTTGAAAATTGAAACGATTTCTTTTGATATCCCTCTCACTGTAAAATACCGGAGCGACATGCCCAATAATACCCGAATGTATGTCTTGGGTGGTGTTCGATGGTCCCACGATTTTCAAAGCAACGAAGGGCTAGTGATAGGGGAGTCAAAACCATTGATTGCGATGAAAGCCAACACATATTACTATGAATTTGGGGCAGGGATGGAGTTTCGTTTGGATTTCGTAGATATGTCGGTGGAATTGAAAATGAGCAATGGCCTCAATAACGCCTTAGTGCGGGTACCCAATAGCTATTATTCGGGCAGCCTTTCGGCCATTTTCCCCCGTTTGTTTAGCATTTCATTGATGGCTCAAAATTGAATTTCGTATTACAACATAAAGATCCCTTCACCAAGGCAAGAGCTGGTGTGATTGATACTGCGCATGGTCGCATCCAAACACCCATCTTCATGCCGGTGGGTACAGCCGGAACCGTGAAAGGGGTGCATCGCAATTTTCTGCTCAACAAAAATGATATCAATGCCGATATCATCTTGGGAAATACCTACCATCTATATTTGAGGCCAGGCCTCGATATTTTGCAAAAAGCGGGTGGAATTCATGGTTTTAGCAATTGGGATCGACCAGTGCTCACCGATAGCGGGGGATACCAAGTGTATTCTCTTTCGGGGACGCGCAAACTGACCGATGAAGGTGTGAAATTCGCCAGTCATATAGACGGGTCGAAGCATATGTTCAGTCCAGAAAGGGTGATGGATATTCAGCGCATCATTGGGGCGGATATTATCATGGCTTTTGACGAGTGTACGCCCTATCCCTGCGAGTATGATTATGCAAAAAAGTCGATGCATATGACCCATCGCTGGTTGGATCGATGCTTTTCAAGGTTTAACGAAACGGAGCCCATTTACGGTCATGAGCAAGCGTTGATGCCCATCGTTCAAGGGAGCGTTTACGATGATTTGCGCAAACAAAGTGCGGAATATGTGTTAAAGCACGATGCCCAAGGCTATGCGATTGGCGGGTTGAGCGTGGGAGAGCCTCATGAAGATATGTATCGCATCACAGAGTTGGTGACCGATATTTTGCCTTACGATAAACCTCGCTATTTGATGGGCGTGGGAACACCGGAAAATTTGCTCAATGCAATCGCGTTGGGGGTTGATATGTTTGATTGTGTGATGCCCACCCGAAATGGCAGAAATGGCAATGTGTTTACCTGCGAAGGCATTGTAAATATCAAAAATAAAAAGTGGGCCGATGACTTTGAACCCTTGGATTCGTTGTTGACACCGGAGTACAGTAAAGCCTATGTGCGACATTTGTTTCAAGCCAATGAAATGATGGGGCCGATTATCGCCAGCATTCAGAATCTTCGATTCTATTTGTGGTTGGTTCGTCAGGCCCGTGAGAGGATCTTACAAGGCGATTTCTATCATTGGAAAGATAGCATCCTAAAAACAGTGTCGAGAAAATTGTAGTAGATTGCATCGCCTCGCATCGTTATGAAATTTAAAAAGTTAGACTGGTACATCTCCAAGAAGTTTTTAGAGACCTTCTTTGTAACAGTAATGCTTTTTATCATCATCATTATGGTGTTTGATGTGGCAGAAAAACTGGATGATTTCATGGAGAAATCGGCGCCAGTAAATGAGATTTTCAGTGTGTATTATCTCAACTTCGTGCCGAGTTTACTCAATACATTTTCGCCCATTTTTATTTTTATATCGGTGCTCTATATGACATCGAGGCTGGCTTCCAGAACCGAGATTATTTCGATGCTCGCCGGGGGGATGTCGTTGCGAAGGATTTTAATGCCCTACATGGCCACTGCTGCTTTGCTCGCTATGGGCAGCTATATGTTGAACGCATGGGTCATTCCAATCACAGATAAAGCTAGAGTGAGGTTCGAAAATGCTTACATGAGGGATTATTACTCTCAAGCGAAATCTACCATTTTTAGGCAAATCAAGCCAGGTGTGATTTTGTATATGGAGTATTTTAACAACAACGACAGTTCAGGGGTGGGTGTGACATTGGAGGAATACAAGGGAAAGGAACTCAAGAGCTCTTTGTTTGGTAGGTTTATTCGATGGTCGCCAGAGGCCAAGAAATGGCGATTAGAAATGGTTTGGCAAAGGAAGTTCTTGGCAAGTGGAAATCAAGAGATTCATTATCAATCGATGATGGATACGTTGATTGCCTTTAATCCGGAAGACTTCTTTTTTAGAATCGAAGATGTACAAAGCCTGAATCAGAATGAATTGCGAAGTATGATTGCCAAAGAAAAAATGCGGGGCTCTACCAATGTTGAGTTGTTGCAAACGGAGTTGTACAGACGATATGCATCGCCATTTAGTACCTTTATTTTGGTGTTGATTGCCGTAAGTGTGGCCGGGCGTAAAACGCGGGGCGGATTGGGGTTCTCGCTGGGTGTAGGGATTTTTGTGATTCTGTTTTTCCTGTTCTTCAGCAAGTATTTTGTCTCCTTGGGGAATTCCGGTGTGGTATGGCCCTGGCTTGCGGTATGGTTGCCGAATGCCTTGTTTGTGCCTGTGGCTTATTTGTTTTATCGATTCGCGCAGCAATAGGGATTACTCCACCTGAATCACCAATCCCTTCAAATAATGACCTTCCGGATGGTATAAGTTAACGGGATGGTCTGCTCCTTGTCCCAGTCGATAGAGGATTCTGCAATTTCGTTTCGCTTCGATGCCTGCGGCGGTCACCGTATTGGCAAAAAGCACATCGTCAACTACCTGAGAACAGCTAAAAGTGAAAAGCAGCCCTCCGGGTTTTACTCTATTGATTCCCATGGCATTGAGGCGTTTATATCCCATCACCGCTTTGTGTTTTTTGGATAAACTCTTGGCGAACGCCGGCGGGTCCAAAACTACGATGTCGAATTGCTCCGCATCTTCGTTTAGATATTTCATCACGTCAACGGCAATGCCTTCGTGGGATTGACTTTTTTTGAGTTTCATCAAAGCCACATTTTCATTGGCTAGATTGATGGCAGTATTGCTGATGTCGGCACTAACGACTTTTGATGCGCCACCGGCAAGGGCAGCCACAGAAAATCCGCCGGTGTAGCAAAATGTGTTTAATACGGTTTTGTCTTTTGAAAATTCCCGGAGCAAATCTCTGTTATCGCGTTGATCCAAGAAAAAGCCCGTTTTTTGACCGGTTACCCAGTTGACTTTGAACTGCAGTCCGTTTTCTTGTGCGATGGTTTCTGGGGTGTCGCCCAATAAAAATCCATCTTCATCCACGGTGCCATGCATGGCTGCTGCACTTTTGTTGTAAATGGTTTTCAGTTGCAGACTATCCAACTGCTCTAGCGCTTCGGCAATGTCGTTTAGACTATTATACATCCCCAAACTATGGGCTTGGATTACGGCGCAATCGTTGTAAATATCGATGATTAGGCCGGGAAGGTTGTCGCCTTCGCCATGCACCAAACGATAGGCGTTGGTTTGGTTTGTGGGTCCAAATCCTAGGTGCTGTCTGAGGTGAAGGCAGTTTTGTAGTTTGGATTTCCAAAATTCCACATTGGGTTCGATGGCTTCAAAGGCAACCATTCTGATGGCAATGGAACCGTCGCCCACTTGTCCGGTGCCCAACAGTCTGTCGCGACTATCAAACACTTGTACCCAATCGCCGATATAGGCATCGTCGAGTTCTTGAATGGCACCAGAGAATACCCAAGGGTGTTTTCTGAGTAGGCTGACTTCTTTTCCGGGTTTTAGAACGGCTTTTTTCACGGGGTGGTGCAAAGTTGGTGGAATTCTATGAAATTTGAATCATGATGTTGCGAATACATGAAATAGTTTCTGCGTTTGAGGAGATTGCGCCAGCGAGTTTGCAGGAGTCGTACGACAATTCGGGATTGATTGTGGGGGATATGGGGGCTGAAGTGAGCAAGGCGCTGTTGTGTTTGGATAGCACGGAGGCGGTGGTTGACGAGGCGATTGCGAAGGGGTGTGATTTGATAATAGCGCATCACCCGATTGTTTTTGGCGGGTTGAAGCGGTTTACGGGCGGCGATTATGTGCAGAGGGCGGTGATGAAGGCGATACGAAACAACATTGCGATTTATGCCTGTCATACCAATTTGGACAATGTTTTGCGCGGCGGTGTGAACGAGCGCATTGCTCAGCAGTTGGGTTTCGATGTGTTGCGCGTTTTAAGGCCTGCTGTGGCGAGTTTTGATTCCTTGAACGGGATTGGTGGCGCTGGAGGGTTGGAGGTCATTAAAACGGCTGGTGCGGGTGTTTTGTGCGAATTGCAAAAGCCCATGAATGTTTTGGATTTTTTGCAACATGTGAAAGACAGGATGGGTGCGGGCGTGGTGAAATATACGAAGTGCGATGTGGGCACGGTGAGTAGGGTGGCCATTTGTGGCGGTGCGGGCAGTTTTTTGATCGGTGATGCTTTGCGGGCTGGGGCGGATGCTTTTGTCACTTCGGATGTGAAATATCACGAGTTTTTTGATGCGGAAGGGAAGTTGCTGCTATGCGATATTGGTCATTTCGAAAGCGAGAAATATACAATTGATTTGTTTTCTAACATTTTGTCAGCGAAATTCCCTAAATTTGCAACCATTTTTGCAGAAACTATCACCAACCCTATTGATTATTTAACATAAACATGGACGTAACCATCGACAAAAAACTTAAAGATCTGTGGAAATTGCAGCAGATTGATTCAAGGCTTGACAACCTTCGTGCGGTATTGGGCGAATTGCCAATGGAAGTAGCTGATTTGGAGGATGATATCGCCGGTTTACAAACCCGTGTATCTCATATTTCTACTGAAATTGCTGAATTAAATCAGGAGATTAGCAACAAGAGAAACGCGATTAAGGATTTCGAGCGTTTGATTGAAAAGTACGACGATCAATTGAATAACATCAAGAACAGCCGTGAGTACGATGCGATCAACAAGGAAAAGGAAATTGCTGGATTGGAGATCATGTCGGCTGAAAAGCGCATGCGCGAATACGGCAAGCAGATTGAATTGAAGGAAGAGACTTTGGCGAATACGCAGAATGCATTGGATTCTCGCAACAAGGATTTGGAATTCAAGAAGGCTGAATTGACAGAAATCGAGAAGGAAAATGCGGAGGAGATTGAGAAGATTATGTTGGAGCGCAATACAGCGGAGGGCAAGATTGATACTCGTTTGCACCGTGCGTACCACCGTATCCGTGGCAATGTTCGCAACGGGATTGCGGTTGCTTCTATCATGCGTGGTTCTTGTGGAGGTTGCTTCAGTAAGATTCCACCACAGCGTCATAGCGATATCCGCGCTCACTATCGTATTATCGATTGTGAAAGTTGCGGTCGTATCTTGGTTGACCAGGCCATTACTGGTATTGCAGCGGTAGACGAGGAGAAGGTTGAGAAGACCACCCGTCGTAAGATGCGATTGACTACAAAATAAATTATTGCAAGGATAGTAAAAAAGGCGCCCGCAGGGCGCCTTTTTTGTTTAGTAGGTTTGTAGGTTATTTGTTGTTTTGCGTGGTAGCTAAACCGAGTGAATTTACACCCGTTACGGCCGCAAATCCGAGTTGACTGAAAATCTCAAATGAAATCCCCAACCCAATGAAAATGTTATTTCATCAATACCACCTTTAAGTCGGGCATGATCTGCATGATGTTCTCCGGTGGAACATTTGTAATGTCGATAAAGTATATTGTTTTTCCTTCATCCAACGATTGTCCTCCCATCCATTTAATGTCTTCTAATACCTTACCCGACTCCCTTCTGAACATCTTTACGGGCATTAGGCAGTACCAACCTTGTAAATAACCTTGGTCGTCTAAACTCGCTTTGGTTCGTTGAATGGGTCCTGAGAGGATTTTGAAATACTGCGTGGCATTTTTGTCTTGAAAAATCGTTTGCAATTTTGATCGATACGCAGCAGGGCCTCCTGCCATTTTTTCAATCGCGGGTAAGCAGAATTTTGCGTACCCATTGACGTCTTTCCGAAGATATGCGGCGCCCAATTCATTGGCAGCTTTTTGAAAAGCGACGGTTAATTTGAGGCTGTCTTTTGCCAAAGGGTCTGAAATCTTAGATGTGTCTTCCAGATTCGGCGGTGCAATCCCTACGGGTGTTTCACTGCCAGGTGCTGCGTTTGCATAAGGGTCCTTGGTGGCTTGTGTTGTATCTGTGGTGCTGTCTTTCGATTCTTGACCACAACTGAATAATCCGATGCTAATCAAAGCGCAGGTTACAAGTTGAAAGGGTGTTTTCATGGCAATGGATATGATACGGGGATTGTTGATGCGCAATTGATTGTTGCTTTGCATGAGGGAGGGTGGATGTTTTGGTTGGATGTTGAATTTCAAAAATAACACAAAGGGTGCCCAGTTGGGCACCCTTTGTGAACTAAACTAACTATGAACAATAATTCTTGAGGATGAAATTCATCCCTAAGAATTATTTTACTTCTTCGAAATCTACGTCCTGCACTTGATCTCCTGCAGCGCCAGATCCTGCACCGTTTCCTGCACCTGCACCTGGATCACCCCCTTCAGGATTTCCGCCAGTAGCGTTATACATGTCTTGGCTTGCAGCCTGCCATGCAGCATTCAAAGCGGCACTTGCAGTTTCCATCGCAGCGAAATCTTTTTCAGCAATCGCTTTCTTCAATTCACCCAAAGCAGATTCAATGGTTGATTTCTTTTCCGCTGGAATCTTATCGCCGTACTCTGTAATCTGCTTCTCGGTGCTGAATACCAGCGCATCTGCAGCGTTTACTTTGTCCGCTTCCTCTTTGCGTTTTGCATCAGATTCGGCATTCATTTCGGCGTCTTTTTTCATCTTTTCGATGTCTTCTTTGCTCAATCCGCTAGAAGCTTCGATACGAATCTTTTGTTCTTTTCCAGTTGCTTTGTCTTTTGCATGAACACTCAAGATACCGTTGGCATCGATATCGAAGGTTACCTCGATTTGTGGAACGCCTCTTGGTGCGGGTGGTATGCTATCCAAAATGAATCGACCAATGGTTTTGTTGTCGTTTGCCATCGGACGCTCTCCTTGCAAGATATGAATCTCAACCGAAGGCTGATTGTCCATTGCAGTAGAGAAAGTTTCTGTCTTTTTGGTAGGGATGGTGGTGTTAGATTCAATCATGCGTGTCATTACGCCACCCATGGTTTCGATACCCATGCTCAATGGAGTAACATCCAACAATACCACATCTTTTACTTCACCTGTCAAAACGCCCCCTTGAACTGCAGCACCTACAGCAACCGCTTCGTCTGGGTTTACCCCTTTACTTGGCGCTTTGCCAAAGAAATCTTCAACCAATTTTTGAATGGCAGGGATACGTGTTGATCCGCCCACCAAAATCACTTCGTCGATGTCGCTAGGATTCATGTTTGCATCTTTCAACGCTTGCTTACATGGCTCCAATGTGCGCTGAATCAATGATGCGGCCAATTGCTCGAATTTGCTACGACTCATTTTCATCACCAAGTGTTTTGGAACACCGTCAACTGCTGTAATGTAAGGTAAGTTGATGTCGGTTTCGGTGCTTGCAGACAACTCGATTTTGGTTTTCTCAGCAGCCTCTTTCAAGCGCTGTAAAGCCATTGGGTCTTTACGCAAGTCGATATTTTCTTGGTTCTTGAACTCATCAGCCAAGTAGTCGATAATCACTTGGTCAAAATCATCACCACCCAAGTGGGTGTCGCCATTGGTGCTTTTTACTTCAAAGATTCCATCGCCCAATTCGAGGACAGAAACGTCGAAAGTTCCACCACCCAAATCATAAACGGCAATCTTGATATCGCGATCCAATTTGTCCAATCCGTAAGCCAGAGCGGCAGCGGTAGGCTCGTTGATGATACGTTCAACTACCAAACCAGCGATTTCTCCCGCTTCTTTGGTGGCCTGACGTTGTGCATCGTTAAAGTATGCGGGTACGGTAATTACGGCGCGGGTTACTTCCTGACCCAAATAATCTTCGGCGGTTTTCTTCATTTTCTGAAGTACCATGGCGCTGATTTCTTGGGGAGTGTAGTTGCGATCGCCAATTTTCACTCGTGGAGTGTCGTTGTCGCCCTTCACCACTTCATAGGGTACACGTCCAATCTCAGCCGACATGTTTGAGAATTTCTCACCCATGAATCTTTTGATGGATTGAACGGTGTGTTGTGGGTTTGTGATGGCCTGACGTTTGGCTGAGTCTCCAACCTTGCGTTCGCCATTGCCATTGTCCATAAATGCTACAATGGAAGGAGTAGTTCTGCGTCCTTCGCTGTTTGCAATTACAACGGGTTCGTTGCCTTCCAATACAGATACACAGCTGTTTGTAGTTCCTAAATCAATTCCAATTATTTTGCTCATTGTCTTGGTTTCCTTTGCCCTTTGTTAGCAATCTGTATACCAAGGGGGAAACAAAGGTTTCATTCTGTCGTTCTGTCATAAATCGTGACAAAATGTATTTATTTTAGCAAAGTCGATTTCAATTTCTGCCGTTTTTACCCATGTTTACCCAAGAATTAGGAATGAGTCAATTGATCAATTGAGGGGTTTGCTAATTTTCTTTTGTGTAGGATCATTTTATATAACGCGAAAGCCGCGATTAAAATCGTCCATCCTGGGATGGGGAACAAAATTGTAAGTAGCCATTTTTCTCTTTTGGTTAATGTGGAGTTTGGAATGAGGTTGTTGACATTTAACATGAGAAAGAAATTTGATTTTCATTACAAAAGTTCAGTTTTCTTATAATCAAGCAATATGTGTGTTGTGAAGAATTGTTTATTTTTTGAAATGGTTATTGTTCGCATTTAACATTTGATTGATGTTTATTCAATACTAAAAACACAAGAAATGAGATTCTTTGGAGTATGTATATTCCGATAAATAAGATTTTCAATTTCGCTTGTTTGATAATGCTTGTTACGGGTACTTCGGCACAAGTAGAATATGAAGTTCCAGGCAAGTTGGATTACTGTAAGATCAATGAAAATGGGATTTCCGTTTTACCCAGCGGAAGATTTGTTTCGCCAGTGGGCGAGAAAATTAGAGTGTATAGAGCACCTTATGGTTTGGCGGTAAGCAATAACGGCAAGTTTGCAGTGGTGTTGCATAGTGGAGCCGTTACGTTGGTTGAAATGTCGGGGGCGTCTACCCAAGTAAATCGTTTTCCAGAATTTGACGGTAAAGGAGTTGATATCATTAAAGGGGCATCGTTTGTGGGGGCGAGTTTTTCAGACAATAATCGCGTGGTTTATTTGAGCGGGGGCGACAAAGGGAAAATTTGGATGTTCGATGTGATTTTAAAAAAGGTGATTGACAGTGTAGATGTGAATCAGTTTCATCCGGAGGCTCCCAAAGAGGCTTTTGTGACGGATATTTTGGTAGACGATATAAACGATGACTTATGGGTTTTGGATCGCGCATGGTTTCAGTTGTATCGCATCGGATTAAAGGACAAAAAGTTAAAGGCGATGATTCCCACGGGTAGAATTCCATTTGGACTAGCCCTTTCGACTAAGAATCATAAATTGTTGGTTGCCAACGTGGGAATGTATGCTTACCCAGTTGTTCCTGGGGTTAATGAAGTTACTAAGGATTCCTTTTTGTTGCATTTTCCTGCCTATGGCGCACATACAAAAGAGTCCAATGAAGGGGTTGTAAGAGAGGGTCGATTTATTCCAGGTTTGGGCGATCCCAATGCGGATGAGTCGATGTCGGTTTGGATTGTCAATACCGAAACAAATACAGTTACGAACAAAATCAAAACCGGCGCTGCGATTGGTGAGTTTATCGAAGATTTAGAAGTAGTGGGTGGTTCACATCCTAATAGTATCGTTTGTGACGATCGATATGCTTATGTTTCTCAGACAGGGAGCGACGATATTGCTGTGATTGATTTGAAAAAATCGCGACTCCTAAAATCTTGGCCCATACGCACATCCTCTATTTTGGATAATACCAAAGGTTACATGCCTTATGGGTTGGATATTGACCGCAAAAATGGCCGGCTCTATGTTGCCCTTCTGGGTTACAATGCAGTGGCTGCCTTGGATTTGAAGTCGGGGAAAAATTTGGGGATGATTCCGGCGGGTTGGGGTGCAACGCGAGTGAAATGTAATCCATTAACGCAAGAATTGCTTATCACTTCCGCCAGAGGATATGGTGCAGGTCCCAATGGAGGTGTAGGTTTTAAAGCACCACCACAAGGCACATATATTGGTGATATTCAATTGGGGTTGTTACAAAGGGTGGCTATTCCAACGCTCGATGATTTGGCTGTTGGACGCAAATCTACTTTGGATTACACCATGAAAACTTTGGTGCGAGATCATGCAATTTCTGCCATTTTTGGACCCAATTCGCCCATCCAACACATCGTTTACATCACAAAAGAAAATCGTACTTACGACGAAGTTTTTGGTCAGCTCGCCGGCGGTTTGGGCGATTCCAGTTTGAGTCGTTTTGGTGTGAATTGCGAATATACGTTGGAAGGTCAGTTGAAGATGATTCACAACGATCAGCAGTGGAAGTACAATACGGATTCCCTTCAAAAAGACAGCATTAGACAATTGATGAAAGGGCTGAAGGTGACGCCAAATCATCAAAAGATTGCCAAGCAATTTTCGTATTCTGATAATTTTTATTGCGATAGTGATGCATCGATTCACGGACACCATTGGATGTTGGGAACCATGCCCAATGAATATGTAGAAACCAATGCGGCCAATGCGGGTGATTTTATGACATTGTCTAAATCGCCTGGACGCAGAATGCCGAGGACCACGGGCGCGATGGACCCTGAGGATTACAACCAAGTGGGAGGATTTTGGGAAGCCGTCAAACGATCAAAAAAGAGCATTTATAATTTTGGTGAGGCCAATGAATATTCTGGTGTTCGCGAAGAGTGGTTCGACACATTGAACGGAACGGGGATGTCGGTTGTATTTCCAATGCCAGCAGCCATTTACAACGAAACTTCAAGGAATTACGCGGGGTATAATACCAGTATTCCTGATCAATTTAGAGTAGAACAATTTGAAACTGAATTTACAGATAAATGGTTAAAAGGCTGTGATACAATGCCCAATGTCATCACAATACAATTGCCAAACGATCATACGAGTCAGCCAAGGCCCAAAGATGGGTATCCCTATGTTCACAGTTATGTGGCCGACAATGATTTGGGTTTGGGTAGAATGTTGCATTTTTTATCGCATACGCCTTATTGGAAGAATATGTTGGTGATAGTTACCGAGGACGATCCTCAGGGTGGAGTAGATCACATCGATGCGCATCGCAGTATTTTGATGATGGCAGGTCCCTATGTGAAAAAGGGTTATGTATCGCACACCCATGCCAACTTTGGTTCAATCATTCGTACGATGTATGTCCTGTTGGGGATTCCGCCAGTGAATCATTTTGATGCTACAGGAACATTGTTGGCAGATTGGTTTACAACGACTCCCGATTTCACTCCTTATGAATTAATAAAATCTGATCTCCGGGTATTCAATCCTGACGATGCAATGCAGAAATATAACAGAACGGTTCCGTGGCGTGAAGTGAAAATGTCGTCTCCGCTGGATGAAGAATCAGATCAAAAAAAGCAATTTTATGAAAATCACAAGTAAGAGAATCATTGTATCAACTGTATTTCTATGGGTAACGCTTTCGGCGTTTTCCCAGACAGCGGAATTAACCAATGGTTGGAAGTTGAGCCCCTTGGGTCGTAGGATAACGTTGGGGGACCTCCCTATGCACATGGTAATTGATCCATCAGGGAAATTCGCTGTGGTATCGAATGCGGGTCAGAGCGACCAATCGTTGATGGTGATTGATTTGGCTTCTGAAAAAGTAGTAGACAGTATGCCGGTGAAGATGACATTTTATGGAATGGCCTTTAACAGATCGGGTACAGAGTTGTACTCATCCGGTGGAAACATGAATTATGTGGGTCATTATGGTTTTAATGAGGGCAAACTAAAATGGATTGATAGCATCGGAATAAAAGAGGCTTGGCCAGAGAAAGTATCCCCTACAGGAATGGTGATGGGAGCTGAAAATAAATCCTTGTTTTTTGCAACCAAGGAAGATTCAAATTTGTATCAAGTCAATATTGTGAATGGAGCAGTCATGGGTAAGTGGCATCTCCCGTCGGAGGGATATTGTGTGGTAAAAGATAATTTGGGTAGAATATTTGTCAGTCATTGGGGCGATGAATCAGTGGGTGTTTTCGATACCAAGACATTGAAATGGATTAAGAAAATTCGGGTGGGAGACAATCCGAATGAGATGATTTTGGATAAAAAACAAAAGCGGTTGTTTGTGGCTTGTGCGGACGATAATACAGTTCATATCGTAAATACCGAGACTTTGGTAGTGGAAGAAGTGTTGAGTGTGGGTATTTATGAAGCCAAACTTACTGGTAGCGGAACAAATTCATTGGCATTGATGAAAGGGGATAAACTGTTATTGATTGCAAATGCCGACAATAATGCGCTTGCCGTTTTTGATGTCTCAAAGCGTTTGGAAAGCAAAGGGTTGGGTTTTATACCAACGGGTTGGTATCCTACTCAAGTAAGGGTTGCATTGGGTAAAGTTTGGGTTTGCAATGGGAAAGGTTTCGCGACTATGCCAAATCCAAAAGGTCCAAATCCAATTGAAAAGAAGACGCAGACGGAGTATCAAAAGGGACAAAAGGGAAAAGATAAGGTCCAATATATTGGCGGGTTGTTTCGGGGCGGAATGTCGGTTTTTTCGATTTCAGAAATAACAGATGCAAAGAAATTGACTTCACATACGCATCAGGTATATTTTAATTCGCCTTACCGGTCAGATGCTGAAAATAGAACTGGCATTCCCGCAAACCATCCCATTCCGAGTAAATTGGGTGATACATCTCCTATCAAACATGTATTTTATATCATCAAAGAAAATCGTACGTATGATCAAGTATTGGCGGATATGGAAGGTGGCGATGGTGATACAAGTCTTTTGTTATTTGGTGCTAACATTACGCCAAATCAGCATAAAATCTGTAAAGAATTTGTTTTACTCGACCATTTTTATGTGGAAGCGGAAGTGAGTGCAGATGGGCACAATTGGAGTACCGCTGCTTATGCGAATGACTATAATGAAAAAACATGGCCTACAAGTTATGGTGGTAGGGGTGGAGACTATGTTTATGAAGGGCAATTCTCGGTTGCACATCCTCAAAAAGGATTTATTTGGGATCATGCATCTCGTGCCGGTATTAGTTATCGAACATACGGTGAATTCGCAGACAATTACAAAGCCAATATCAAATCTTTGCAAGGACATTTTTGTCGTTCCTATACTTCTTGGGACGAGAATGTTCGCGATACCACAAGATTTGGTCAGTGGAAACACGATTTCGATTCTTTGTTAAATATCGGTCAGGTGCCAAGGTTAAATACATTGCGGTTTATCAACGACCATACCGAGGGGGTTCGCAGGAATCGTCCAACGCCATTTGCTCATGTTGCAGACAATGATTTGGCCGTTGGTATGTTTGTCGACTATTTGTCGAAATCTAAAATTTGGGGCAGTAGCGTTGTCTTTATTCTGGAAGATGATGCCCAAAATGGACCGGATCATATAGACGCACATCGCTCAACAGCTTATGTTGCTGGTGGAATGGTGAAAAGTGGATTTGTAGATCATACACACTATTCAACGAGTTCAATGTTACGGACTATGGAACTGATTCTGGGAATGTCGCCCATGAGTCAGTATGATGCTTCTGCTGAACCAATGTGGAGATGTTTCCAAGATTCTGCGGTGCATCCTACATTTGATGCACTTCCAGCATTGGTGGATTTGTCGGAAAAGAATGTAAGCGACAATCGTAAGTCAACTTCGTATTTAATGGATCAAAGTGAGGGGTTGGATTTGAGCAGAGAGGACAGAGCCAATGAGCAATTGATGAATGAAATGCTTTGGAAGTATGTAAAAGGGGAGTCGTCAATTTTACCGGCCCCACGTAGGTTGGCATTCTTGAAGCATACTGACAAGTGAAAATGTAATTGTATGTCAATTAGAATTCTTGTTTTTATCCTCATTGTAATTTCACCCGCTTGCAATTTATTGGGCAAGCAATTGGATTCATCCATCACGGATACTCTCCGAATGAATCCTATTCAAGTTGTACAATCCAATCACGCTGCCATTTTGGGATTAAGAAGTAGAGAGTTGTCTCCAATACCTTCGGCCCAATTGGGTGTTCAAGTTGCGGATCAGTTGGGTGATATTCCTGGAGTTTCTGTTTCGAGTATGGGGCCTGGAATGACAAGGCCTGTACTTCGTGGGTACTCTGGGTCGAGGGTGGCAGTTTTAGTAGATGGTTTGCGAATGGACAACCAACAATGGCAGGATGAGCATGGACTTACAATTGGCCCATTTTCAAATGATAAATTGAGTGTTTATTTAGGGCCATTGGCAATTTTAGCAGGTGGAGATGCCATGGGAGGGCTTGTTCAAATAGAAACTGTGATGCCTCAAAAATTGGGTATACAGCAACAAAGTTATCTGCGATGTTTTTCCAATAATTTGGGTGTTCAGGCAGGTTACGAAAGGGAGATTGTAAAATCGAATAGAAGCAATTGGTTTGGTATTGTCCTCAATCAGTTTGGAGATTATCACGATGCGAATGGTACCGACGTGTTAAATACGAGAAACGATGGTTTTCAGGTAAAGTGGGGTTGTTTTCGAACGAATAATAAGTCGCAAAAATGGATCAATTATCGCTCTTCCTTCACTAGGACAGGTATTTCGCGGGCCCTGGATTCTTTAGAAAAGTTGGAACTATTAAATGGTGAACCGAGAGATTTTGAGGCGCCGCATCACGCCGTACTTATGCACGCCCTTTCTATCAAGTCTCGAACCGCGTGTTCCAAGGGTTATTATGAGTTGCAATATGGAATTCAATCAAATACGAGATTAGAGGTTGAAGAGGGCGAAGTTGATGGGTTGGCGATGCAATTAAGCACTGCTCAGCAAAGATTTTTCCGATTCATGGAGCTGGGTTCAAAATGGAGATTTTCTATTGTTGAATTGATGTCGTTGCAAAACAATAATAACATGGGTCAGATTCTCGTGATACCTAATTATTTGAGTTTGGATGGCGGACTGCATGGTGTTTTGCAACGAAGTTTTGGTAACATGGAAGGATCGTTCAATTTGGGTGGCATTACAAAGACGTATCAAACAAAAAATCAGGATATTTCAGGAAGTATCAGACCGATTTGGGGCCTGTCAACATTGTTTCATCACAACAAATTCAATTCAACAAGATTTGCAATATCCAAGGGCTCTCGAAATCCCAATTTTCATGAATTGTTTGCCAATGGGATGAGTGAAGATGCATTTCGTTTTGATCATGGGAATAGTGGTTTGAAACCGGAAAACATAGTAAATTTTGAGATGGGTAATGAATGGAATTTTAAGCGTGTGGAGGGGTATTTGAATTTGTTTTATTCAAAATGTAGTGGTTATATCGCTTTGTTGCCAACAGGACAATTTCAATTTGGTGCGCCTGAATTCCGTTATGTTGCGCATGATGCAATTTCCAAGGGGATGGAAGGGTCTATTAATTTCTATAATGAATCTCGGTCTATTCAGATTCAGTTCAATGCATCTTACGTTTCGATTGTGTCCAATGGAACAAACCTTGCTTTCGTTCCTCCCATGAAACTTGGGAACAAAATAAGAATTCAAATACCAAATCTAAATAGAGGTACACAGATTTATATTTTTGGAGGAACTACCTATTCGAGAGTTTTGTTTCCAGATGAATACAGTCGCAAAAATGATAGTTATATGTTGGCAGCGGTTGGTATTAATTGTGAATTTCGAAAATGCATATTGCAATTGAATTCTACCAATGTCTTGAACCGGTATTACATAGACCCAATGAGCTTATTAAAATTGGTTCCTTATGCAGCGCCTGGACGGTCAATAAATGCATCGGTTAAGTGTGTGTTTTAAAAATGTTGAAACGGTGTTTCCAAAATATTTCCATAAAATAACTTGTGCATTAGCCGTAATATTCCACTATCAATTTGATAATTTCAGTTATTTTTTGATAACAAATTGAAGATTTTAAGTTGAATTTGGAGGGTGTTTTTTGTTGCGAAAAATCGACAAAAGACAATGAAAAAAAGATTAATTCAATTTGTGAAGTTAGGAAGTGCAACGGCGGTGATGTCTGCCATGCTATTCCCGATTTCTGTGTTGGCTCAAACAGAGTCAGACACCGCTCGAGTAGAAGAAGTGGTTGTAACCGCTTTGGGTATTAAAAAGGAAAAGAAAAAGTTGGGTTACGCCGTGCAAGAAATTCAAGGTGCCGACTTGATTAAAGCCCGCGAACCAAACGTTGTAAACAGTATGGTAGGCCGTGTAGCCGGTCTTACAATTGGTCAAAGTGCTGAATTGTTAGGAACTCCAGCGATTGTATTGCGAGGCAGTGACATTAAGCGCGGACAAAGTGTATTATTCGTTGTTGATGGTATTCCAATTAACTCTGATGCTTACAATTTGGGTCCAGACGATATTGAAAAAGTTACGGTATTGAAAGGTCCAGCTGCTGCGGCGTTGTATGGATATCGCGGACAGAATGGTGCCATCGTAATTACAACCAAAAAAGGTAGCAAACGTGGAATTCAGGTTGAAGTGAACTCAAGCAATATGGTTGAAAATGGATTTTTGACCATTCCCAAAGTTCAAGATCAATATGGTCCTGGTGATCACGGTAAATATTCATTTGTTGACGGTAAAGGTGCTGGTCTGAATGATGGTGATTATGACATATGGGGTCCAAAATTTGAAGGTCAGATGATTCAACAATACGATGGTTTGAAGCCTTGGACTGCGCGTGGCGCAAACAACTTAGAGCGCTTTTTGCGCAATGGAGTTGTTAGTAGCAACAACGTAAGTATCGCCAATTCTTCTGAAAAGATGGATGTTCGTTTTTCTTACACAAACATGCACCAGCAAGGTATCGTACCAAACACAGAATTGAACAGCAATACATTCAACATCAGCAATACAGTTCGTTTTAATGATAAGTTGCGTTTGGATGCTAACATTAACTATAACAGACAAGCAACTCCAAACATTAATGATGTGAACTATGGGCCTAACTCATTGATTTACAACATGACAATATGGGGTGGTGCTGACTGGGATGTTATGGCTGATGATATTCGTGGAATTTGGCAGCCAGGAAAAGAGGGTGTTCAGAGCGTTTATGCTGAATATCAGCGTTATCATAACCCTTGGTTTGTGGCAGAGAAATGGTTGCGTGGTCATTACAAGAACGATGTGTATGGTTATGCTTCATTGAACTATCAATTGGCTCCTTCATTGAGTTTGATGGTTCGTTCATCAATCACTTCTTATGATTTATTGCGCACTGAAAAAATGCCATTTTCTGCTCACCCCTACGGACGTGAAGAAGGTCGCGGTGACTACAGAGAAGATAAAAGAGCTATGTATGAGTCGAACAACGAATTCATGTTGAACTTCGATAAAGACGTAAAGAAAACCAATGTGCACGTTTCTGCCGGTGGTAACCGTCGTGATTTCCAATACAATAGTTCATTTGTAACTACAGATTATTTAAACGTTCCTGAGGTTTATAATTTCAGTAACTCTGCAAACCCAGTGAAGGCTTACAATTTTACATCCTCAATGGCGGTTAATTCATTGTATGCATTGGCTGATGTTGGAGGTAAAGGTTACAATGTGAATTTGGGTGCACGTATGGACCAATTGTCAACTATGCCTGCTGGTAGCAACAGTTATGTTTATCCTTCAGCAAGTTTGTCTTTTGTTCCAACGGATTTCATGAAGAAAAACAACACTTTGAATTTCTTGAAGATTCGTGGTTCTTATGCACAGGTTAAAGGTGGTTTGACAAGTCCAACAATTGGACCTGCTGGATATCCAATTGGATATGGTTCTGCATATACTTCTCCTTACGACGGTCCGTCTTACACCAATTCGTCTGTTTACTCTACTCCATTGTTATATAATGGCAAGCCTTCCGCTAACTTCACTAATACAGTGTCAAACAGCAGTTTGAAGCCATTCCAACGTACAAATTACGAAGCGGGTGTTGAAGCGAGAATGTTTAAAAATCGTTTTGGTATCGAGGGTACTTACTTTATCTATAAAGATGGTCCTGGAATCTATCAAAGAACTGTTTCTGAAGCTACAGGCTATACGAATCAGTTGGTAAATGGAATCGAAACACAACGTAAGGGTTGGGAGGTGTCTATGAATGGTGAAATAATCAAGCCTTCGAAAAAAGGTGGACTTTCATGGAACTCTTCTGCGAACTTCTCTCGTTATCGTGAATTCTTAACCAAAATTTATGGAGATGTAGATCGTATTTCGTCAGATTACTTTGTTTCTAACAACTCAAGTAACCGATTCTTGAAAGTAGGTGATCGTATCGATGCGTTGTACATGGGCTCATTTGCACGTACTTCTGATGGTCAATTGATCAATGATGCGGGTGGACGTCCAATTGTATTGCCAAAAGGTCAACAGCAAGGATATTCATTGCCTGACTTGGTATGGGGTTTCTTCAATAAAGTAGGTTACAAAAATGTAAGTATGTCGTTCCAATTTGACGGTCGTGTAGGTGGCCAGATTGTAAACCAAATTCAACGTCAAACTTTCCGCGGTGGACGTAACATCGAAACTGTTGAAAATAACATCAAAGATGCCAATGGTTTGGGAATGGGCGATGCACGATACAACGACTATCAAGGAACTAAATCTTGGGTAGGTGAAGGTGTAGTAATTGCAAGTGGTACACCCAAATACGATCCAACTACAGGTGAAATTACAAATATGAGTGAGTTGACTTTCGCAAAGAATACAACTGCAACTTATTTACAGGATTACATTAGCCGTTACTATGGTCAATATGAAGCAAACTTGATGAGCAAGTCTTACATGAAGTTGCGTGAAGTGAATGTCACTTACCAGATGCCATCTAAATGGATGGGTAAAACTTTCAAATCTGCTACTGTTTCCTTGGTTGCGCGTAACGTATTGTATTTTGCAAAAGGTCACCACGATATCGATTTGGATCAATTCCCTGGTATGACTGGCTATTCTGCATTGCAAACACCTACTCTACGTAGATACGGAATCAACATCAACTTGGTATTCTAATTAAACGCAAACGATTTAATACAATAAAAATGAAAAAGAAGATATTTTTAGCAATAACTGCCTTGACGATATTTATGTTTCAGGCATGTAAAATGGATGGTTTGGATAAGGATCCTAACCGCGCCACAGTTGTAACTCCAGATTTAGTTTTAAATGGAATTTGCAATTCGATTTTTATCGCTCCTTGGGATGATGAAGCTAGATTCTGTCAATACAACTGTTGTAATTACAACTACTACGGTAACCAAGAGTATAACTGGGGTGGTGCAAGTTTGAAATATACTCAATTGAAGAATGTGTTGAAAATGGAAGAAGAAGCTAAGCGTGTGGGATACAAATCCGTGAATCCATATTCTGCAATGGCTAAGTATTTGAAAGCGTCCATGTACTATGAGATGACCATGCAAGTGGGTGATTTGCCATTGACTGAAGCTTTGTCTCCAGATGTTACGTATACACCAAAATACAACACTCAGAAAGAGGTGTTTATTCAGGTGTTGAAATGGTTAGACGAAGCAAATACCGATATGGCATCGTTGATCGCAGCGGGAGAATCTACTGTTTCTGGCGACATTTATTTTGGTGGTGATTTGTTGGCTTGGCAGAAAATTAACAATGCTTTCACTTTGAGAGTATTGGTGGCTTTAAGCGCGAAAGAATCAGATGCTGATTTGAATGTGAAAGCCAAATTCGCTAACATCATTTCTAACCCTACCAAATACCCATTGCCTGCTTCAAACGCCGATGGTTTGCAATATGTGTACAACAATACATTTAACAAGTATCCTACAAACCCAGATAATTTTGGATTTGATGCTACTCGTTATAATATGTCTGCCACCACTTTGAATACGCTTGCTTCTTTGAAAGATCCAAGGGCGATGTTGTTTGGTGAACCAGCGGGGAACAAAATGAAAGCAGGGCTTCAACCTACAGATTTCGCTGCGTTTGTTGGTGCTGAGTCAAGTATGGATTTGGCCGATATGAGCACTAAAGCAGGTATCGACAACGGTGCTGCCTATTTGCCTGGAGAGTTTAGTTTTTATAACAGAAAGCGTTATTACAGCACGTACACTGCTGAGAATACAATCATCGTGGGATACTCTGAAATGTGTTTCAACATTGCAGAAGCAGCGAACCGTGGTTGGATTTCTCAAAATGCTAAAGATTGGTATGAAAAAGGAATCAAAGCAAGTCATGAGTTTTATGGCATTGGGAATGGTCCTTTGGATGTTTACTTCTTTAAAGCAGGTGGCAAAGTGACTGACGGTGCGTCTTACAATAAGTACACGGTTAACTTTGATCAGACCGCGTATTTGGCGCAACCTTTGGTTAGCTATGCCGGTAACAACGCTCAAGGATTACAACAAATTGTAGTTCAGAAGTATTTGGCATTCTTCCAAAATAGTGGTTGGGAAGGTTATTATAACTATCGTAGAACTGGATACCCAAGCTTTTCTAAGGGTGGTCCAGGAACTGCCAACAGCGGTTTGATTCCTAAGCGATTCCAATACCCTTCTTCTGAAGCTACCAACAACAAAGACAATTGGCAAGCTGCTTTGAATAATCAATTTGGTGGCAAAGATGATATCAATGCCGACATGTGGATTTTAAAATAAATTTTGGGTAATAATGTTATAGTAGTAATTAGGGGCGGGTTTACTCGCCCCTTTTTTTAATAAACTGATTATGAATGAAGTGATAAAAGAAATTCAAGAGTTGTTTCAAACAAAAGGCTTAAATATGTATGGTGAGGACGTTACGCAAATTGAACATGCTGTACAATGTTATACGTTGGCTAGAGAAAACAATGCGAGTTTGGAATTGCGTGTTGCAGCGTTATTGCACGACATTGGTCATTTGGTGTATAACCCTGAAGATGGAGAGCATACGGATATGAAACATGAAGTGTATGGCGCAGATTTGTTGTTGAAATGGGGCTTTGGTGAAAAAGTTTCTCAATTGGTTGCTTCTCATGTTTGGGCCAAAAGATACCTCGTGTCTAATGAGCCATATTACATTAATCGATTGTCAGCGGCGAGTTTAAAGAGTTTTCAAATGCAAGGTGGTTTGATGTCATCAGAAGAAAGTGCTGAAATACGGGAAATGCCATTTTTTATAGAATGTTTGAATCTCAGAAGATGGGATGATCAAGGAAAACGATTCGATATCGATTCTGAAATTCCTCAAGAAGCTTGGGAGGATTTAGAATTGTGTTTACATGTTAACCAATCATTTGGCTGATAGTGTCTTCGGCCATGCCAAAGCTGAGGGTCATTCCCGCACCTCCAGGACCGTTCGCCACCCAAACCCCGTTTTCAATTTCTTGAATCCATTCGCTACTGTTGTTTTTTAATTTAAGATACTGACCTGTCCATCGTTGCGCCATTTTTAAATCGGGGATGTCGAAGATCTCATTTAGATAATCCAAAATTAATTGGTCCACACTTTCAATCTGGAACGGGTCGTGATGTAGCCCGTAATCATGTGAATCGCCTATGGTCAGTTGGTTTTGATAATTTTGACTCACCAGTAAATGAATGCCATGAAAAAAATGTTTAGGATAGTTGTCCTTAACCCAGTGCTCGTAAATTGCCAAAGAGGGTAGTTTGTCGTAACTTTTGTAATGAAGAAAGCTCAGGCCGGCGCATAACGCGGGGATGGTAGCTGTGATTCGCTCGCTGCGGAGCATTTGTAAGTGGCTGATAGTAATCGGGGAAGTCTTAAAAAAAGATGGATATAAGAGATTTAATTCGTACCCATTACAAATTACGACGATTTCGGCTTCGTAGGTTTTGTTCATCGCCGTTCGGATTTTATTGGGCATTACTTCAACGACTGCAGTACTAAAATGAAATTTAATGGCTTGTGTTTCAGTTAAAAAATCTGGAATTACACGAATTGCTTCCCGAGACTCTACGATTATTTCCGTGCCACTGTAAATAGCGCCCATTGTATTTGATTTGTTAACAATGGAAAGCGCCGCGAGCGTTTCACTTTTGTCTAAAAGCTGTAATCCTTCTCTGTGGTTTGATTCTCGTTCTAAGAATTCCTTGCCAAGTTCGAACTCCAATGGATTTGAAAGTACTTGAAAGCTGCCGGTTTTTTTATGCCATATTTTTGCCGATTTGCACAGTTCAATCCAAATGGATCTGCTTTTAATTGCGCGATCATACAAGGTGCCAGCGGGTTGGCCAATTGGCCAAATCATTCCGAAATTTCTTATTGATGATCCAACGGCCTTCTCTGATTTTTCGAACACATCCACATGATAACCCCTTGCGGCTAGTGTTTTTGCATAGGCAATGCCCAAAATTCCAGCACCTACTACGATTGCTTTAGGTTGTGATGATATTTTCATTTTTTCGGAGTGATTTGTTTAATTGATAAATTACGATTTGAGAAAGCAATAAGATTAGAACACTTCCAACGATGATCAATTTGTTGAATATAGATGCCCAATCTACAGTGTCGTTGTTGCCAAGTAACGCTATAGAAGTAATTGTTAATGAAAATAAATAACCAATGGAATCGGCAATGTAAATTAGAAAACTGGAATTGCCTGATATTCCACTCAATCCAATAATTCTATCCATAACGCTTATGTTGATGAGAATATAACCTAAATAGAGCCCTGCGCCAGACATAATCAATAACGCTTGTAAAGACAGGTACTGTAATTGAAATCCAACGACAGAAATCAAAGAAATACATCCACCAATTGAAATACAATAGGCCGTAAGTTTAAGAGATTTGATATGTGATTTTATCAGAGAAAACCCTGGAACAATGCACAATAAAAGGAGGGTTACTGGTAGTTCGATTTTTACGAAAGCTTGGGAATTGAAGACCAAATACTGATTCAACATGTCTGCACTGAAATTGTCTCTAAAATCCCTGAGAATAGTTAATAGGCCGTAAATAATCACAAAGGGTAAAATCAGATATTGAAGTTCCCCAAGTATTTTCTTTTGTGTTTTTGGGTCTAATGCTTTTCGCTCTATGCGTAATTCAATATCTTCTCGAGAGGGGCCTGGAAATCTCTCTAACAATATAATAAATACAACGGCAGGGAAAAGCGCAAAGGCACCAGTAATATATGGAACTTCGTTGATCGATAACTGCAAAGAGGCTTGTAACCAAAGCGCTATTGTTTTGACCCAGCCAGAGGAGAATACAAATGTGCACGCCAACATCGCACCGATCAATTCAGTATGTTTTCTTCCTTCAACATATGAAAATACCAATCCCCACACCAATCCAAGGGGAAATCCATTCAAAATCATTAAAAATGGCCAAAATTCGATAACAGAAAATCTTAGAATAACCAATGGGACTAGAGACGTGGCCATCAAGCATATCAGGAAAATGCCGCGATAGTCCCTGTTTAATCCTCCCAAAAATCGAATGCCAACAAATTTGCTAAGTGTATAGCCAATGAGCTGACATAAAACCATCCAAATTTTCACATTGAACCCCCATAGTGTTAAGTCATTATAGGTTAACCCAGAGAACGGTTTTCGCAATGCATACATGCATGTATATATTGAAAATGTAAGTCCGCCTAGGGCCAATGAACGCAAAATTTGATTCCTTCCAATTTCTATTTTCATCACAGTTTCATTTTTGTTTTTTCAATGTCTTTTAGTCCGCATTGAGTGAGTAGTTGATGTAAATTGCGATATCCACCGTCAAGTTCAGATGGGTGATGGGCGTCGCTGTTTATGATGAGTGGAATATTGTTTTGATGAAGCTTAGCGATAAACTCTAGTTTAGGATATGGATTGCTAAGGCCTTTTTTATACATAGCCCTGGTGTTGATTTCAATAAAATCAAATTGTGATGTTGAATTCAGTGCAATCTGAAATAACTCATCATAGAACCAATTTTCAAGTTCTAGGAATTCACTCGTTTTTGAGGCGTTTAATATGATTTTGTCAATATGACCTATGATTTTTACGCAACCTATTGGTGTGCTGAGCATTTGTTCTGTTGCACCGAGAAATGATTGCAGAAGTTTCTTGAGGTCGAAATCGTATGATTTAAGTGCCAATAAAAATTGAGAATACGTCCCGTCAATTTCTAAATACTTCAACTCATCCGCCTTGGGGTTTGGGACAAAATGTATACTAGTAATGAGGTAGGTTGATTTCTTAATCTCTTCAAATTTTAGAGATGGGAAACCCAATCCATCAAGGAAGTCAATTTCGAAACTGGAGTGGATTTTGATTTCCGATTTGTGCATTTCTGCCAACTGATGGATTTCCGAGGTATAATTAGGTAGCTCTGATTCCTTGATTGACCACTCACAGGGAAATGGAAGTGGTGCATGAGCGCTAAATCCTAGAAAATCCCAACTTAATTGTTTTGCTTTGAGTATGAAATCAGATGGATGGGCTGTGCCATCGCAATAGGTTGTGTGTGTATGTAAATTCACAAAGGTTTTTATTCAAAAAAAATCACGGTAAGTTGGCTACATATTTCTCGATGATTAAGGGTAGATTAAAATTTCGTCATGATGGTTTTCCCTTTTTAAAGAGATATGTTAATTTCGGTTTTGACTTTTTTGGGGTTGATTGAAAAATACTTTTTAGGTTTGAAGTTTTGTCAATGAAGTGAGTATGCGGATAGGCCGACCAATCGGTCTCTTCATTTGTAGCCAATAAAATATTCCAATTGCATTGTGCATGATAAGCCGAAAGCAAAGAGATCTTTGAGTTTCCAATATGTGCGATTTGATTTGGGTCGTAGATGTCTTCTTTTTGGGAAATTTTCTGAATAATGTCTGGAAACGGATGAAATCGAGGTACCTCATTGTAACTAATCCAACCATGTAAGTAGTGGGTTAATTCACTGCGTTGGAATATTTCATTCGTTACATAGGAAGGAAGCCATGAAACACCTAAAATTCTGCAATTTTCATTTCTTGCAGCGATTAAGAATTCTATCAGATCTTTTGAAATTTGTGAATTGCCCTTTTCGGTGAAGCTCACTCGGAACTGCTCAATGATTTCAGTAGCGATTTTCTCGATAACTTTTTGTTGAGGTTCTTTTAGCCAACGCTCACAAACGATTTCAGCAATGTTAAAAATGGGTTTGCCAATGAGTGCTCGAATGACCCATTTTTCAGTAATTATTCCATTTCTCTTGATGGTTTCATTGATAATGTTTGTGATTTTTTCATTATCGCCAATCGCAATTCCAATGGTGTCAACTATGATCAATTTGGGCCATTTGTTATTCACATGTAAATTATTGTTTTTCACGTAAATAAGTTGTTTAGTAGATGTTAAATAGCAATAAAAACTCGACGTTTAATATGTGAAAAATGCGGTTAAAGAGATTTTCCAATAATGTTTCGATAATCCGTGCGTTATTGTATGTCGCGAACTACTATTACTGTGGAGACAAAATCCTTTTTAAGCAGCATTGTTTCAATAATCTCAATTTACATTTTTTAACGATTATTAAAGTGCTTGCACTAGCCAGATGGATAAAAGTAAATCGTGGATATATTGTGGGCGAATTTGTCGTTGAGTAATTTCTATTTCATTGAAAATTAACTCTTTGTAAATATTGGTTTTGTAATGTTGAACGGGAAATAAAATCATGAAAACTGGGTATTACGCAAGTCTGTCGAAAGAACTATTTTCAATCGGTCATTTGGGTTTGGAAGTTTTTGAAGTGCTTCCAATCAACACGCCAATTAAAATCCATCAAATCATCATTGTGGAGGAAAGCGGTAGAGAGGTGATTTCAGATGGCGAAGAATTGATCCAATCCAAATATGAATTATGGCATTGGCTATCGGATCAATCGAATGTGATTTACTTGGAGTTCTCTCATCCAGGTCAATGTACATGGACTTTTCATCAAGGTCAATTGTCCATTTCTTGCCGCCATCGTCCCACATTAATCTGGTGGACTGCGGAAATCTTAAAGTTTTATCAATTGGGTAATTTTAAGAATTTTCATCGTCTGTCGCAAAGTGAGGGTCAGAAATGTCTCTTAATGAGCAAAGACATCCATGAGGCTCTCGGAATGGAGTTGGTTGTTTAACTTTTGGCCAATCGATTTCTTTTCGTGATGGTTGATTAGTCTTTGGATGAAACTCGAAATGCCAATTTTGTGAATTTTTAGCAAAGCGGGGAACATGCTTTGAGTGGGGTGCAGGTTTGGCATCGTATTGACATCCAATACGTAAGGTGTTTCATTGATCATCCGGAAGTCTACCCTAGACATATACTCCAGATTTAGCGTTTTATGAGATTTGATTGCTGCAGATTGAATATTGTATAGTTCTATCTCAGTGAGATTGGGAGAGAAGTCACGTTTTGTTTTACCCATTGAACTTCCGGCAATAAATACTTGTCTCGCGGGCGTGGGAATGATCTCTAAAGGAGGTAGTGTTGTAAAATTGTTTCCATCTTCTGTGGGTAATATTGCAACACTAAATTCTCTTCCCAATAAGTAAGGTTGAATTAATTTGCCCTCAATTTTCCATCGCTGCCAGTGTATTGTAACTTCATTTTTTGGAACGATTTCAATGTCGCGATGACAACCGCCAAGTCGGGGTTTGCTGATATAATATTCATGCGTTAAATGCAATGGGCTGTCTAAACTTTTGGGGACATCGATGCCGCTTTCTATGAGTCGTTTCTCAACAGTTAATTTGTCTTGCGCTATGTACTGTGCGATTCCGTTGCTGCTTAAATGTGGGATGTTGTTTTTATCCAGCCACATTGCAATATCTGCTTGGGAATGTCTTCCAAATCCATAGCACATGTTAAATACCCAGTGAAATTGTTGTAAAAGATTGGCCAAAGACGAATTTGGCTCTGTCATGTGCACAATTGAAACATTGTAACTGTCTGGAATTGCCTTGTTAATATGTAATACCGTATTGAGGTTTATATTTTCCTTCCAAGGCGTGAATTGACTTTCTGCGTAAAGTATAGCTACGTTTTTCATGGAGGCGCAATTTCTCACCAGAAATCTTTCAGTTTGTTACGCGAACTTTACCAATGGTTTGTGAATTTAACACTCGAACATTACCTATATGTGTTAGGATTGTGCGTTGGGAGTTGATATTTCATCTTGACTTAATATTCAAATATTGTGTTGTACTGAATTTTGCATCATGAATCCTAAACTAATTGTATTGGACATGGCGGGCACTACGGTGAATGACTCTGGATTGGTTCAACAAGCAGCCATCGACAGTATGAAGGCACTCACGGGCGCTGAGATCGACATGAAAGCAGCGAACAGTGTTATGGGAATTCCCAAGAAAATTGCGTTTGAGCAGTTATGCTCTTTGAGTCACGTGTCTGTAAATACTGAAATAATTGAAAAATTGGAAGGGTATTTCAATTCTCAACTCATGGATCAATACGCAACAAAGGGATCAATTTCATTGATGCCTTTCGCCGGTGAATTATTTGAGGCTGTTCGAAAAAATGGCGCCAAATTGTATTTAAATACCGGTTTTAATAGGTCTGTGGCTACGGTAATCGTTGAAAACTTAGGACTGAATGAAATATTACATGGCTATATCGGCAGTGATGAAGTTGCCATGGGTAGGCCTCAGCCAGACATGATACGTTTGGCGATGAAAAGAGAGAAAATTGAATACTCTCATTTTGTTATGAAAGTGGGTGATACAATCAGTGATTTGTACGAAGGTTTTTCGGCGGGATGTGCTTGGAATATTGGTGTTTTAACAGGAGCCAATACCTACGATGAACTTAAGACCGCTCCGTATTCCCAAATTTTAAATGATTTGCAACCACTGATTGCTTATTTTCCAAGTGGAAGCAAAATGAGACGATCTTAAAAAATCAGAAAAAGAATCTTACCGCACCAAATTCAAGGCTTTGGTAAGTTCGTGCTTTTGTAAATAAATAACGGAGGCGGGATCCATTGGGATTCCCCAAACCGATTGTTTGCAACGAGAGGCAAATAGGCCATAACCGCCAGTAATATTTGTGTAGTCGGCCTGCTTTTGTACGATGCCAATACTCGGCTCATTCACTGATATGTAATCGATGAGTGTTTGGTTGGCACCATACATCGTAATTCCAACCCATTTGATGCGATGCTTTAGCGTGGGCGATGCGGTAATTGAATTTTGTAAAAACTGAATAAAACTCAGGCGCGGAATTTGGCGGATGGGAGAGGAAACGTTTCCAACCAAGAAGTTTGTAATCATCTTCCAAGTTGCCATTTTTTCTACTTTTTTCCCGGTATCTGCACCGCTGAATTCTTCGTAATAAACATGGAATTGAATGTCGTATGAGAAAGCATTGGCCGCGGCCACATAGGATACGTTGATGTACTCCGGACCCATGCTAAAAATATTTGTTTGGTCTATGAATGGAGCCCGAATTTTTGCGGGGCCAACCGTTTTCGTCACAGAGACCGCTTTGGTTTTGGTGAGCGGGTTGGTTACTGTAATCTCGTATTCTTCATTCGCATAGATTTTTTCACGCGTAACCCAAAGAATGTTTTTGTCGTTGGCAAAAATCCCTGAATCTTTTTTGGGTCCTTCTTCGGCGCGACAAAGGATTGTCTGACCGGTACTTAAACGTTTTAATTCTACCCTTGTGCTGTCTAGATAGAGACTGTCTGATATTTTTGCGGCCTCAAGTGCGCCGATGCCTTCGTTCAAATAGGCTTTGTTAACCTTGATGTATTGAATGGTGTCTTCAGGATCCAAAAGGGCGTAAACGACAATTGTTTCTTTGTAGTCTGCGTTGATGTGGACTTCGTTTTCGCATGCACTGAAGAACATCGACGAAATGAACATCAAAAAAATCACTATACCCCAAACCCGAATCGAAGAATGTTTCATTGAAAATAATCCTACTTTTGCTTAAAATTTACATACAAAGATGCTTCATTTGGGTCGAATTTTGTGAACTTAGGCAGAATTTCCATCGAATTGTAGCAATAACTCCAAGGCAATGAGCATACATAAGAAAGAAGAAAAAAAGGTGACCACCCACGTTTTGCATGAGATGAAAGCGCGCGGAGAAAAGATTTCCATGTTAACCGCTTATGATTTTTCCATGGCACGGGTGGTAGATCAGGCGGGGATTGATGTGATATTGGTAGGTGACAGTGCTTCCAACGTGATGGCGGGCCATGAAACAACGCTGCCCATTACATTGGATCAGATGATTTATCATGCGAGTTCAGTGGTTCGGGGGGTGAATCGGGCACTGGTGGTGGTGGATTTGCCTTTTGGTAGTTATCAGGGAAACAGTAAAGAAGCCCTTGCATCTACCATTCGTATTATGAAAGAGAGTGGTGCTCATGCCATAAAAATGGAAGGCGGAGAAGAGATATTGGAGAGTATCAAACGGATTTTAACAGCGGGTGTTCCTGTGATGGGGCATTTGGGTTTGACCCCGCAGAGTATCTACAAATTTGGGACGTATACAGTTCGTGCTACCGAAAATGCGGAAGCAGAAAAGTTGATACGAGATAGTAAAATGTTGGAAGAAGCGGGTTGCTTTGCAATCGTACTGGAAAAAATACCGGCTCAATTGGCCCAGCGAGTTGCCGAAAATTTAACCATTCCCGTTATTGGAATTGGGGCAGGTGCTGGCGTAGATGGTCAGGTATTGGTTGTCCATGATTTGCTGGGAATTACCAATGAGTTTTCGCCGCGTTTTTTGAGGCGATACGCCAATTTGTATGATTTGATGAAAGGGGCGGTGGAACATTATATTTCTGATGTTAAGTCAACTGATTTCCCCAACGAGAAAGAACAATATTGATTTTCGATGAGTCAGTTTGATGCAAGTGAGGACTTGAAATTTTCTTTGATGCCAATGCATCAAGCCGATTATCCTTCGGTGGCTAGAATTTTTACCCAAGGGATTCAAACAGGCAACGCAACGTACGATACTGTTGCCGCGAGTTGGGCAGATTGGGACGCCAAGCATCTTTTACACTCACGCTGGGTGGTGAAATCTGAAAAAGATGGTTCTGTCTTGGGTTGGGCTGCTTTGAGTCCTGTAAGTTCCCGCATCGTATTTACCGGCGTAGCCGAATTGAGTATATACGTGGATACCCATTTTTTGGGTTTGGGTTTGGGTAAAGCGCTTATGAGATCGGTAATCGCATCCTCCGAATCCCATGGGATGTGGATGCTTCAATCCGGGATATTTCCAGAGAATCAATCTAGCATTGCCCTACACGAAAAGTTCGGTTTCCGACTCGTAGGTAGAAGAGAGCGTATCGGCAAAATGGCCAATGGAGACTGGCGCGATATCGTTTTGATGGAAAGAAGAAGTTCCGTGGTAGGTTGAAATCAACTTACAGCGGACGTTTTTTCTTGAACGGAGCGATCATGTCGTCCACCTGAGTAACAATATTCTGACATTGTTCAACAATTGCTTTTCCGGCAGGGGTAACAGTTACGGGGATGGAGGTACGGTCGAATATTTCTACGTTCATTCGATCCTCGAATGTTTTAATTTGTTGACTTACAGTGGATTGGTCGGCTGCGCATTCGTCGGCTGCTTTAGAAAAACTCCCCAATTTCGCTACCGAAATCACATATTGCATTTGTCGAAGTGTTACTATCATAAACTTTAAACAAAATAAGTTAAACAAAGTTTTAAATACAAAAGGATTTTAGCGAAGTGATAGCATTTGTGGTTTTTCATAAACAAAAAGAGCCCGGAAATTCCGAGCTCTTTTTGTTTATGAAATAAAAATTTATTTGCTGCCTTTGGCGTGATCGGCAAGGAATTGAGCCAAGCCGATGTCGGTTAATGGGTGCTTTAACAAGCCAAGAATCGCGCTAAGCGGACAAGTGACTACATCAGCTCCATTTTGTGCGCATTGAACAATGTGAAGAGAGGTGCGAACGCTAGCAGCCAAAATTTCTGTGTCGTATCCTTGCACAGCGTAAATTTCAGCAATTTGTTTGATCAAGTCCATGCCTTCCCAGTTTTGATCGTCGATGCGACCAATGAAGGGGGATAGGTAGGTAGCGCCAGCTTTGGCCGCTAGAATGGCTTGTCCTGCACTGAAAATCAAAGTACAGTTGGTGCGGATTCCACGGTCTGAAAAGTATTTGATGGCTCTCACACCATCTTTAATCATTGGAACTTTTACAACGATGTTTGGATGCAAAGCGGCCAATTTTTCACCTTCCGCAATCATGCCTTCAAAATCGGTGCTAATAACTTCTGCGCTTACATCGCCATCAACCATCTCGCAAATGGTTTTGTAGTGATTCAAGACGGCTTCTTCAGTGAAGATTCCTTCTTTTGCCATTAAGCTAGGGTTGGTTGTTACTCCGTCTAAAATACCGAGGTCGTTTGCTTCCTTGATTTGGGCCAAATTGGCGGTGTCGATGAAAAATTTCATGGTCACGAAGTTACATCATCTTTCCGAAGCGTTTTTGGGTTTTGATGAACATTTTTTACACGAAAGTTTGAACAAATCAATTCAAAACTGGGATTGATTTTGAATAATATTTCATTGTAATTCAAACAATTAACGAATGGTTGCGGTTTGTTGTATGATTAAAACGGATTGAATAAACGGTACGATTATATCATTCAAGGCGCTGGGGCTTCTGGTCTATGGTTGGCTTATTGGATGATAAAAGAGGGGTTGTTGGAGGAGAAAAGGCTTTTGATTGTAGAGTTCGATCCAAATAAGCACAACGACAGAACCTGGTGTTTTTGGGGAGAGGAACCGATTGAGAAAAATTGGGATTTTGTAAATTTCTCATGGAATCAAGTCCAAATATTTGGAGAGTCCCAGTCGATCAAGCCCTATACATACCATCATTGTAGAAGTGAGGCATTTTATCAATTTGTAAAAAACGCACTGGAATCGTCTGAGGGCGTTGATTGGTGTTTGGGTAAGGTCCTTGAGGCAGTTCAGCTTGAAGGTCAATTTTTTGTTCAGGTGAAGATAGAGGGTAATTTGGATGAGGTGTATGATGTTGATGCGGACTGGTTTTTCGGTAGTGGAACTGCGATTTCGGGGCAGGAGATTACACTTTGGCAGTCTTTTGTGGGCTGGCGGGTGAAGTGCAATCCTGGTGCACATTTGTTTGATTCAAAGTCGTTTCGTATGATGGATTTTGATATTGAGCAAGCGGGGAAAACCCGTTTTCTGTATATTCTGCCATTTGGCGATGCGGAGGCTTTGATAGAAGTAACGCAATTCGATAAGGAGATTTTGGGTTTGGATGAAGGACAGGAATTGTTGAGAGAAATTTGTGAAAAACGCAATTGGGAAGTTCTGAAAATGGAAGTAGAGTGCAATGCAATTCCCATGAGTTCGCGATTCGATAGTGTACGTCGATTCCACAAGGCAGGAACCAGGATGATTCCCTTGGGTGTGGCGGCTGGGGCGCTCAAACCAACCACTGGTTATGGTTTTATTCGCATGATGAAACATGGAAAGGCGATTGCATCTGCCCTGAGAAGCAACGATTTGATACCCACCTTGTATCGAAAAAAGAGATTCCGTTTTTACGATAATTTGCTGTTGCGAATTTTACAAAATCATCCAACACGGGGAAAGCAAATATTTGTTCAATTGTTTCATCACAAAAAAGCTTCAATGATCTTGCGGTTTTTGAACGAGCAAACAAATTTGTTACAAGAAATTATGATTTTCATGTGGTTGCCGAAGCGACTTTTTATAAGAAATCTCATCGCAAAATGGAAGGGCTGAAATTGAATTACACCCAATCAAAACTGTTTTATTGGCAGCTCGTTTTGCAGTTGTTCTTCATTACTATGGTCCCATTTATGATTCAATACCCCTTGTTGCAGGGTATATTTTGTCTGATAGGCTTGGTGTTTTTGGGGATACCCCATGGGGGCAATGATGTGTTTTATCGCAAGGAGAAAACCCCAATGGGAACAGTACGATTCCTTTCGATGTATTTGGGTGTGATGTTGTTGTATTTGCTCTTGTGGTATTATTTCCCGGGATTGTCGCTCCTGATATTCCTGATCATTTCAATTCATCACTTCGGACAATCAAATTTTAATACGCATCGAATTTTGTCGTTCGACTCATTGCTCTGGGGAAGTTGGTTGGTGATTTTTCCGATTTTACTACATGGCAAAGAGGTGTTTGGGATTTTTTCCAACATGTTGGGGCAGAGATTTGTCGTACTTGATTTTATCGCCCACCTCGGTCAACTGAATTTGTTGGTTATCGCGCTCTTTTTTGCTCTCGTATATGGTGCGGTTTTGTACAAACTCCAACGTTCAAGTTTCTTTTCCTATTTGTTACAGTGGGTTTTGGTTTCTTTATGGTATTGGCTAACTCCACTGCTTTTGGGCTTTGTGGTGGTATTTTGTTTTTGGCATTCGTTGCAATCGATGCAGTATCAGTTAACCTATATCAAGACGAAATACGAACAGGATTGGAAGAAAACGCTATTGGGCTTCGCTCCTTTAGGATTGATAGCTATCCTGGGCATGGGTTTTTTGCTTCGATTTGACTTGAAATCGAATTTGAGTTTCGCCTTTGTATTGCTGTCTTTGGTCACATTGCCTCATGTGATTGTGATGGACGGCATTTACAGGGACCGCGACAGCGACTAGTTTGATGCGCGGAGGTGTTTTTTGTACAGTGGTTTGCGCATCCAAAACATCAGAATGAAGGGCAAACACAGAACCGCGGTGAAAAAGNNGATTTTTTCCTTCAAATTTTAATCTGTCGATAATTATCGTTGAATGGTCGTTTTTGGCTTTCAGGGCATGTGTGTGTTTCCAGGTTTTCAGGGGATGGGGGAGGGTGAGTCCTTCATCGCGAAAAAGCCAGTTTCTTTTCGTGTATCGATGAGCGGTAATGATTCCATCCCATTGCTGCTGAAGGGGTCCGATGCCAATTTGAAAACTCAGTTGATCGCCGGTGAATTGGCCATCGTATCGAATCAAGTTCATTTTGACGAAGGGCGGATTGAGTTTTAGGAGCAATTCTCGGTTGAATTTCTCGCTCACCTGATGGATATCGGTGTCAACCTGTGTGATAAATGTGAATTGCATCATAGTTTTGTATAGAAACAAACCATTTTCGATTTGTTTGGTTTTATAATCACAATTTCAATCAATAACAATGTCTCACAGAGTTGCAGTTTATCGTACAGCCCATTTTAATGCAGCGCATCGTTTGCATGTTCCATCGTGGACGGATGCGGAAAACCAAGCGTTTTTTGGTTTGTGCAACAACGCCCATTACCACGGCCACAATTACGATTTGGAGGTTAAGGTGGAGGGTGAGGTAGATCCTGTGACAGGTTATTTGATTGATATGAAATTGATTAAGCAGTACATCGAAGAAGAAGTGATTGAGAGATTTGATCACAAAAATTTGAATTTGGATACTGAGGAATTTCGTGATTTGAATCCAACGGCCGAGAATATTGTCTGGGTGATTTGGAAAAAGTTACGTGCACGCGTTCCGATGGAAATGAATTTGAGTGTGAGATTGTACGAAACACCCCGTAATTTTGTAGAGTTCAATGGATAAAAAGTTAGCAAACGAACTGCTGAAGCAGTGGGAAGAGATGGGCGATTCGCACATTTCAATCAAACCGGAGACACCTTTGAGGGAGGATGCCTTTGTAATGGACGATTCCTTAAAGATCGAATTGATTGCCAAGCATTTCAAGGAAATCATGCATGTGTTGGGTCTTGATTTAACGGACGAAAGTCTTCAAGGCACTCCGTTGCGCGTGGCGAAGATGTTTGTGAATGAGCACTTTAAGGGCTTAGATCCGAAGAACAAGCCAGAGCCAACGCTTTTCGAGAACAGTTACAAGTATTCGGAGATGTTGGTGGAGAAGAACATTCAATTTCACAGCACTTGCGAACATCATTTTGTGCCGATTTACGGTTTTGCTCACGTGGCATACATCAGCAGCGGCAAGGTGATTGGCTTGAGTAAATTAAATCGCATCGTGGATTATTACGCAAGAAGGCCTCAGGTTCAAGAGCGTATGACGGTTCAGATTGCGCAGGAGTTGAAGCAGGTTTTGGGGACGGACGATGTAGCTGTGGTGATTGATGCCAAGCACATGTGTGTGGCCAGCAGGGGGATCAAGGATACTTCGAGCAGTACGGTAACAAGCAGTTTTCACGGCAAGTTTTTGGATGCGGCAACGCGTTCGGAGTTGCTGAGGTATATCGGTTGATCCTTGCAGAGAATGGGCTCGAGAACGGGTTGGTCTGTGGATTAAAACGGCATTGGCGGAATCATGAATTGTGATTCTGGGATAGGATAAAAAGAAAAAAGCAGCGAGATCGCTGCTTTTTTCTTTTTGGAGGGCGACTAACCGGGCTCGAACCGGCGACCCCTAGCGCCACAAGCTAGTGCTCTAACCAACTGAGCTATAACCGCCATTTAATGAGGTGCAAAGATAGATTTTTTTTGAGAATTTTTCAACTCTAGTATTCAGGTTAGTAAAAATTGCCAATAATTTGATGGGCTCCTTGTAGGTGCTTACTTTTGTTACGTGGGCAGATCCAAAACAATATGGTGGTTAGCGGGTTGGTATCCAAGTAGTTTGGATGTTGATGCGGGCAATTTTATTGGTCGACATGCAGCGGCATTTGCACAAAATCAAAAGGACAGGGTTGATTCATTTGGCTTAATTTTATTTCATTTTCCGGTGTATAGGTGGGGAAAGGATGCGAGGCCAACATCGGTTATTGCGGTTGAGGGTGTTGAAACAGTGTGGCAGCCGGTGGGTCAGTTGCCATGGCGTGGTTGGATTTCCAGGGCGATCAATTATTGGATTTATAAGATTGTTGCGGGGGCGCGTCTGCGGCGGTACGCCGCAGACGCGGGCATTCCTGAGGGTGTCCATGTTCACGCGGGCGATAAAGTGTCACGCTTGATTCCGAATTTGTATAAGGACTTCAGAAAAGCGGGAAAGGGCGCTGTTCCGCTTTGGTATACGGAGCATTGGGCGATATTTAATGAGGTGGTATTTGATGGGTTTGGCAAACGCGGTCGGGTTTTTCAGAGGGATTTTTTTAGGCTTTGGGAAAGGGTTACAGTTGCAGCCCCTGTGAGTTTGTCGGTTCAATCCAGTATGCATAAGTATTTGGGTGGGGCAAAACCTTTCGTATTGTTTCGAAACGTAGTAGACACCCAGGTGTTTCGATTCAAACAAAGCGAGCGAGATCAAAATCTTCCCTTTGCATTTTTGCACGTATCGTCCTTGGAGCCTAGGAAAAACGTTTTTGGAATGTTGAGAGCCTTCGCCGCACTCAAGCAGAAACATCCTTCATGGAAAATGCAATTTCGTTTGGTTGGAGGGTCCAATGAACTTTATTTGAGTCAGGCCAGAACCTATGCTTTTGGTTTGGGGTTGCTACATATTTTTCAACCGAGTGTTGCATTTTTTGGCCCTCGAAAGTCCGAGGATGTTGCTTTTCAAATGCAAGAAGCGGATGTTTTTGTCTTGTTTTCTGAGATGGAAAATGCACCTTGCGTAATATCTGAAGCGCTATGCTGCGGACTGCCGGTGATTTCATCGTCTGTAGCGGGTATACCGGAAATGTTGAACAATAGCAATGGTTTGTTGGTTGAAGCGTCGGATGAGTCGGCGCTAGTCTTGGCCATGGAAAAGGCATATTTGGAGCATCATCAATGGGATCGGATTCAAATTGCAAACGCTGCAGCAGAGAAATATTCGATGAATGCGGTCGCAGGAGTTTTAGATACGTCTTATCGAAATTTGATTGATCTATGTGCGGAATAGGTGGTTGGGTGGATTTTGGAGGTCGGTCAGCCGCGGAAATGAAAGCCGTTGGCAAGTCGCTGATTGCTGGATTGAAACATCGGGGTCCGGATGGACATGGGATCGAATTGTTTGGTGGTAAGGAACAGAGCATCGCTATGTTTATGCACCGAAGGTTATCGATTTTGGGCTTGGGCGACCAGGGCAAGCAGCCCATGTGCAGTCATGACGGTAGGTATTGGATCACCTTTAACGGTGAGATTTATAATTATTTGGAATTGGCTTCGGAATTCGGGTTAACAACGGCGAGTGGCACGGATACGGAAGTGCTTTTGCAGTTATGGGCATTGAAGGGGGCTGAAGCCATTGCTTTGTTAGATGGATTTTTTGCCTTTGCTATTTGGGATAGTGAATTGAAGGAATTGACTTTAGCCAGGGATAAAACAGGGGTGAAGCCTTTGTATTATTATTTGGATCGCGATGGGAGTGAGGATGAGCATATTGTAAAATCGCTCTGGTTTGGAAGTGAGGATTTTGCGTTGAAGCATGCGTTGGAAGCGGTAGGTGTTGAAATGTCTTTGAATCAAAGTGCTTTGAAATCGCACGTGGACGAGGGAGCATCGGATCGTAATTTGCTCTTCAATGGAATTCTGGAGTTGGGCATGGGTAGTTGTCTTACTTTTTCATGTTTGGGAATGGATGTGAATTTGAATCCGATTTCAGATTGGGGTAGAGTGGATGTTAGGCCATGGCATCAGGGGGAGTATTTGAGATTGGATGATGGATTGGGTTGGCAACAGCATTTGGGTTTGAAAGAAGAGCCGAAGACGCATGCGGAACTGTTGAGGTCTCAATTGATGATGGGGATGAAAAAACGACTTCGCAGCGATGTGCCTATTGGGTTTGCTGTGAGTGGCGGGATCGACAGTGCTGCGTTGGTGGGTATGGCGAGAGAAATCATGGGGAAAGAGGCTCATTTACATGTGTTTTCGGTGATTGCGCCGGGTATGGATGGCGACGAAAGTGAGTATCAGAAAGCGGTGGTGGAGCATGTGGGAGGGATTTGGCATACGGTTGATGTTCGCAAGTTGGAGGGGAAATACCTGGAGAAATACATTAAGGCAACGCATCGGCCACCGGTGGCTTGGAACAATTTGGCTCACTTTGCTTTGTGCGAATCGGTGAAAGCGGCGGGTGTTACGGTTTTGTTTAACGGCCAGGGCGCGGATGAGTTGTTTGGGGGGTATCCACATTATTACAAGGCGGCATTTTGGAATGAGAAAAATACGCTTTGGCCTGTGAGAAAGAAATGGCCGATTGATTTTGTTTTGGCAGGAAAGCAGTGGTTTAAAGGGGTTTTGGGCAGTTGGGCGGGTCGGCCGTTTGAAACATGTGTGGATGTGTTGATGCGCAAGGATTATTATGGAGAAAGACTCACGCAACTGTTGCGTTTTGAGGATAGGAATGGGATGGCTTGTGGGATTGAGTCGAGGAATCCATTTGCCGATAATTATCGGATGGCGGATGCTTGGCTAGGTGCTTGGGGGGATGATACTTGGAGTTTGGAGGGGTCGTTGAGTTCGAAATTGGTGGATGGGTATTCCAAGGGGTATTTGCGGAAGGCAATGGATGTAGGTTTGGTTCCACAGAAGGTTTTGTGGCGGGTGGATAAAAAGGGGTTTTCAGTGCCGAAGAATGAGTTGACAGCCCGGGGGTTGGTTGTGTGGCAGGCTTGGATTTTGAGTGATCGATTGGATGGTCTGGTGGCTCGCGGGCGGCGCGTTTTAGCCCTTGAAAAAGGGCTAAAAGCGCTCGCCCGCGAGCAGAAAGCTCCCGTAAAAAATGGACAATTGGAATCCATTCGATTGTCGAGCAAAGAAGAGAAACTCTTCGATCAGTTGTTTCGTTGGGCCTCGATGGGTTGTTTTTTGGAGACTTTTCCTTGCGAAATAAAAGGAGGCGGGGATGGGTGACAAAAAAATAAATGACGTACAAAACGCCAATGGGAAAATTGATCCGTCACACAGGAATTCCGTTTTTGGCGATGGCGGACCAGTGAGGACATTCGGTTGGCAGCTCCTCAAGGCCATTATTGCTGCGGTGGTTGTTGTGATGTATTCAAGGGGAATGGGGGCTTATGGTAGAGGTGCTCTGTCTGTTTTACTATTGTATTTACAACTCACATTGATGGTGAGCGAGTTGGTTGCAGGAGGGGCTTTGGCGAATTTGCTCACAAAATATAGTTTGCGAAGAATCCTGCCAACGGCTTGGTCGTTTTTGGTTTTGGTTCTTTGTGTGGCATATTTAATTGGGTGGTTTGTTTGGTTATTGCCCAACCCGGGTGATTATCCTATAGGCCTGGATCATCCCAAGGTAATCACACTTAATTTGCTCTTTTTTCAGGGATTGTTTCTTGGAGGGCTGAATATTCAATACAATCTTTATCAGTCACAGGGATGGGTGAATCAACGGAATCGCTTGCAGGTTTCAATGGAAGTGTTGAAGTTATTGGGACTCCTATTGTGTTTTGAGGCGATCTACGGTTTCATTTTTCCGAAAATCACGGCAAC
>DDYM01000022.1:49827-68410 GCA_002347985.1 Bacteroidetes bacterium UBA2234
TACATGGCTTCAATGAAATTGCCATTTTGTGGGTACTTGTCTATGCATCCGGCGCAGTTTGGCTTTATTCTTTGTGGCAGTCTAGGTCGCTATTTAGTCGCAATTCAATCCGTACCCTTGGATCAAACGGTGAGGATGGGGATATTACCCAGAGTGATTTGAAGAGTAGTTCATTTTGGAGTTCAATCCAACCACCCAAAGAAATGTTCAATAGCGGCTTTTTATCGCAGCTCGGACATATTTTACTGTTTCTTTTATATCGATTGCCGTTGTGGTGGATGGCCGCACAATATGGGAATTCGGAAGCGGGTTTGTTAGCCAATGCGCTCTTGATTGCCGATACTATTTGGATTTTTGGCAATTCTTACGGTACGATTTTGCATTCAAGAATGTTGGTTTCTGCGGGTATGTTATCGGTGAATCGAAACAACCACAAATCGCCAATGTCAGCGCAGCAAAGGAAGTTCAATAAGTTGCTTTCCAGATATGTTGTGATTTCGACCTTGGGCACCACACTCGCAGTCTTGTTTGCCTTGATAGTGCCAAATGATTTATATGTTTTTGTTTTTGGCGATACTTTTTCTGGCCTAAAAGAGACGTTCTTCTTTATTTCTCCTGCGGTCATTTTCTTGGGGATGTCGGCGCCCATTGGTCATTTTCTGCATGCCCAAAATCGCTTTAAGGAATTGATTGTGAGTTATGGGGCCGCTGTTGTGGTATTGGTTGTTTGTTGGTTTGGCCTGGATGGGTTTGATTGGTCAAAAGTTCCTGAGGGCTCAGGCGCAATTCCGTCAAGTTCTTTTTTGTCGATAGTTTCCTATGTAGGTAAATTTCTGTCGGTCAATTTGGCCTTTTTCGTCCTTCTAATTTTGAATTATCGACAGGTTAAGCACATTTTGAAATTACGGGCTAACGTATTCATTTTGTTGAGATTTGTGCGGAGATTTTTCGCCAAATAAATGGTACTTCTTGTATAGTATTTGACACAATCGTGTGTTGTGTTGAACAACCTCTTGACTTTACACTTATTTTTGCCCCACTTAACTTAAAAAAGTACATATATGTCAACCCCTAACAATGGTGGAACTCCAAGATACAATCCACTTGAGAGCATGCAGAGACGCTTCGATGAAGCCAAAGAGAAATTAGGATTGGATGATCAATTTGCGAATGTGTTGCGCGTCCCCGACAAGGTGGTTGCGGCAAACATCCCAGTAACCATGGATGATGGTACTATTCGCGTATTTGAGGCGTATCGCGTTGTTCACAGTGTGCATTTGGGTCCTTCTAAAGGGGGAATCCGTTACAGTATGGATGTTCACTTGGACGAGGTGAAGGCTTTGGCGGCTTGGATGACATGGAAGTGTGCGGTAGTTAATGTGCCTTACGGAGGTGCGAAGGGTGGTATCAAGTGTGATCCACGCAGCATGAGTAAGGGAGAGTTGGAGCGTTTGACCCGTGGATACACTTTGGCGATGCGCAATGTGTTTGGTCCAGACAAAGATATTCCGGCGCCTGATATGGGTACAAGTGCCCAAGAGATGGCTTGGATTGTAGATGAATTTAGCAAAATAACAGGACATAATTCTTACGCCGTTGTTACCGGAAAGCCTTTGGTTTTGGGTGGTAGTTTAGGTCGTGTAGAAGCAACTGGAAGAGGTGTTATGGTAAGTACTCGCAGTGCGATGGCGAAATTGGGATTGAATCCAACCAGTACCACTTGTGTTGTTCAGGGTTTTGGAAATGTGGGAAGTATTTCAGCCAAGTTGATTGCTCAGCTCGGTGTGAAAATTGTTGCCATTTCTGATGTGACCGGTGGGTATTACAACCCAGAGGGAATTGATGTGGCAGAGGCGATGGCTTACGTTGCCAATAGTAACACACGTAGTTTGGAAGGTTACAAAGGCGGTACTCCAGTTACAAACGGAGAGTTGCTAGAGTTGCCTTGCGATATTTTGGTTCCAGCGGCAATGGAAGATCAGATTACCCCTGAGAATGCGGGTCGTATCAAAGCGAAAATGATTGTGGAGGGTGCAAATGGACCTACAACTGCAGAGGCGGATTCAATTTTGAACGAAAAAGGAATTTTGGTAGTACCAGATATTTTGGCCAATGCCGGTGGTGTGACTGTGTCGTACTTTGAGTGGGTTCAGAATCGTTTGGGTTACTATTGGACAGAAGAGCGCGTAAACCGTCGTGCAGACCGTGCCATGAAGCAAGCATTTGACAATGTGTATGCAACTGCAGAAAAGTATAATGTAAACATGCGTATTGCGGCTTATATCGTTGCCTTGGATAAGGTTGCTAGTACATTGAAGTTGAGAGGTTCTTTCTAAAATGAGATTACACAGAGAGGGATTTACTATCATTTTTGTCACCACATTGGTGCTGGCATTGCTCAATTATGGCATGCAGGCTTGGCTTGGCGAAGGTCTGGTTTCTCAGATTTTCTTGGGATTGAGTTTGTTCTTTTTTATCATGGTGGTGCAGTTTTTCCGCAATCCATCGAGAACTACACCCGAAGGCGAAGGGTTGATTATCGCCCCAGCTGATGGCAAAGTCGTAGTAATTGAAGAGGTGGAGGAGCCTGAGTATTTCAAAGACAAGCGAAAGCAAATCAGTATTTTTATGTCGCCGGTGAACGTCCATGTGAACCGGGCTCCAGTTTCAGGGAAGGTGCTGTATTACAAGTATTTCAAAGGGAAGTATTTGGTGGCATGGCATCCCAAGAGCAGCACAGAAAATGAAAGAACTACCGTGGTGATGGAAGAGGGCGGCAAGCAAATTTTATTCAGACAAATTGCGGGTGCGTTGGCAAGGCGCATTGTCTGCTACGCAAAGCCAGGAATGGAAATCGCTAGAGGTGGGGAATATGGTTTTATTAAGTTTGGCAGTCGGATCGACTTGTTTTTGCCTCTAGATGCTGAAGTTTTGGTGCAACTGGAACAGAAAACAGTGGGTGGTGAGACGGTGATTGCCAAGTGGTAAAATGTGAACTTTGCATTGTATATTTGTTTAAATAACAAAAAAGATATGAAAAAAATACTCGTTTTAGGATTGTTTGTTGCGGGATTCGCGATAACGTCTATGGCTCAAAATGTAGCCCAGCCAGTAGAGAATACTCCTGCCGTTGAGGTTGCTAAAGTTGCTCCAGCGGATGCGGTTGCTCCAGCAAAACCTTGTTGCAAAAAAGAAGGTTCAGCAGGTTGTAGCAAAGCAGGTGCGGCGAATGGTGAAGTAAAAGCTTGTTGCAAGAAAGACGGTGCTGCAGTAGGCGCTGCAGGTGCTCCAAAGGCAGGTTGCAATGGTGCAGCGGGATCTGAGCATAAGTGTGGTGGTCATGAAGGTGCTGCAGTAGGTGCTGCCGGTGCTCCAGCGGCTGCTCCAACAACAGAGAAAAAGCAGTGCGGTTCTGACTGTCAGAAACCATGCTGCAAGAAAGGAAACTAAAATTCAATTTGTCAAAGGGTTTGAAACTCTTGGATGCATTGAATTTCTAGAATAATATTTCAAGATCATAAAAAAGGGCGCCGAAGGCGCCCTTTTTTATGAAATCACACCGAAACCTTGCACGATTCAGTTTATATGTGAAATCTGTGTTGTTCCTTTGCAATACGGATGGACAAAGGTTTTAGACGAATTGTTTTTATGCTGATGGGATTAACCGCAATCACGGTGATTTCGGTGGGCGTTTATCTGTGGTACAATTTCAATGCAAGGAGCAATTTGGTTCTGGTAATTCCAGCATCTTCAAAATGGTTTGTACATGTTCAAACCAAAAAGCTCAGAAGTGATTTCGCCGCCTCTACCACACCGCCAAAGAGCGTCGACTCACTAAAAAATACCATCGCATCGCTCTCTGTTTTTAAGGGTGTGAAAGATGCTTCTGATCCCGGCATTGGCTTGTATTCTGACGTGATTGCATTTGAAGTAGAAGGGGGCAGGTTCTTGTGCTTGTCGCTGACCTCAGAAGACAAATTCAAGGCGTTCGTAGCTCGATTGCAAAAGCAGCAAAAACTTCACAAATCAATTCAAAAACCAAGGTATTCCTACGCTAAGTTTATGTCTACAAATGCATACTTGGTGTATCAATACAAAGTGTGTATGGTTTTCGTGCCCAATGATACGGTGGAAAATACATCGTTCAATGAAAAGATTTTGGATGTTGTTTTCCCGGAAAAGACGCATACCATGATGCAGAATCCTGTGGTGCAAGCCCTGTATGAGGACGAGCCGGAGTTGGTTTTTTATTCCTCAAGCAAAAATTATGGATTGTCGCAAGCCATTGATTTTCCGGTAGTGACAGAGAACAAGGTTGCTTTTGCGAACCCTGTGAAATTTATCTATCCCACTTTGAATGCTGATGCTAAGGTAAAATTGTCTACCAAGCCATCGCCATTGATGCTCGCGGCAAAATGCAAATTGCCCTTTGTTGTTGACTCTTGCATCAATCAAAAAAATGAAATGGATGCGCACGTTGCTTTGGACTTGATGTTGCGCGTTCTTAACCAATCAATTCGCCAAATTTCTCAATGAGTATACAAGATTTATTAAAAGAAAGAATTCTTATCATCGATGGTGCCATGGGTACCATGATTCAAAAACATAAGTTGTCTGAGCAGGATTATCGAGGGGCGAGATTTGCCGATTTTGGTCATCCCTTGCAGGGAAATAACGATTTGTTGGTACTTACCCAGCCGCAAATTATTTCGGATATCCACAAGGAATTTTTATCGGCCGGGGCCGACATACTTGAAACCAATACATTCAATGCCAACTCTATTTCCATGCTAGATTATCACATGGTAGACTTGGTGAAGGAACTCAATACCGCTGCTGCGAAATTGGCCTTGGATGCTGCGGCAGAATTTACAGCGATGAATCCCGATAAACCCCGATTTGTGGCGGGTTCCATCGGTCCAACCAACAAAACAGCGAGCTTGTCGCCCGATGTCAATAACCCTGGTTATCGTGCCGTTTCCTTTGATGACTTGGTGAATTGCTACACAGAGCAAGTTATTGCATTGATCGATGCCGGTGTGCACTTGTTGTTGGTTGAAACTGTCTTTGATACATTGAATTGTAAGGCGGCACTTTTTGCGATCAACACAGTGAAGGAAGAGCGTGGCTTGGATATTCCTGTGATGGTGAGCGGTACAATTACCGATAATTCTGGCAGAACGTTGAGCGGACAAACTGCGGAAGCATTTTGGATCTCTATTTCACATGGCAATTTGATGAGTGTGGGATTGAATTGTGCCTTGGGTGCGCCTCAAATGCGACCTTTTATCGAAGAAATGGCTCGTGTGGCATGGGTGCCAATAAGTTGTTATCCAAATGCTGGATTGCCGAATGAATTTGGGGAATACGACGATTCTCCAGAGGGAATGGCTGCGGTGTTGGAAGAGTGGTGCAAAGAGGGTTGGGTGAATATTGTGGGAGGATGCTGTGGTACTACGCCAGACCATATTCGCGCCATCGCTCAAGCCGCTGCGAAATATGCACCGAGACCGATTCCTGTTCAATCTTAAGTGTCGACTTAACACTTCTGAAATCGATTTTTTTATATTAAATCTCCGTATCTTTGCACCATAATCATGGCTGACGTTCAAACTCAGAATATGCCCGCAACATCATTTGATTTATTTGCCGGCTTAGAATCAACAAATCACGAGCAAATCGTTTTTTGTCAAGATCACGCAACTGGACTTAAGGCAATCATTGCCATTCACAACACTGTATTGGGCCCAGGCTTGGGTGGTACTCGATTTTGGCATTATGCCAACGAGAAAGATGCCATCAGAGATGCGATGCGTCTTTCCAGAGGGATGACCTACAAGGCGTCTGTGGCAGGGTTGAATTTGGGCGGTGCTAAGGCTGTTATCATTGGCGATGCCAACTCGATGAAGTCTGAAGCTTTGATGCGCAAATTCGGTCGTTTCGTTGAAAATTTGAGCGGAAAATACATCACCGCGGAGGATGTTGGAACAACGACTCGCGACATGGAATATGTAAATATGGAAACCGACCACGTAGTGGGTTTACCAGAAAGCATGGGTGGTGGTGGAGATCCTTCTCCAGTGACTGCCTATGGTACTTATATGGGTATCAAGGCTTCTGCCAAACAAGCTTGGGGTAATGATAGTTTGTCTGGAAAGTCAGCTGCCGTTATGGGTATCGGAAAAGTGGGAATGCACTTGTTGGAGTACCTACACAAAGAGGGCGTGAAGTTGTATGTTGCCGATATCAATGATTCTGCGTTGCAAGCGGCTGCCACTCAGTTTGGTGCAACCATCGTTAGCGGCGAGGAAATGATTGGCTTGGATGTCGATATTTTCGCTCCATGCGCTTTGGGCGGTATCATCAACGATGTTACCATGCCTAAGTTGAAGTGTCAAATCGTTGCAGGTGCTGCAAACAATCAGTTGGAAGATGAAAAAGTCCACGGTGATTTGTTGAAATCAAAAGGTATCATTTATGCCCCTGATTTCGTAATCAACGCGGGTGGTTTGATCAATGTATATTCTGAATACAATGGATATGTGCGCGAAAACGCGATGTCTCAAACTGAGAATATTTACAATACCATCTTAGAAATTTACAAAAAGTCAGAGCGTGAAAATGTGAACAATCAGCAAGCTGCCATTTTGCATGCCGAGAAACGCATTCACGATATGATGTTGGTGCACAGCACCTATTAATATTTTTCCATAGGTTCATTGGTCTAGGCCATTGATGTTCTGTGATTGTTTATAAAGAAGGGACTGAGAATTCGGTCCCTTTTTTATTTAACTTCGCTCCGCCGCAATGAAAATGAAATTTGCATGGAATCACAATAGTAGCGCTGCTTTGATGGCGTTGTTATTCGTTGCCTTAGTGAATGTGCTGGTTGGATTTTCGTTGTTAGAGCCATCGGGCGGACAGGATTCGTGGAATCATTATTTGTATGCTCGATGGGCGCCTCATCATCCGGAATTGTTGCTGGATCAGTGGGGGAAGCCCTTTTTTACTTTTGTTGCGATGCCCTTCGCCCTTTTTGGGATCAAAGGCGTGTTGTTGTTTAATCACTTGTGTGTGTTGGCTACAGCTTGGTTGGTTTATCTCACATCAAGACGTGTAGGGTTGAAAAACCCATGGTTAACGATTTTTTTGTTTGCCTGGCAACCCATCGTTTTGGCCAATGTTCATTCTGCGCTCACAGAGCCAAGTAATGCGATGGTATTGGCTTTTATCTGTTATTTGTTTGCAAGCAACAAGTGGACCTCGGCCACGGTTCTAGCGTCGTTTCTGCCGATGGTTAGAAGTGAAGGATTTGTGCTTTTGTTGGCAGTAATGCTGTTCTTGGCGCTAAGAAATCGATGGAAATACATGCCGCTTACGATTGTGGGTATTGTTTTTTACGGATTGATGGGTGCTTTGGTGAGTGGAGAATGGAACTGGTTGATTGCTCACAATCCCTATATTCAGCAAGAAGTGAGTGGTGGCTTTGATGCAGGTCATGGCGATTTTTGGTATTACCTCAGTCATCAAAAGGAGATTACAGGAATCATTGTTACCATACTATGTTTGGTTTCATTGATTTTGATTTTGAGTTACATTGGGAAACGTCTACAGAAAAAAATGCCGGCATCAAACAGTCAAATGGCCTTATGGCTTTGGTTGCCGCTATTTGGTTTTTTCTTTGTCGCCCACAGTATTTTATGGTGGAAAGGGGCCATGGGCTCCCATGGATTGCTTCGGGTGTTTGTTGTAGTGTCTCCGGTAGCCGCTTTGCTAGCGATGTTGGCCCTCGATAAAATAATGCGAATTGAAATCAAAGCGTTGAATCGAGTGTTGAAATCAGCCATAGTTTTGGGTATGTTTTTTCTTTCGTTTCCGGGGGCAGGATTGCCGTACCCGTGGAATGCAAATTTTACTGTTGATGCGGATTTTCTCGAAAAAACGGCTGGAAAACCGGTTGCTGATGCCATTGACTGGATTCATCATTCTCCCTACAAAGACAATGTGTTGGCGCATCAATTGCCGGTGGTGAATGTTGCTGAGAATTACGATCCTTGGTTGGCAGGGGAGCAATTGCATCCCGTTTCCAAAAATGGGGATTGGATGGAGCCAAAGAAGGTGTCAGATTGGCCCAAAGCCGCGCGAACCTTGTCGTTGTGGTCCCTTGATACCAAAGATTCGGGTACAAATGATTGGTTCCCAACTGGAACATTGGTGCTGTGGGATAATTTTCATGGACGCAGGGATGGGCAAATTGATCGCAATGAACTTTCCTCGTTGAAGAAATATTCAGTTGTCTTTCAAGCGGGACTCAACGATGCCGATACCTGCAATGATGTCATCGTGTTGCTGAAGAAATAACACTACAAGCGTAGTCGTCTTTTTATGGCGATCAGGTCAAACTGCGTTTAATCAACATAAAAGAACTTCCCCAAATGCCATTGGCAACGAATATCCTTTTAATTGTAGTTTGAATCTAGGATTGGGGAACTTATTTCAACTTGGGTGCGGGAATCAAATCGATACAAATTTTTGTGAAGGCCTTGTTTAATGCGATGCAATCGGCGGCGGAACTGCTGAGGTGCGGTGTTACTCTAACCCCTTTGATGATGGGATGGTCGATCCCTACCGTGAAAATCTTATGATTGTCCATCAGTGCTTTTGCCAAGGTAGTTGGTGTGTATCCGTTTACATAAGCCGTTGCGATGGCTCCGCCTCTTTGGAATTGAAACAAAGGCGATTGGAGTTTAAACGCATCAAGCATCGTGAGTTCAGTGACCGCAGCCATGTTGGCTTGGTATTGAGGGTCGTTCAGAATGCCCAAACCTTTCCCAAAATTCTCTAGCGCTTGTTTGTTGCCGATCCACAAGAGTTTTAGATAAGTGAGACGGTTGAACTTCGCAGACGAACCTAACATTCGATGAAATTCTATGGCTTTTGCGATGGTTTGCAAAGAATTGATAGGCCTAGTTCCTTGGTGTTCGAACTTGCGAATGTCGTTTTTGTCGGCCCCGGTATCTCCCATGAGTGGCCAAATGGAGGGGATAAGACTTTTTTTCATGTATAAAAATCCCACACCGATGGGGTTGCAGAGCCATTTGTGAAGACTGCCTCCGATTACGTCAACCCCGGCATTGGCTAAATCGCTCATGTCGGTTGGCGTGTGAGCCAAGCTATGCGCGGCGTCTACCACCACAACGATATTGGGTTGGATTTGTTTGGCTTTTCGGGTGATGGCTTGAACGGGAATGAGCTGACCACTGAGGTTGATCATGTGGGTGAGGTGCAGCATTTTTGTGAAGGGGGTTATCAAATCGCAATAGGCATTTACGATTTCGGCATCGGAACGAGGGTCTTTGGGCACGTCGGCGATTTTGATGATGATACCCCATCGAGCGGCGGCTTGTTCAAAGGCTTCCACCATAGATCCATAGTCTTGGTTGCCAATCACAACTTCGTCGCCCGACTGCCAACGGGTGCCCATGATCACGATATTCAGGCTTTCTGTGGTATTGCGGGTAAAGGCGACTTCTTCTGTTAGGAGGCCTTGAAATCCGGCAAACGATTTTCTGGCTTCTTCGATGGCTTGGGTTTGAGCCGTGCGCATGAAGTGACTGGTTTGGGTGTTGATGGTGGTTTGCGCATCGATGTGATGATGGAGCGTTCCTTGGGGCTGATGGCTAAAATATCCGTTCTCTAGATTTATGAATCCTTCGGGGCGGTTAAAGTTGGTGGCTACAGCGCCCCAGAATGCTTCGTTGTGAGGGGCGTTTGAAATGCCTTGGGGGACGATGTATTCAGGCTTTACTTTGCCTTTGGGTGGTTTGTTAGAATGGGCGTTGGATTGGTCATCGGAATGGGCGGCAGAAAGGGCTGCGGGAATGGAAAGTGCTCCCAAGGTGGTTGCGCCAATGGAATAGATGAAATGTTTGCGTTTCACCCAAGCAAGATAATAAATTCTGCGGGTTATTGGGTTTTGATGTCTTGCAATCGAAGTTGCAAGTTGGTTCTGCCGTTGAAGGTGTTCTCTTCGATGCAGTAGCAGGCGTGGAAATGTTGTCCGTCTGTTACGGATGGCCAATATTCTGCCAAGCCAAATCCGATGGAGTCCATATTGCCATGCGGGGTATTGATCTGCATTTTCAGGTGTCGGTCTTTCAGGATTTTCGCACTCTGATTGGCTTTTAGGTTGTTGGTTCTAAAAACAGGGATGGCGTTTCCTGGGCCGAAGGGCGACAATTGTTTGAGGATTTTCATCATCCCGGGGGTGATGCTCATCGTCTCAATTTCAAGGTCGTATTCAACTACAGGGATTAGGTCTTCTTCGGTAACAGTTTCGCGCACGATGGCTTCAAACTTGTCGGCAAAGGCATCGAAATTTTCAACTTTGATGCTAAGTCCCGCCGCATATTTATGTCCGCCAAATTGTTCCACCAGATCGCCGCAGGCACCAATCGCCTCGTGAATATCAAATGTCTTGATGCTTCGCGCACTTCCGGTTAACATCCCATCATTCAAAGAAAAAACGATGGTGGGTTTGTAGAATTGTTCCACCATGCGAGAGGCGACAATTCCGATGACGCCTTTCGACCAGCCTTCGCCTTGTAAAACCATAGAGTATTTGTCCATCAGGCGCTGACTTTGCTCTACCATTGCGATGGCGTCACGGGTAATATCGGTATCGAGTTCTTTGCGTTCGTGATTCCGCTCCGATAGGACTTTGGCGTACTTTTTTGCGGTGTTATAGTCTTTTTCAATGAGTACTTTAACAGCGGCGGTTGCATCGGAAATTCTGCCGGCGGCATTGATGCGGGGGCCGATGCCAAAGATGATATCGGAAATATTGTATTGGTCTTTTTTGGGGCAATCTTCCAAGAGGGTTTGCAGGCCGATGCTTGGGTTTTCGTTGAGTTTTTTCAGTCCATAGAAGGAAAGGACGCGGTTTTCGCCACGGATATCCACTAGGTCTGACGCAATACTCACGGCCACCATGTCGAGGTATTCATAAACCATCTCGGTAGGCATTCCCTGTTTCTCGTTGTATGCTTGGATCAACTTGAAACCTATGCCAGCGCCGGAAAGTTCCTTGTAAGGGTACTCACAATCGCTGCGTTTGGGGTTTAGGATGGCAGCGACATTGGGGAGGGTTTCGCCGGGAAGGTGGTGGTCGCAGATGATCATTTCCAAGCCCAGGGAATTTGCATAATCGGCCAAGGCGTTTGAACGAATCCCGCAATCCAGGGTGATGACAAGTTTGAATCCCTTTTGAGCGGCGTATTCCAATCCCGTTTTGCTGATGCCGTAGCCTTCTTTGTAGCGATCGGGGATGTAGTATTCGATGTTTTGGTTAAACGACTTGAAATAGGAATAAACGATAGAAACGGCGGTAGTTCCATCCACATCGTAATCGCCATAGATGAGCATCCCTTCCTGGTTGGTAACGGCTTGTTGGATACGGCGAATGGCCACATCCATGTCTTTCATTAGGAAAGGGTTATGAAGATCTTCGAGTTTTGGACGAAAGAATTTTTCTGCTTTCTCGTAGCTGTCAATTCCTCTTTGAATGAGTATGGCTGCGATGTTTGGATTCACGCGAATGCTTTCTGAGAGCTGCGCTACTTGTTCCGAATTGGGTGTAGATTTTGCGCGCCATCGATATTCCATACGTTCTGCAAAAATCGTTTTTTTTGAGCAGAAAAGCAACCCGTTTTCGAATCTAATTGTTTACATTTGTTTGACTATGAAAAGAATTTTCATGATTTTGGGTGCCTTCATTTCTTTGTCGGTTATCGCCCAACCAAGCATCACTTCTTCGTCCATGCCAAAGGCGGGCGACACGTTGCGATACTCAACAGCAAGTCCCACTTCTTTGCCATCGAATTTTGAAACCGGCGGGGCAAATGCGAGTTGGGATTTTAGTAAATTAACGCCGTTAACACAGACCTTAAATAATTATTACAGTGCAAGTAAAACGCCTTATGGTTTTTATTTTTTCGGCCAGATAGGTCAAAAAACTGCCGATACAATTGGGGCGGGACCGATCACTTTAACAAACGTTTATTCTTTCTATACCAATAGTAGTAAAGTGTTTAAAGCAGAGGGGATTGGGTATCAATATTCTGGATTTCCTTTGGCTTCGATGTACAAGGACGACGATGAGATTTATCAGTTTCCGTTAAATTATGGGGATGTGGATACGAGCACGTTTAATTTCAAGTTTAGCATTCCAGGAGATTTGTTTGCTTTGGTTCAAAGTGGGACGCGGGTGAACAATGCGGATGGTTGGGGGACAATTAAAACGCCATTTGGGGAGTACAAGGATGTGTTGCGATTGAAGACGTTTGTGGATGAGATTGATACGGTGACATCGCAATTTGGGAAGTTTCCGATTCCAAGGAAGACCTTGACATACAGATGGTTGAGTACAACAGAGAGAATTCCGGTGATGGAGATACAGGGTACGATTGTGGCTCAGACGGGTAAATTCACTCCAACGCAGGTTCGTTACCGCGATGGATTTATTGGTAAATTGTCGTCCAGCGCCATCGAGACCGAGGGTTTAAAATTGTTTCCAAATCCAGGTTCTGGGTTGGTGGTGATTTCGGGATTGAAGTTAGGTGAGACATGGGTTGTGCGGGATGTAATGGGTAAGGAAATTGCAGTAAATCGGATGGGGGAGACGGGTTTTGATTCGGGAGATTTGTTGCCGGGCATGTATTATATTTTGGTTGGAGAAAGGGTGTTAACCTTTTGTAAAAAATAAGATTGTTGCGAGGAATGGAAAAAAGGGGGGCGCAGCCCCCCTTTTTTATTTGTATATTCGCTTCAAAATCAAAGAATCGATTGTGAAAATAGCTGTCTTAAAAGAGACCCGAGCTGGAGAAAACAGAGTAGCCATTACACCGCAGGTTGCCAAAAGTTTGATTCAGATGGGAAATGAAGTGGTGGTAGAATCAGGAGCCGGATTGGGCTCGCACTTCTCAAACGAATTGTATACAGAAGCCGGTGCTTCGGTTGTAGATCGCGGTGCGATGAAAGATGCTGCCATGTTTGTGCAGATCAATATGCCTGAGGCTTCATTGGCCAAAACATTGCCTAAAGGCAGTTTGTGGGTGAGCTTGATGTATCATCGCAGCAATGCCGACTTGGTATCGTCGTTCAATGCAGAAGGAATTTCCGTTCTGAGTTTGGATGCCATCCCCAGAATTTCTCGTGCCCAAAGTATGGATGTGTTGAGTTCTCAGGCCAATTTGGCGGGATATCGCGCGGTCATTGAAGGGGCGTATCATCTTGATAAGATTTTTCCGATGTTGATGACAGCGGCTGGAACTGTGACTCCTGCCAAAGTATTGATTTTTGGTGTAGGTGTTGCCGGATTGCAAGCCATCGCAACTGCAAAGAGATTGGGTGCCGTGGTGGAAGCTACGGATGTGCGTCCTGAAACCAAAGAGCAGGTACAATCCTTGGGCGGTAAATTTATCGAAGTGAAAGGTGTGGAAGTGGGTTCGGAAGGCGGTTACGCCAAAGAGGCCACAGAAGAATATCGTGCGGCACAAAGAGAAGCGGTGAATAAGAGTTTGGCTCAGGCCGACTTGGTGATCACAACGGCTTTGGTCCCCGGTAGAAAAGCACCAATTTTGGTTGACGATGAACAGCTTGGCTTAATGAAGTCGGGCGCTGTGTTGATTGATATGGCTGCTGAACAAGGCGGGAACTGTACGCAAACGGAAGCCGGAAAGGTGAAAGTGGTGAATGGGGTTCGTTTGGTAGGTGCTGTAAATATGCCTTCGGAGTTGAGTGCCAACGCCAGTGAATTGTTCGCAAGAAACATTTGGGAATTGTTGAAGTTGGTCGCGCCAAAGGGTGAATTGGTTTTGGATCGCAACGATGAAATCGTACAAGGCTGTTTGATTTGCTCAAACGGTGAAATTTATCATAACGCTTAATAGAACAGTAAAATGGAATATATTCAGGCAATTATCGACTTAATCGCGCAATACGAACAACAAAATACCTTAAACCTCATTTATCTCGTCATCTTGATGATTTTTGTTGGGGTTGAATTGATTTCTCACGTTCCCAGCGTTTTGCATACTCCTTTGATGAGTGGTGCCAATGCGATCCACGGGGTAGTTTTGATTGGAGCCATCATCGTGATGGGTAACGCATCGCCAGACGATACACTTTCATTGGTTTTTGGAACCTTGGCAGTTTTCGTGGGTACTTTAAATGTAATTGGTGGGTTTGTAGTAACTGACCGAATGTTAGAGATGTTTAAAAAGAAACCGAAAGGAGAAAAAGAATCATGATGCCATATATGGAAATTGGCTACCTAGTTGGCTCAGTGAGCTTTGTGGTAGGTTTGAAAATGATGGGTCAGCCCGATAGCGCCCGCAAAGGAAACTTGGTGGCTGCATTTGGTATGGCCATAGCCGTGATAGCGGCCCTGTTCTTTACATCCAAAGGCTTCCATGTAATTAGCAATTTGCAATATATCGTTGCGGCAATTGTTGCTGGAACGGTGATTGGAACGTTGATGGCCAAGCGTGTGCAAATGACAGCGATGCCAGAAATGGTGAGTTTGTTTAATGGTATGGGAGGTTTGAGCGCAGCATTGATTTCGATCATCGAATGGCGACATCTGTTGCATACTGTTGACAATCCTGAAGCGATGGGTCAGGCAGCGGCTTTGCCCATGGGAATGTATATTCCAATTATGGCAGGTCTAATTATCGGAACCATTTCTTTTGTGGGTTCGATTGTGGCTTGGGGCAAGTTGAATGGTAGCATTGGAGATTTCCGATTCCCTTCTCAGCAGATCATCAATGCGGTGGTTTTGGTTGCGATTTTGGGTGTTGCTTATATTAACTACGGAGAATTCAATGCGTCGCATTCTTCTCTGTACTTCTTCGTGACGATAGGTTTGGCAGTTGTTTATGGCTTGTTGTTCGTTTTCCCAATTGGCGGAGCGGATATGCCTGTTGTGATTTCATTGTTGAACTCTTTCACCGGTGTAGCTGCGGCTTGTGGTGGTTTCTTGTACCAAAACAAGGTGATGTTGATGGGCGGTGTATTGGTAGGTTCAGCCGGAACCATCCTTACGGTGGTGATGTGCAAAGCGATGAATCGTTCGTTGATGAATGTATTGATTGGTATGGCAGGTGGCAATGGAGGCGGAAGTTCAACCAGCGCTTCGGGTGGTAGCGTAAGAGAGGTTCAAGCAACCGACGTTGCGATCATGATGAAATATGCATCCAAAGTTATCATCGTACCTGGTTACGGTTTGGCAGTGGCCCAGGCCCAGCACGTTTGTCACGAATTGGAGAATTTGTTGGAAGCCGAAGGCGTTGATGTGAAATATGCCATTCACCCGGTGGCGGGTCGTATGCCAGGTCATATGAACGTTTTGTTGGCAGAATCAAATGTGGACTACGACAAACTCATCGAGATGGAACATATCAATCCAGAATTCGCAACAACCGATGTGGTTTTGGTGGTGGGTGCGAACGACGTGGTAAATCCCGCGGCGAAAACCGATCCAACCAGCCCCATTTACGGCATGCCGATTTTGGATGTAGATCAAGCCAAGCAGATCATCGTACTGAAAAGAAGTATGAAAGCCGGTTATGCGGGTATCGAAAACGAACTGTTCTTCCATCCCAAGTGCGGTATGTTGTTTGGTGACGCCAAAGCGAGTTTGCAGAAGTTGGTGAACGAGGTGAAAGCCCTGTAAATCATCAAGTTTTAACCCTTTTATTGGCTCTTTCTATTCGTAGAATTTGCAAAACATTTAGAAAACTAGAATTTTTCATGAAGCGTACTCTCCTCACAATTGCTGTCCTATTTTGCAGTTTTGGCTTTGTCCAAGCCCAATCCTATCATATTTACGATGTCAAGCGCAACGATGCCCAAAAGTATCAAAGCATCAATCCTGGATATCTGAATACCGAGATGGACGATGCTTCGGAAGGAGCGGGTTGGAAACGAATCAATTGGGACACGCTGAATAAGGGCTATGCACTGGTGGATTCAATCCCTTTTCCATTTCAACTGAAAGGGGCTAACAAGAATTTATTTCGCGCTACCAAGAACGGGGTTGTGGCCTTTGATTGGACGGGATTCCCTGCAGTAGATAAGGTTGTTTCTGATGTTACGAGCCCGAATTTGCCCAATCAATCCATTGTAATCGGTGGGATATTGGCCAAAGGCGAAAACGATCGCATCGTAACAAAAGTGTTTGGGTCGGCCCCGCATCGACAGTATTGGGTGAAGTTTCAGTCGTTTAGTGTAGCAGCGGATACCTCAGATAAATATGGAACTTATTCCTATCATGCGGTGGTTTTTGACGAAGGGACCAACCACATTCATTTGGTGCAGATGGCTTGGGGTTCGGAGTTTGCGTGGTACAAAGATTCAGTTCCTGTGAAGTTGAAAAATGCGATGGGCATTCACTTGGGCCCATTTGAATCATATTCTATTTCAACCTTGGATGATGCGTATAATGGTCATCAACTGAAAGACAAATCGTTTACCAACAATTCGTTCTATACTTTTGCCCCGGGTAAGGTGAAGTCTACCGATGCTTCTTTGTCGCGCGGTTACAATAGCAACCGAAATGGCACTTATTATGTCAAGGCCGGAAGCAACTCTTACTTGCCACTGCAATTGCTTTACACGTTTCATGGCGATGTGGCAGCGACCGATAATCACGCGATTTACGTTCAAATCAACAATGAGACACCAATAAAATACGATCTGTCTGTGTTATCAACGCAGGATTATCGTACGGGCTTGTTGGTGCCTTCAATTCTGAGAAATACAACGGCAGGGGATTTTGTCAAAATCAAGGCCTGGACTTCGTTGTCGTCGGGTGCTTCGGATGAAAATCCATCCAATGATACTTGCACTACCAATTTTAAGTACATCTGTCAAAATCAATATCAAATCACGAAAGGGCCATTGTTGATAGAGTTTTACACGGCAACATGGTGTCCGACTTGTCCGATTCTCCGCAATTATATCGATTCTATGAAGTTGAATGAGAATTCAATGAATATTATCGTGGAGCATCACGTGAACGATTATATGAACAATCCGCAAGCCCCTGGGGTGTTTGATTCCTTGCCTTTTTTGATCATAAATCGCGAATACAATCCCATTGCACAAGGGGTGAAGCCCGCTGATTTGGCCAAGCAGATTGGCGTTCAAGCCAAAATCAATTACCAATGGGTAAACATGAAATTTGAGTCGATGCAATTTAATCAAGCCACCGGTAAAATCACGGGTAAGATTACGGCAACGATGGCGGATTACCATGCCAAGTCTACCTTGCGATTGGGGGTGATGTTGAAAGAAAGGGATGTTCGTGGATTGGGTTCTGGCTGGGATCAACGGGTGGATGTAACGGCGACATTGGATTCGAATTCAATATTTTTTAAAAAGAACAAGACGTTGTCGGGGTATCATCACGACAATGTGATTTGGAATGTAGCCGGCGGGAAACACGGTAAAAATGGATTTGGCACTGTGGATGAAATAATCGCTTCGGGCTCTACCATTTCCTATGATTTTACATTAACGGTTCCGGATACAATTTTGAGTTTGGGGATCCCCAATACCGCAGATTTTGGTCCTTATGGCGCGGTGAAAGCTCGCTACAAACCGGCAGATTATAGTGTGGTGGGTTTTGCTGCGGACGACTGGAGCGCGGGAATCAGTGAGACGGTGAACAATGGAAATTTTGGCTCAGGTATCATCTCTGCCATAGAGCAAAAAGTGTGGGATGTACGGGCCTCAACGCAAAGTATAAATCAGGCTGTTCCATTTGTATTATATCCCAATCCTGCAGCGGGTCAAGCCCATATTCAAATTGATGCCATCTTACAGTCAGTGACCGTTTTGGATCTGATGGGTCGTGTTGTTAAAAACAACGGTTCAGAATCTACCATCGATTTAACTGGAATTTCGTCTGGAACATACTTGGTTCGCGTGAAAACTCCACAAGGCGAGGGCGTTTCACGATTGATTGTTCAGTAATTCTAATTTGGATTGATGCAATTTGATGCATCAAATTTTACTGCAAACTACAGTTGTCTAAGGCGATTTCTAGGGCTTGGTTGATTTGCGCAACTGGTGCAAAACAGGTCTGATTTGCGCATACTTCGATTTGCTTTTTCTGCGTCCCATTTTTGAATTCGATGGTTGTCCAGCTGGGAAGGTGCTTCGCAATTTCTAGCGTCTCCGCCGATGTCCATTCTTCCTGTGGGTTGTTCGCGTTGCGTTCCAATTTGATGTGGCAGCCGCCGAGGGTGATGGCTTGCGCGAGTTTCGACCAATTGAAATACCAGCCGGGGTTTTGAATCATTGACTTGGTGACCTGATTGAGCAGGATTTTCGATAGTTCAATGTATTCGAAATTTGATTTCATTGTTCCAATCTGAAATAGGCAGTGGGCCAGCACGGAATTGGGGGAAGCAATCACATCGTCGTTTAAATCACTTTTTCTCACAATCAATTCCTCGCCATTGCGCGGTGTAAAGGCCAATTGTTGGGTTTGGGGATTGTAAAATAGCTCGATGGATTT
>DDYM01000022.1:68447-70997 GCA_002347985.1 Bacteroidetes bacterium UBA2234
CCACATCCAATCGGCCAGGGCTGTCGCTTTCTCGCTGTAGTTAGGGTTTTGCAGGAACAGTGCGGCATTGGCTAAGGCTTTGAGGTATAGGGCATTCCAGCTGCAGATCGCTTTATCGTCGAAGCTTGGACGTATCCGACTGTCTTGGTAGCGTTTGATTTTTTGTTTGATGCTGAGCAATCGTGGGTGATACTCGGCGGCGGTGAGTCCTGATTTTTCTAGCACTTGCAACGGCGCCAGGGGTTGATGCAGGATATTGTAGCCATGTTCCCAGTTGCCATCTTTTTGGATGTTGAATTGGATTTCGGCCAGGGCGAATTCTTCGTCGCTGAGGATGGTGAGCAGTTCTTCGCGGGTAAAGACGTAAAACTTGCCTTCCATGCCTTCAGAATCGGCATCAAGGGCGCTTCCGTAACCGGCGTGGGTTTGGTTGTGCCCCTCGCTCCGCTCGGGGCCACCCTTCAACGCTTGATCACCCTTCAACACTTGACCATCCTCCACCGCGTGGCCACCCTTCAACCCAAGTTCTTCTTCGCAAAAATGAATACACTCCTCTACAATTTGTTTGTACAACGGCGCATCGCACCATGCAAATGCCCGAGCATACAATGAAATCAACTGCGCATTGTCGTATAGCATCTTCTCAAAATGCGGCGCAAACCATTGGGCGTCTGTGCTATATCGACAAAAACCACCACGAATCGTATCGTAAATGCCGCCATTGCTCATTTTTATTAAGCTCAAATGCAGGAAATCCTTGGCACTTTCATCGCCGGTGAGCAGGTGGTAATCCAAGATGTATTCGTACTGGCCGGGCAATGGGAATTTGGGCGCCCGATTGGGTCCGCCTTCCACCCAATCCAAATTTTCAGCAAGGGTTGTGAATTGTTCCAACAACTGCGCGCGGTGCAAAGGGGCCGACGTCTCAGAATCCCAGCGATTCAACGCATCCAATTTTTCTTGAATCTTACCCGCATAATCATGGGCCTTTTCCGGCTCTTCCCGATACACCTTCGCCAATTGTTCGATGATCTGCTGCCACTGATGTTTTGGGAAATAAGTCCCCGCATAAATCGGCTGTCCGTTGGGAAGACAAATGGCGTTTAAGGGCCAACCCCCGCGGCCTGTCATGAGTTGGCATGCATCCATATACACCATGTCGATGTCTGGCCTTTCCTCTCGATCCACCTTGATACTTATCAAATGGTGGTTCATGATTTCGGCGGTTTCAAAGTCTTCAAAACTCTCGTGCTCCATTACGTGACACCAATGACAGGTACTGTAGCCGATGCTCACCAAAACCAATTTGTTTTCCGATTTTGCCCGCTGCCAGGTTCGGTCGCTCCATTCCTCCCAAGCCACCGGATTGTAGGCGTGCTGAAGCAGATAAGGGCTACTGGCGTGAATGAGTGCGTTGGGTTCGTTTTGCATTGAATTGTGGTTTGATGGCGGCAATTGGGTCATTTCTGCTTGGGCTTCCTTAACTTTGTTACTATACGATGAAATCGTTTTTCAAAGGTCGTCTCGGAATGCTAATTCTCATCACAATTGTGACGATTCTTCCGAATTATGCCCAAACCGACAGTGCTGGCGCATCGCATCGCATCAACCAAGATACCTCGATTTTGAAAAAAATGGGGACGGAAGTTTCGGATGCGGTGGGAAATTTGTTTCATACCAAGCGTGATTCCAATGCGGTATATTTTGCTTTTGAAACCAAAGAGCAGGCGTTGGATACCTTGATTGCTTGGTTGCTGATGAAACGCCCATCGATGGTGAATGGGTATTTGCCCAAACAGGTTTTTATCGATCAATGGCGATCGCATGATACCGCAACATTTCAGAAAGTGGTTGAGGGGAATTGGCTCACGTATCAGTTTCACTTTAAGAAATCGCTTTTGAAAACGCAGCTAGGCATGAAGCGTAGCAAGGTGAATTTTAAAATGGCGGAAGTGGTTGCCCGACCAAAAATCACGATGAGTGTGGCTGGAGACGGGATCACCAAATACGATTACACAGTGAAATATAAAAAGTTAAAGTATGTTTTGTCGTTTCAGCTCTGGTGGATCGATGGAAAGGGCTATTGGGTAAACGAAGTCACATGGGGTATCGGAGTGTAATTGGTGTTGTTATCGCCTTGAATTTTTGGTTCGTGGGTTTCGCGAAGGCAAGTGATGTAGCATCGGATTCAATTGTTACTAAGCCGTTACAGGTCGTTCAGCCTTTTCTGTTGAAGAGTGTTTCTGGCGAGTTTATAGGCATGTCAACCTTTCCAGAAGCCAAGGGAATGATCGTTGTTTTTACCTGCAATCACTGTCCATTTGCTAAATTGTACCCAGAAAGGATGAATGAATTGCATCGAAAGTATGCACCCAAGGGGATTCCATTGTTGGCAATAAGCAGCACCGATACTGTGTTGTTTGAGGAGGATGGTTTTTTAGAGATGCAGAAAGTAGCCCAGCAACAGGGGTTTGAATTTCCCTATTTGTTTGATGCAGAGCAAACGGTGGTTCAAGATTTTGGGGCGCAAAAAACACCCCATGCCTTTGT
>DDYM01000022.1:71034-72124 GCA_002347985.1 Bacteroidetes bacterium UBA2234
GATCCATCGGCAGTAAAGCATCGGTATGTTGAAGATGCTGTAAAATCGGTGCTAAAGCACAAAAAAGTGAAGGTTGTCAGTACTTCGAGCATCGGTTGTTTTATTCATATTCGATCAAATTAAACGATGAGCCCAATTTGTTGTCTAAGGTCTATGCTTTCTCTAGTTGCCCCGCTCCAAAGAACAGTTTTTGCCACACGTTCCAAAACGTTAATTTACTTGTTGTTGGGATTTCATTTTCCATCCATTCTCATGGCGCAGTACAAGGGGACGGCTTCGGTAAGTCAGGGTAAGGCAACCACAGTCACATCAAACTTATACAGTTGTACAGGTGGGAGAATCGCAGGAGTCGGTACAGTGAAATCAACGGATAACAAATCATGGACGGTACCTGCAGAAACGCAATTCTCGAATACCAGTTTTCCTTGGGCTTCTGATTTGAACAATGCTTGCGATGGTAATAATTATAAAACTGCGACGGAGGCAATTTCTGCATTGAATGGGTCGGATATAATTACCTTGGATGCAGATGGCGAGGTGGTGACCGCTTATATTTTCGCCGACAACTATTTTGAGATGTACGTCAATGGCGTTGCGATTGGCAAAGACAAAGTCCCATTTACACAGTTTAATTCTAGCCTTGTTCGATTTAAAGTGAAGCAGCCATTTACTGTTGCCATGTTGTTGGTTGATTGGGAGGAGAATTTGGGTTTGGGTTCGGAATTAAATGGTGGATTTGCCTATCATCCCGGCGATGGGGGTATGGTGGCAATTTTCAAAAATGCATCGGGGAAGATCATTGGAAAAACAGATAAGTCGTGGAAGGCGCAAACGTTTTACACCGCGCCAATTGTGGATTTGAGTTGTCCCACTGAAACAGGTCAATTGCGTTCTACATCCGCATGTTCAACCGCTGATTCCAAAGACGGAACTGCTTATTATGCTTTGCATTGGGCGATGCCGGTCAATTGGATGGATAAGAATTTTGATGATTCTCAATGGCCTGTCGCCAGTGAATATTCAAATGCAACCATTGGGGTTGACAATAAACCGGCCTATACCAATTTTACAGATATTTTTGACGATGCCA
>DDYM01000056.1 GCA_002347985.1 Bacteroidetes bacterium UBA2234
GGGCGGCAGCGGCGGCCTTGGCCGCCGCTGCCGAAAACCTGTTCCTCGCAGCGACATCAAAAGACGCCATAGCAATGGGAAAAGCGATGACAGCATCATTTGAAGCCCAAATCCAAATGTTTCCCAATATGACTTCGTCCAGCATCAATAAAACCATCGACAACTGTTACAAAGATTTTCCAATGATTCTCGGACACAAACTTTCCGGTGCCGGTGGCGGTGGATACCTCGTCTTTTTCTCAGAAGAGCCCATCCCCGAAACCATCCAAATAAAAATCCGACGAGCTCCAAACTAAAAAATAAAATTGCTCCCTTAAAAAATCACACTCAAAATCCCCATTACATATCAATCACCCCCTTCAACCCTTTCTCCACCCAAATATCCAATACAATCCACGATGCGCTATATCTATTCTCTCTTTTTCCTCTGGGCCATCGCCCACAATCTCAACCCCCTGCTTATCCCCCACCTAAAAAAAGTTTGCGAGCTATCCGACCTGCAATCAGCGCTCGTGGATTCCGCCTTCTATATTGGATACTTCATCATGGCGCTCCCAGCTGGGGCTTATATCAAAAGATATGGCTACAACAAAGCAATAACCGTTGGTTTGATGCTATTTGGCGTAGGCGCGTTAATGGTTGGGATCTTCGGTTCTCAACAAGAATTTTATTCTGCACTCTGCGGATTGTTCACCATGGCCGCCGGACTTACCTTTCTTGAAACAGCAGCAAATCCACTGGTAACGCTTTTGGGAAAGCCTGAAACAGCAACAACACGACTCAATCTAGCCCAATCTTTCAACGGACTTGGAGCCGCGATTTCCGTTTTCGTAGGGGGGATGATTCTTTTCCCAAATCACAACAAAAATGCGGATGCCATTCTCAGCCATTCCGCACAGACCAGCACCGCAGAAGCATTGGCAGAACAAGCCGAAAAACTCATCAACCCCTATCTATTTATTGCAGCAATCACAGTTTTTCTCGGCGATGCTTTTAGGCAAGGCTGGATCAAATTGCCTGAAATTGCATCAAATAACGAGACCAATGACACAAGAACGGATGCTTCAAACGGCAAATCGAACTTCCTCAACCCCACCGAACCCTACCTTCAGCCCGATTTACATTGGTTACAGCAGATCAAAGCCTTGTTAATCACACCCCAATTCAATCTCGGCCTCATCGCCCAATTCTGCTATGTTGGCGCGCAAGTGGGTGTGGGTAGCTTTTTCATTCGATATGCAACCACTTACAGTCATATCCAAGAGTCCGTTGCCGCTACCGCTTTGTCGTTCGGATTGCTTTTATTCATGTCCGGCCGATTCATGGGAACCCTATTGATGCGATACGTGTCCCCTGCCAAACTTTTGTTTACTTACGCTATCATTTGTATCGCTCTCTGTTCCTTTGTTGCACTCTTTGCGAGCGATTCAGGGATGTGGATTTTGATTCTCCTGCAGTTCTTCATGAGCATCATGTTCCCTACCATTTTTAGTTTGTCGTTGTCCCAACTTAAGCAATCACCACCCATGGCATCCTCGTTGTTGATTATGAGCATCGTAGGTGGAGCCATTTTCCCGCTCTGTATGGGATTTATTTCAGACCAAAGTAGTATCCAATACGCATATCTCGTCCCCGTGATTTGCTTTGTTTTTGTCGCGATTTTCGCAAAACGAATTTCAGGCTTGGCGAATTCCGTAACATCAAATTGATTATTCGATGAATTCTATAATCATGAAACAATTTGTCCTCGCCTTAGACTTAAAAAACGACCCCCATTTGATTGCTGAATACGAAGCACATCACCGCGCGGTTTGGCCAGAAATTATTCAAAGCATTAGAGCGTCAGGAATTCTCGATTGCAGCATTTATCGCATCGAAAACCGACTCACAATGATATTGAAGACAACAGACGAATTTGACTTTAGCCAGAAGGCCATCGACGATCTGAATAACCCCAAAGTGCAAGAATGGGAGACCCTAATGTGGAAATATCAGCAAGCACTACCCACGGCCAGACCTGGAGAAAAATGGATCCTCATGAAGTCGATTTTTCAACTTTCTCAAATATAAAAACGCAATCCCGGAGGTACATGCAATCATTACATACATTGAAAGGACAGGGATATTATTCCTAATTACATAAAAGAAATAACCCCACAAGATTATTCGAATCCCCTCCTGAAAAAAATACAACCCAATATTTTTTTGCCATTGTATGCTGGCACTCAAGATTCCCCAGCAAATGAAAATTGCGCAGATAGATTTTACTGAAGACTCCCAATCTTTTGACCAAAAAATCATGTAAAACAATCCAAGTGCACTCAATACAACTTGAGTCAATACATAACTTTTTTGAAAATCTGCGGGTTTAAATTGTTTCACAGGAATTTTGGTCTTTCCAGCCAAAAAATCAGGAACATCACTGGGTTGACTTAGTAAAAAACTTATCAATTCCTTTCCCCGTTTTCCATATTTTAACGGCAATAAAAGCTGTCTAAATCCGTACAAATGAGCACCTAAAATGGTCATTGTTCCTGTTTGGTCCGTAATTCCGTATCTCACCTCTTCAGTCTCTGGTTCATAGGTCCCAAATAATCGATCCCAAATCACAAACATTCCACCATAATTTTTATCTAAATAAACGTCATTCACACCGTGGTGCACCCTATGCGTACTTGGTGTCACCATAATTTTCTCTACAAATCCTAACTTCGGTATTACTTGTGTATGCAACAGCAGTTGGTAAAGGGCATGACCCACCAAAACCAAAACAATCACATCGGCAGAAAAGCCCAATATAGGTAGCGCAATCCAAAAGCAAGTTCTTACCAAGTACTGAAAAATTGAAATCCTAAAGCCAACCGAAATATTGTAGTTTTCACTTTGATGATGCAGACTATGAACTGCCCATAAAAATCTAACTTCATGACCTAATCGATGATACCAATACCATACAAAATCAGTAATTACCAGGCATAAAACAACACCCAACCATCCGCTTGGCATCTCAAATATCCCAAACCGATCGTCCACCGCAGACCAAACAACATATTGAACACCATCGAAAAATAAACTAAATAGCCTATCACTCATCCCACAACTAATATTGGTGACAGTATCAGCTATATCATATAAAGATTTTTGTTGTTTTCGCTGAGTATATATCTCAGCGGTTAATATGCATAAGATTCCCACAAATCCAGCATACATGAAAAAACTATATAAATCGATATTCATAATATTTATTGATTCCAATTATTGAATCCATATTCGAATTTGATTCATAATCAATGATTTAAATTACGGCTAATCACAACTCGTCAAATCTTTTTTACGGAAAATCGCAACTATGCCTTCAAGTAGATTTTTAACTACCTTAGCCCTGTGAAACACAAAAAAGAAACCCTAACTTTCGGTCAGCGTGCAGCGGACCAAATAGCAAAATTTGGCGGCAGTTGGACCTTTATCATCTCTTTCTTTTTGGTACTTGCAATTTGGATTGCATTTAATGTTTACGCACTTCACAACAAAGGATTCGACCCCTATCCATTTATTTTATTGAACCTCATACTGAGTTGCTTGGCCTCCATTCAAGCACCCATCATCATGATGAGTCAAAATCGTCAAGAAGAAAAAGACCGCGAAAGAGCGGAATGGGATTTGAAAATCAATGAGAAAGCAGAGGCGGAAATCAGAGAAATATCGAAAAAACTCACCATTCTGATGACTCAGCACCAAGGACTTGCCGAAAAAATGGATGCTGTGATAAAATCAGAAAAAAAAGAAATTTAATTTATACATTTGGAATACAATCGCTCATGAACACCGGAAAATTTCTATTTACCACACTGATTGCTGTCGCATCACTTAGCGTTACAAGCTGTGAAAAGAAAGACGAAAGCAGTCCCGAAATCACATTGTTGGAACCCACAGCGGGTGATACCATCTCATTGACAACCGACAGTGTTCGGATTGCAATTCATGTGAAAGACAACGATGAGATTCACATGGCCAACGTGGATGTAACGCAAGCAGGTGTCAACATTTTCTCCAATTGCAGCGATGTTGATGCTCCCATGTATCATTTTCAGCAAGATTTCAAACCTCAAAACATAAGCGCAGTTACGCCACTAGAACTCACCATTACCGCATCAGATCACTCGGGCAATCAAAGTTCAAAAAAGGCAACATTCTACGTAAAACCCTAGTTCATTTGCTGATCTAGGATATAAATCATTACAGCAACTGCCGCAGCACCCAGGTGCAATTCTCTTTTATTTACATTTTCAAACACATCGGTTTCGGCGTGATGCACATCAAAATATCGCTGTGAATCCGGGATAAAACTCACGAATGCGGTGTTGGGGTTGACCTTTTTCAGTGGACCAATATCCGCTCCACCCCCGCCTTTTTCAATCGTACCGATCCCATAGGCATCCAATATTTTTTGATACTTTTTTACCCCAGGCATAATCGCAGAATCCACTCCAAATCCACGGGGGACAAATCCACCGCGATCACTTTCCAATGCCGCAATGTGGTTTTCACCTTTTTCCGCAGCCAATCGCGCATATTCGGTGCCACCCCTCAACCCATTCTCCTCGTTGATCCAAAATACGCATCGCAAAGTATGACGTGGCGTATAACCCAAAGCCTTCAATAATCGCAGCGCCTCAAAAGCATGCATACATCCAGCCCCATCATCGTGCGCTCCTTCCCCCTCATCCCAACTGTCGAAATGCCCTCCAAAATCGATGATTTTGTCGGGATACACTTGACCCATGCTGCTGGCAATCACATTGGCGCTCAACCGATCCGGCAGCGTTCTACAATTCAACTCAATTTCAACCCGATGATTTGGGTCGACCGCGCAAATATCCTCCAACAAATCCGCCACCGCAGTAGCCACAGCAATCATTGGAATTTTTGTCACCGTGTCCACATAATGTGTAACACCCGTGTGAGGATGCAAATCACATCGATTGCTCATACTCCTAACCAAAACCGCCAAAGCTCCGTATTGAGAACAAGGAACAGCGCCATTCACTCGCTGACTTACGCAACCGCCATAGGCCTGAAAGGTATTCAAAAGGGTTTCGTCAAAGGCCCGGTTTAGCAGCACGATTTTGCCACGCAATTGACCCGCTTTACCCAAACTATCCAAGGCACGATTGCTATTCACAACAATCACAGCTCCGGAAACATGACCGCCCACAGAACCACCCAATGCACAGGCGTTCAAAGAATAAAATCTTTGCGGTTTGGGATTGGCCTCTACAAAAGCTTCGCAGTCGTAATCAGGACTTTGCTTTCCCGATTTCAGATGATTCGTTAGCACTTTTGAATACAATTTCACCGATTCGATTTCTCCTCTTTCCCATCGAGGTACCATGACTGGCTGGGTAAACACAGTATCAAATTGATAGGATTTTAGCATTTGTACCGCCCATGCGATACCCTTTTCCGCATTATCCGATCCACTCAAGCGGGAACCCACCCCTTTACACAATTCTCCCAATCTTTTGTAGGCATGTCCGTCTGTCAATGCCAAATCAAACAATGCCTTGATCATGGCACTGTCCTCATTGTAGTCAGTTGGGATTTTATTTTGAAGGGACGATGTTAGCCCCGATAAATCTGCAGGATTCGATGCATCTGCTATGAGAATATTCCTGGGCGAATTCAATGCATTATAGGCCCGCATGCTTTCAACCATTTCGGCCGTAAGAACAAATCCTGAATCAACATCCGCGGCTGGTTGCGCACAAATCGACAAGCCATTGAAGCCACCAAAAAGAAAAATTGTTGCTACTTTTAACCCAAACCTTTTCATTGCGTCCAAATTACTCAAAAACTTCGATTTACCTTTGAAATAACGCTGCGTGAAAAATGAAAAAAATCAACTTCAAAATACGACATCTCATCGGCCTCATCATGGTCCTAGGTATCGGTAATATTTCTAAGGCCCAAACCAGTTATTTCCCTCCGCTCACAGGCAATTGGGAAACCACATCGCCAAGCACATTGGGATGGTGCAATGAGAATATCGATAGTTTATACAACTACCTCAACCAAAAAAATACAAAGGCATTTTTGATTCTAAAGGATGGTAAAATCGTTCTAGAGAAGTACTTCGGCAACTTTACACAAGACAGCATTTGGTATTGGGCCTCAGCCGGAAAAACACTCACAGGTTTCACGATTGGATTGGCGCAGCAAGAAGGATTACTCAAAATCACGGAATCCAGCAACAAATACCTTGGCAAAGGATGGAGTTCATTGTCGTCGGTTCAAGAAGATAGCATTAAGATTTGGCATCATCTCACAATGACAACTGGTTTAGACGATGGCGTTCCCGATTCAGATTGCACAGACCCCGCTTGTTTAAAATACAAGTCGCCGGCAGGAAATCGCTGGGCCTATCACAACGCACCTTATACGCTTTTAGACAAAGTAATCGAAGGAGCCACCGGAGGAAATTTAAATAGTTATATAACCAAGAAATTTACCACCAAAGTGGGAATCAAAGGCCTCTTTGTTAAGTCGGGCTATCTCAATGTTTTCTATTCAAACGCAAGATCCATGGCGAGATTTGGCATTTTATTGCTTAACAAAGGAATTTGGGATGGCACTACGATTCTATCTGACACCCAGTATTTCAAGCAGCAAACCAACAGCAGTCAGCAAATCAACCCCAGTTATGGTTACCTAACTTGGCTCAATGGAAAGAGTTCATTTATGGCGCCGGGTTCTCAAATAAAATTCAACGGGAGTTTAAACCCAGATGCTCCGAACGACATGTTCAGTGCGTGGGGCAAAAATGGACAGTATATCAACGTTGTGCCCAGTCAAAAACTTGTGTTGATTCGAATGGGAAACGCACCGGGAGGCAGCGGATCAGCCTCGATGGCGGTTGGTTTCAACAATGAAATATGGAAATATGTCAATCGACTTTCGTGCAAAACCAATACAATAGAGATTGAAAAGAATTCCTTTTTGATGAGCCCAAACCCAGTAAAAACGGGATCCAGCATCAGAATTTCCGCAGAAATCAGCTCTATGAATACGGAAGCCAAATCCAGTGAAGTTACTGTCGTTGACAACCTAGGCAGGATTGTGCATCAAAGCCCTTTCAACGCCGCCGAATCCTATGATTTGCCAATCAATCTGAAGCCCGGATTGTATTTCATCCGTATTTCAAGCAACGATGTAATTGAAAATAACCAACGACTTCTTGTCATTGACTAACCGATAATTTGCAAAGTGTTTTAAAACAAGCGCAAAACCCACTCATCACTTTTTCATTCCGAGGGGCTGATATGCTACTTCGCCCTTTCCATCCCTTGTAGATTGATGTAGGTCGGAAAAATACACATCCAAACACATGTCCAATTCATGCTGGATGGAAAATTGAAGAACAACCTGCCACAATTTCTTTTCAATTTCCTTTCGATGACCTCGAATCACTTTTATTTGGATCTCAATGGCATTTGCGGTTCTCTGAATGACACGAAAATCACCAATTTCACCGCCCGTCTTCAACATCCACTCCCGTACATTTTCCGGGAACAGACGAATCACCTTTCTTGAGGAGGTAAAAAACTGAAGAGATTCGCGAGTTTTTGTTTTGGATTTCATGCAAGCAAATGATAGAATGAGAATTCATCCAATCTTCGCGCAATGAAATACGAATGCCTTGAGCAACAAAACGGAAAATCGCAACTGCCCTGTTTAATATTTGCGATAATCCGTAAACACAAAAAAACTACAACCCGACTGAACCTTCTATTTAGATAACTCCATTCCTATTTCAAACCAATAAAGATAAATTTCCATCATTAAAAGTAAAGAATCATCAGTCAAATAATAAGACCACAAATTTCTACCAATCAATCAACTGCAATTTTTTGCATATTCGTTTGATTCTCCATTTTTTTTCGTAACATTTGAAAAATAAGAATTAAACCATGAAAAGAATTTTACCATTTTTAGTATTCCTTTTATCAGCTACTCAAGCATTCTCTCAATTGGTGGCATTGGATTTTGACGGGGTAAACGACCAAGTTGTGGTAACGGGAAACACCATTCTCAGCCCAACCAAAATCACACTAGAGACATGGATGTATGCGAAGAATTTCAATTCAAGCCCCTGCGCCGATTGTGCCCCCATTATTTGGCACCAAGGAAAGGGATACCGATTTGGAACGGGAAACACAGGCGGTGTCAATATTCAATTTTTTGACGGAAGTTCAACCATCACCTTAACAAGTGGCGTAACGCTTACAAAAAATGCTTGGCATCACCTTGCAGTAACTTATGATAGCGCAATGATCAAGTTGTATGTCGATGGCTCTTACACAGATTCAATGTCGAAAGTTTTTTCACTGAGTTATTCTTCCAAGGGCGCCGATGTTTGGGTGGTTGACCCTGCAACGGGCTATGGTGGAACCCTAGAAGAAACTCGAATCTGGAATTATGCCAGAAACTTCAAAGAAATTCGTGAAGGCATGTTTAAAACATATAAAAGTGGAACCAAAGGATTGATGTTACAATTGAGTTATGACGAAGGCGTACCTTACAAAAACAACACAAGTATCACTACACTAAAAGACGGCTCTGGAAATAGCAATAAATCCACTTTGTCGAGTTTTAAATTACAAGATTCAACATCAAACTTTGTTCTTGGCAGGTCCTATTGCGACACGGTTGCCTATGCAAAATATAGCATTTCGAGATGTTCTAAATACGTGCTTCCATCCAAGAAAAAAACAGTAACTAAATCTGGAATTTATCAAGATACAATCAAGTCTTGGAGGGGGTGCGATTCGGTAATGACAATCAACCTAACGATCAATCAACCCTCGAGTTCAGGCACTAAAGTAACGGCGTGCGACTCATTTGTAAACCCTATCAATGGCGCAGTTTACCGCAAATCTGGAACCTATAAAGTGACTATTTTTAACAAAGCTGGCTGCGATAGTTCCATCGCCTATTTCGTTACCATCGGAAACAAAGACACCAACTTCATTTATTACAACGAATGTATCCAAGCGAAATTATCGAACGGTACAACCGTTACCAAAAGTGGAACCTATGTAGACAAATTCAAAACCTATTTGGGCTGCGATAGCTTCGATTTCCACGTGGTAACCATCCGCCAGCCAAGTACGGCAAAACGGACATTGAAACTCTGTAAGTTTATCATTTGCCCAACCAACAGCAGCTTGGTATTCAAGAAGCCCGGAATTTATCACGACACAATTCAGAATGTAGCCGGTTGCGACAGTGCCATCGAATACAATGTAGTTTCTGCGGCCACTTATGGTACAATCTCTCCAACTGCATGTAATACTTACAAAAGCCCATCTGGCAAATACACTTATACCGCATCGGGAACCTATTACGACACACTATTCAGCTCAAACAAAGCCGGTTGTGATAGTTTTATCACCATCAATCTTAAAATGACGCAAGCCACTAAGCTCCAGTTATCTCCGGTGGCTTGTAGGAGTTATACTGTACCGTCCGGCGTTCAAGTCATTACTACCAGTAAAACCGTGAAAGATTATATCAAAGGATACAAAGGATGCGATAGTATTGAATACACGATCAATGTAACAATCAACAATGCCAATGTGGGAACAACCCGAAGTGTAAACACTTTGTCTGCTACCACAACGAATTCAGCCGCTACCTTCCAGTGGTTGGATTGCAACAATAGCATGGCTAAAATTGCTGGTGCTACCAACAAAGATTTCACACCGTCGCAAGATGGGAAATTCGCGTTGTCAGTTACCGAAAATAACTGTACCGACACATCTGCTTGTATCAATTTTGCTGTCAACGGCTTAAAAGAAATCCCTGCGAGCTTATTAAAATTGACACCCAATCCAAGTAGCGGTGCTTTTGCGCTAAATTGTTTAACACCTCTGCATGATGTAAACATTTCACTGGTAAACATTCAAGGACAAATTGGACAGACTTGGTCGATGCGTGAACTCAAACAACAAGACTTCAACGTACAAGTTTCAGCCGGAGTTTGGTATTTAAAAATCACCGCAAAGGAAGGACAGCAGGTATTGCCGTTGATTTTTGAATAACCTTGGGTCTTTTCACAAGGTCATTGAGGAATTCTATAAATATGATAGAATTTGAGAACCAATCATGGATTNNAATCCATGATTGGTTCTCAAATCATTTGTTTAAATTTGCACCTTTGGCGGGATTTCAAACTGTAAAACAAAGGCAATCAAAGGAATGCATATAAAAAATAGGACTTTAATCATTACTCGTTTACTCGTTCTATTTGCTATTTTACTGATAAAAACCGCTTCAGCCCAAAGCCCCTGTAAATCATTCAAAAACGGTTGGCCCTCAACAAAAAAAGCCTTTGAAATCGTCAGTATCCTGGTTGATGCCTGCGATGGCTCCAATGAAGGTCAAAATGAAATGGTCCGACTTATTACCGGCCCCAACCCCATCAGCATTTCCAATTTCTCTGTTCCAACCTACATTACAGGTAGGGTGAACTGGAACAGCACGAGCAACCCTTGGCGCGGACTCACCAACTGGACAACCACTACCAATGCCAAAATTTCCTACCTCAACAAATCAATAAAAAACGCAGGCAATTGTGGACTTCTAATCCCTTTGAATAGCGCCGACAAAGTGCCAGCCAATGCTCAATTGCTTATCATCACCAGCGAATCTTGGAATGAACTCGCTCAGAGTTTTGACGGTCTAAACGATACCCTTTATGTTGCCGTTCAAAAATCCGGAAATACAGCAGGACATTTCGCCAATTTCGGCGCCGCGGCAACCCGAACCTTTATCCTCAGAAATGGAACCGCCTCCGATACCGTCATCTATCATATTGATTCGCTGCGAAAGCAAAATGGAACTCTTGGTGCCGAAGACGGAGCTACCGTAAACTTCACCTTCAATGGAATCGCGACCTACACGAATTATGGATGCAAAATCCCTGTCGACCCCAGTTCGATAGATGCAGGAACGGTCCCCGTAAGTGGTTGCGCAACAACATCCGTCCAGCTCAATGGAAAAGTCATCAATTACCCGTGCTTCAAATGGGTTGCCGCCAATCCCAATGCAGGAAAATTCTCAGATACCCTCAGCGCAACGCCAAAGTTCTACCCATCAACATCGGGCAAAATCACCCTTTACCTAAAAGGATATAAAGCCTGTGGAGGCGTGGCCATCGACAGCGTCTCATTTACCATTGGCTCATCTACCAAAGCCAACTTCGATGTCGATAGCTCTCAAGCACCCCTATTTTGCTTCACCGACAAAAGCAGCAACGCGAGCCAACTGAGATGGTCGTTCAATAGCAAAAACAACATCAAAACGGGATCGCCAAAATCATTTGGTCAAGACACTATCTACCCCAAAGGCGATGTTTGTAAGGACTACTTCACCCTCGGAAGTCGTTACGTTTGTCTGATCGCCACCAATCAAAACGATTCCAAGTGCAACGACACCCTTTGTAAGCCAATCGTGATTGATTTGGATGCCGGCACAGCAAAGAATAAAATTTGCGCGCCCGACACTTTTGCACTGAAAGGAAAAATCCAGGGAATTACTGGTTATTATTGGTCTGTGAGCGACCCGATGCGGGGGAAAATCAATCGAATCGACACAATCAAAACCTTCGGTCAAGTTTTCCCAAATGCCACTTCAGGTAGATGGGTGATTTATCTTATCGCCAACAGCAAACATCCCTTGTTGCGAGATTCTATCGTTATCGATATCACCGCCAAAGCGAAGGCAAAATTCACGGTAGACTCCAGCGCCGCTCCTGAGTTCTGCTTTACCAATACCAGTATCAATGCTAAGAAATTAAAGTGGTCTTGGTATGGAAAGCAAGGAGGTTTTACGAATTCGGACACAACAGGAGACCTACAGCATTTTTGCAAAAAATACATCGGTCCGGGCATAGATTGGGCTTGCGTCATCGCCGAAACAGACCTACCGAAATGCAACGATACCTTCTGCGCAAAAATCAATCACGATTTCTACATTTACTTGGCGAACGTCTTTACTCCCGGTGTTCAGGATGGGTTTAATGATGAATTCAGAGTCCCTTCCGCTGGCCTCGTCAATTTTGAACTTACAATCATGAACCGTTGGGGAGAATTGATTTTCCAAACCAATACACCCAATGAAAATTGGAATGGCAAGGTGAACAATACAGGCGCCGAATGTCCTGCCGCAACCTATTTCTATCAACTGAAATACCAGTTCCCAGCCATGCCAGAAAAAACCGTTTCAGGGTCGATCCAATTGATTCGATAAAAAGTATTAAATCCATTTAATATTTGCAAATGAGTATATATTACTTATTTAGCACACATAAATAAGAGCATAATATTCGTAGTTATTAACATTTTTTCATTAAAAAATGATTTTTGTGGATAATTCATAAGCTTCTTTTTTAAATCTATTGATTTTTTATAAACTAATGATTTATTTGGAATTGCTAATCTATATATCTATGAAAAAAATTTACCAAACAATGCTCGATTTTCCAGGAATGGTGAATCAGAAAATCATGAACGCGGAATTGAATTCTGCAGTTACAAACTTTGACTCCCAAGGTGGAATTCGTTCTTACACTGCGGCAATTTACCAACTCATTTCTCTTTTAGTCCTACTTTCCATGGAAGTAACTATCATTTTGGGAGCTTATGATTTTATGGGGTCAGATGCATCAGGACTCGCAAAAGCTGGTAGTATTTTAACAACGTTGTTGATGATGTACTCTGCTTTTCCAATCGCACACATCATCAGATCCCGGGGAGAAAGCCTAGGAGAGTCACACAATGGGATGGTTGGATTCATGTTTAAAGATTTTGTAACTACCAATCTATTGATGCTTGGAGAAATTGCGGCAGTTACAGGGCTCGCATGCGCTGCATGTTTCAGTTTGTCCTTCCTTTTTGACAACAATCTCTATTGTATATGCATGAATTCTTCTATGTTGGGAGTTGTTGGTTGGGTTTCAGCATTGCCGATGGACGGATTGAATGCACTATTATCTGCATTGCGTATGGATTTCATAAGCGCGGTAATCGCAAATGTCACGTCATTTAAATTAGCAGATGCTGCAACATTCAATGGCGATATGCTTTGGAATCGAAGTGATTTATTATTGGTGGGTGGCGCGTATGTTAATGTAATCCTAGGATTGGCAGTAGTGTATGTAAATCTTGCCGTGTATAACTATGTCTATGGATTGGTTGAATCCTTAAGCAAATGGCTACAAAGCCCGAGCTTACCTATCTCAATGAAAAATAAATAACATCGATTTAGGATTTTTCATTAACACCTTTGAGTTGTTGATTTCATAAAAAATAAAAAGGGGGGGNNCAGCCCCCCCTTTTTATTTTTACCACAATCTTTTTTACTTCATAAAATAATTGACAACAATAAAATTGAACTGCCAATATTTCCGCTTGTCAACCATTTTTGTGGATTTCTTTTGTCGATGCGACCCCTAAAAATCAGCAACAAATCGCCGTATCTTGAATGGCTATGTCTGATAATTTTCTTAACAATCCAACCCAAACCCATTCGGAAGAAAACAACAAAATCCTAGAAACACTGGAGTTGATTTGCGATCTTCTGCTAGAAACTAGCTCCAACAATCAGTCGCTGCCTCAACTTACGCCATTGATTGAATTCAGCAATCAAATCAACCTAAATCCCCTTGAAACAGCCCTGCTCGCACTGGTAAATTCGGCCGACCCCGATTTAGAGGAAGTAAGTGAGAAATTCCTCATCAAAAAACTGCGTCATTTCTTTAACAACAAACGCAGCCCCATCCAACAAGCCATTCACAATCTCGTGGAGAATAAAATTCTGATTCGCGAAAGAGACAGCAGCAACGATTTATTCATCCATCCGCGATTCAAGAAAGCGCTCAATTCCGGAGACTTCAATACCATAAAAGCGCTTCAGCCCAAAGGACTGATTCCGTTTTTGAGAAACTATATCGACCAAGTACTTTCTACCCGACATTATCATCCGTTTGGAATGATGACATCCCCTTTTGATTCAGACCCGCTGGCCATGCTTAATATTCCGCAAAACGAACACCTGGTCTGTGTGAAATACATGAAAAAACAAATAGAAACCACTCCGTGCCCCGACATCGCAATATTGCTTTATATCGCTATATTGGCAAAAAGGGTGGTGGTTGACGAGCCGCTCAATTTGAATGATTTTTTCCACCTCATCGATCGACCGCATTGGGAGGTAAAGGCCTTCAAAAAAGCGCAAATCCACAGCGAAAATTGGCACCCGATTCAAATGGGATATTTCGAAATTTCGGGGAACGACTTGATGGACGACGATATTGAAATCGCAATCACAGAGGAGGGCATTCAAGAATTGTTGCCCGAGCTAAGTGCTGAAATTCGCGAAAGTCTACTCGAAGCCAAACAGATCACCGTCCCACACCGTGCACCAGAAAAAATCGCACCCATCAAATTGCTATTCGACAAACCCACACAGTTGCAGTTAAAGCCCATCCAACGGATGCTGCAGCCCCAAATTCGCAACAAAATCAACGAAACCTTCCAGATTTTGTTGCGAATTTGGGGCTGCAGCATCCGTTGGATGGGCT
>DDYM01000040.1:0-1074 GCA_002347985.1 Bacteroidetes bacterium UBA2234
ATTGATAAAAAGAATGAAAATAGCTCCTCTGAATTGGATTTCATTTGTGTTTGAGTTAAACTTGTTTGACATTAAGTTGTCTGTAATATAAAAAAGTTAATGATTTAAATCATGAATAAATTTTTAATAGTAATTTTTGTCATATTTTATTCTTGCAAATCCCAGGAGCCGGTAATTTCGAATAAGCCAATTGCATATAGGCAATCAAAAACCATTAATTATAATCAAAAAGAAATTGAAATTATTGTTGACAAGCCAGCTTCAGATGTCGTGGATGTGCTTATGGTTTTTCATGGGACTGTTTTGAGCGATAGTAATTTGGGGGAAGCAGCGAACACTACTTTAGATAGTTTTAAGGCATTGTTAGACTCTACCACAATGATGATTGTTAGTGTGGTTTATCCTCAGGAAAAAATATTGCTGGGCGACAATGTGCAGTTGTGTGAATCTGCGCTTTTATGGTTGAAGTATAATGCAAGTAGCGAATTGGGCATTAAAATAAATAAGATATTTTTGGCGGGACATTCCCAAGGAGCTTATGTTGCAACTCGATTAAATACTATGCACCAAACCAATGGTGTAATTGCAAATGCTCCCGGACCACTAAATCTAGTTTACAGGTGTAAATTGGAGGAAGATGGAAAAATTAAATCAGGGGTAGAGTGTACAAAATTAAGGCAGGAATACGGTTCAACTACAGATAACCCAGATGCCTATTTTCAAAGGTCATTGATGAATTTCACCAATGGATTTAAGTCGGATATTTTATTTGTTCAGGGTTTAGATGATTCGCCGATTCAATTGTATTCTTGGCCCGCTTTTAAACAAGAAGTGTTGAATTGCACCAATTGCAGCAAAAGACAGTTTGTTGAGGTGCCTCAAAAAGGACATGGTTCTTTATTTCAAGACCCGAATGCGCAGAAGGAATTTAATCTATTTTTAAAATCACACTAACTAAATGGGTTTTTAATTTCCAACAAATAAAAGCGTTTGTAGTCATGATTGATAAATCTAAATTGAAAATAACAAAAAAGCCTCACAGTTCTGTGAGGCTTTTTCTTTTGAGGCTCCCCT
>DDYM01000040.1:1099-26154 GCA_002347985.1 Bacteroidetes bacterium UBA2234
CTTTGATTTTCGAACTGATTATATCCCAAACAATATCATAGTCAATGCCGTAATAATCATGTATCAATTTGTCTCTGGTGCCAGCAATCTTTTTCCATTCAATGCCCGGGTGATTTTTTTTGAATTCGTCTGATAGTTTTTTAGTTGCTTCGCCAATAATTTCAAGACTTCTAATGGATGCTCTGCAGAGAACTTCATCCGACAAGTAGTCTTCACGACTTAATTCAGCCGTATGATTTAAAATGAATGAGGTTTCCTCTAGAATATGTTTGATTAACTCAATATCCGGATTGATAGACATTTTCTACCTCCTTCAATATATGTGGACCTATGTGTTTACTGAGAGATTGTGGAGTAACTATTTCTACTTTTCGTCCAAATAATTCTTCAAGATAAAATGCTAAATCCATGAAGTTATCGAATGACTTCTTTTCAGGTATGAAATCTACCAGCAAGTCCACATCGCTACTTTCATTTACTGAGTCTTTTACAAAAGAACCGAACAATCCTATTGATTTTACCCCGTATTGTGCAAATGCATCTTTAGCCTCCGCAACGGAGTTTAGAATGTCTGTTTTGCAATATACTTTTGAATTAGACATAATTCGGTTTAAGCAAATATAAACAAAAAAGCCATCATTTCTGATGACTTACTTTTTGCTCCCCAAGGTGGTCTATTCTCGAACCGATTTTGGGATGAATTGAGGGTTTATGAGACTTTAAACTATATTTTATTCAAGTGATGAATAATCGTGAAGTTGGTTCGATTCTGGCTGTTCTAGCAATTTTATTATGATATCGCCAGAAGTGAGAGGTCAGGCGATTTTTGACTTCTTGGAAGGGTATGAAATGGTGGTTGATTTGTGGAGATTTATGACTAGGCGAGATGAATAATTTTTATTCAGAACATGAAACCCCTGCCATTGACACGCCCGAGGATGTGGCGAAGGCGTTGAGGTTTGTTTGAATTCCTTACAGGGGTCATTGGCTTGAAATGTCGAATCTAACCCCGTTCAAAAAACAAAGTACTTACAATTGGCCAAATCATTTTTCTCGAGTTTGTGTGAGTGCAACTATTAGGGAAGAGGTCACTTCAAGCGTTTATTCAAGAGAGTAAGGTATTTAAATTTGGGGATGATTTCTAAAATTTTCTCATACTGTATTTTATTGTCAATCAGACATGTGTATTGAAAAGATCCTTCAATGGTTTTTATTAAGACACAAGTGATCCCAGTATTTCTTATGGCATGGTAATTTTTATTAAATAAGTATTTATCTGTTTTCAGTTGTACTTCTAAAATATTTTCTGTTTCAAATACTCTGTTAATACTTCCGTTTTTATTTGATAAAACAACTGTGTCTTCTGAAAATGCGAGATTGCCAATTACAATGCGCTTAAAGTATTTTCGAATTAATGTGTTGACGATTTTTTCAATTATGAAAAGGAATAAAATGGATAAAATCAATGAAAAAAAACTATTTTGACTTATGAAAAAAAACACGAAGTAAAATACAACTACCATCATTGCATTTAAAAAATGCTCTGCTTTAAAAAAAACTGTGAAAAACTTATTTTTAAGATTAATAACAATAATCTCCATTTGATTTTTCGATTAGGTTATATTCGATTCCATTTGTTAATAGCCCCTGTAGCGAACTGTATTAGATTCAAATTATTAGATATTGACCCATAAACAAAATGGCAAGTGGTATTGTCATATTTGAGGTAGCTGAGCATTTCGTTTCCTGTATCATTGCGAATATCGGAATAAGTGCAGATAACAACCAATTGTATTGACTTGGAACCACTCTCATTTTGTTATATAAACTGGGGCTTATTATAAGTAGGCGATTTCTGACTTCTTGGAAGGGTATGAATTGGTGGTTGAACTGTGGAAATATATGAATAAGCAAGATGAATAAAATTTCATGCATGAAGTATTGTATCGATTAGGATACAAACTTCTGAAATGGGTTATTGAGGAAAAGGCGGAAGAGGGTGTGTGAATCTCTAATTAGGTATATGTGAATAAATGGGGGTAAATTGTTATTTTTGGGAGCAATTAATTTAAAAATATATCTGAAATTGGAAAAAGAATAAAACGAAATAAAGTTTCGCATATCACCCCATTATTGTATGGCTAAGCGAAGGTTTGTTTTGGATATATACAAGTTATAGCCCATTTTAAAAGACGACATTTTGTAAAGGAAAATTGGACATAAAACAATGTATTTCAAAAAAGAGAAATGACTTGGACAGACAGAATATCGGACTTTAAGTCTTACAAAATTCAATCTAACTCTGAGGAAGGATTGACAGAATGCTTTACAAACTTGTTTGCAGAAATAAATGGTGATGAATTTAGGGACGAGCCACAAATACTTATTTACATTAATGCAACAAATGGTAATCTTTTCATCTCTGCATTCGACAACAGAACAAATGAAGTTTATGACGACAAAGGAGTTTTTGTAGAGCTGACTGAATTTTGGGAAGAAAATCAAAATGCTTATGATTTTGACGAAATTGCAATAAATGCCTTAAAGACAGCTTATGTTAAGAGTGAAAAGACGACATTTAATTCAAAGTATGAAGTGAAATGTTTTGAGTGTGACGAAAGTAAAGCGAAACGACTATGAAAAGAAAAACGGGTTATAACAGCACATTTGCAATAGGCGGGGCTCTGTGCTCCGCAGTAAGTGTTGTGTTTACAGAAAATTCCGTTCTCCGCATGAACATTTATGCTGAAAAGCCCGCCTATCGCAAATGTGCTGTTATAGCCAGTGCTTCTTTCTGTCGTCATACGTTTTCTTGTTTTTTAATTTGTCTGCCAAACCAAAAACCTACTAATAAAACTGGAATTAATCCGAAAAAGAAAACCGCAAATAATGGTTTAATAATGTAGTCTGCAAACGGCTCGTCAGTTGTTCCTATATTATGAATTCCTTCTTGAAAAAAACCTGTCCAACTTGCAAGAAATGCCGTTGTCAAAAGTGTCGCCATACCATTTTTAAATCCTACCCATTTGTAGTTCCTTTTTTTAATTAAAATCTCTTTTCCAGCTAATTGTCCAAACAGCTGTCCAGAAAGAAGCATAATAATAACTCCAATTATTAAGTTTATATTGTAACTAAAAGTGACAAACCATAAAAATCCCTTTAACAGTCCAGCGTCCGATGAAAACCAAGTCATGATGAGCTGTGCAATTAGAAGTCCAATGCCAACTGACTTTAATCCTTGTCTGCTACCTATTTTTTTGCTTCAACTTCGGTCATCATTTTATTTAATTGTCAAAGGAAATATCCCACCTAAACCACAAGATAAATAATGAACATAATATTGTCCACGTTGCAATGATGTAATGTCAAGCAAAACGTCTTGTTCGTATGTAAAGTCACCTTTTGTTAAAGGTTTTATTTTTAGTAGTGTGTTACTTTGATTAGTGTTTAAAAAAGTGCTGTCGTAAATAAATACATTCGTTTCTGTCCCACCGTTTGGAAACTTTACTTTATGAATTCGTTTATTTAAGTCAAGTGTTATAGATGCTTTAAATTCCATTGTGTCAAGTCCAGCGGGCAAGTCCACAAAGTAAATTTGGGTATTGTCTTGATGCCATTTTATTTTATTAGTTCTGTCCTGTCGCACACCGTTTGCGAAACCAGACATTTCAAAAATAAAATAACCAAGTCCTGCTGTCAAGATGAGAATAGATAGTATCAAAATTGGTCGTTTCAATTTTGGTCTGTTTGCCCAAAGATGGTTAAGATTCATTGTTTCGTTATTGTTAGTGCTTCCATAAATTCATTTACAATTAGAGCAACTTTTGAAAAATTTCCGCCAGTCATAATTGAGGCATTAATTATTAAAACTTTGTCTCCAATAACTGTCGTTGCAAATAGTTGAATTTCGGTTTGAGAGTCTACTTGTGTCGGAACTTTACCTAATTTGAAATACCAAATAAACCACCCTTTTGATTTTGTCACAACCCATTGACTATTGGGGTTTATTATTTCTACACCTAAGTCACTCTTAAAATACTCCAATTCATATTTTGAATAAGCGTCAAGCAGTTCTTTCTGGTTATTAAGATTTTCTCCCGTAGTGTCCTTTTTATACCCGTCATATTTTAATGTCATGATTTGTATTATCTGACTGTCTATGGTCACAAAATTATTTTGAGGGGAAACTGTAACTTGTCGTTTTAACGGAAACTTAACTGCAGTTGAAGAGCTTGAGTAGATTAATTCATTGTTGCTTATTTGTAATTTACCGTCAACTGGTGAAAATGAAACTTGTCCTTTTACATTTCCAGTAGAAAGTCCAATCAGAAGTATTAGAAAGAATGTTCTAGTCATATTATTTTTTAGTTGTTCTTTTAATTGTCATTTAAATGCTTGTCTGTTTCAAGGTTGCACTCCAAAGGTTGCCGCTAACTTGATGATATACGAAACTAATCATATAAATATCAAATCACAAAAAAGGGCTCTAATCAAGTGTAAAGTGGTAATTTGAAGGATTAACGTATGCGTATTTGTGCCTATTGAGAATCTATGTGGCTTTCGTTTATCAGCGACATTCCAATGTCAAAAATCATTAGANNTCATCTGATTTAATTTGGACACATGTTTTGCGCCCTACTTTTAGTCCATTTTTGCGTGCAGCGATGTATCCGCCTATTAATCGTTGATCGATGGTTTCCAAGAATCGGGCATAAAAAAAGCCCCACATTGCTGTGAGGCTTCTTGCTCCCTGAGTTGGACTCGAACCAACGACCTAGCGGTTAACAGCCGCTCGCTCTAACCGGCTGAGCTATCAAGGAGTCTATATTGGAACAAGGTTGTCATTTTCATGCATCGCCTTGTCTCAACCGGAATGCAAAAATAGTACGAAACCACTTTCAATTCAATACCTTTGTGGAAATTTTTTAAAATATCTTTATGAGCCTTCTTGTTATTGGATCTGTAGCGTTTGACGCAATCGACACTCCCTTTGGTAGTACTGGTAAAATTGTAGGCGGAGCGGCCTCTTATATCTCATTGGCTACAACCTTGTTGCATGATAAAGTGGGGTTGGTGGCAGTGGTTGGTGAAGACTTTGATTTCGACTTTGTAGATGACTTAAAACGCAGAGGGGTTGATGTAGAAGGTTTGCAAATAAAAGCCGGAGAAAAGTCGTTTTTCTGGCATGGCAAGTACCATATGGACATGAATTCGCGTGATACATTGGTTACTGAATTGAATGTTTTGGGCGATTTTGATCCCATCGTTCCTCAAAGTTGGCAACAACCGGAATACGTGATGCTGGGTAATTTGAGTCCACAAGTGCAAATGACTACGTTGAATCGTTTGACGCAGAAGCCCAAATTGGTTGTGTTGGATACGATGAATTTCTGGATGGATATCGCTTTGGACGATCTAAAGGCGGTTCTTGCGAAAGTGGATGTCCTTACGATCAACGATGAAGAAGCGCGTCAGTTGAGCGGTGAATATAGTCTAGTGAAAGCAGCCCGTGTGATTCGCGCAATGGGTCCTCATACGCTCATTATCAAAAAAGGTGAACACGGTGCTCTGTTGTTTGGCGGAAGCGATGAGATTTTCTTTTGTCCCGCCTTGCCATTGGAAGATGTGTTTGATCCAACAGGTGCGGGCGATACGTTTGCCGGCGGTTTTATCGGTTATCTAGCCAGTGTGGGTCGCACCGATTTTGAAGCGATGAAAATGGCTATCGTGTACGGTAGTGCAATGGCAAGCTTCTGCGTAGAGCAATTTGGTACCACCAAGTTGGCTTCCATTACCCGCGATGAACTCAACGGTCGCTTGGCTCAATTCAAAGCCTTGATGTCGGTTTGATCTATTTGATCAACTCGAATACATAACTTCCCTTCGGGGCCAAGGTCAACTTTTCCTTTATCGGTGTGATTTCCCCCGTTTGGATGTTTTTTAGCTTGGAATAACCTTGGGTCATTTCGGCAAAGCGCGACATCGCAATGTCTGTGGTAGATTCGGCCTGACTTAAAACTATCATCAAACGTTGGTTTTCCGTATGTCTAAAGTAGGTGTAAACTCCGTTTATACCAGCGTATTGCGTGGTTTTGCCTATGCCCAGTGCTGGGTAAGTTGCTCTCGCTTTGTTGAGTGTTTGCAGCCATTTCCAAGCCTCATTTTCTTTGGAAGTACGGCCTTTGGGAGTGAATTTATTTACAGGGTCGCCGGACCATCCACCTGGGAAATCAAATCGAACATACGCATCGGATTTTTCCGTTTTCCCTGTCATCAAAATCTCCGTTCCGTAGTAAATACAAGGCAACCCTCTGGTCGTTAGCAACAATGTGATGCCTCGTTTCCACGCGTCGATGTCCTCATTGGCGATCGAATAGAATCGAGAAATGTCGTGATTGTCTAAAAATGTGCAATTTTTATAAGGATCTTGATACAAGAAATCCTCCCCTTGGGTGATGTATACGCGATTCAAACCTTCCGTCCATCCGAAGGGTTTTGAACAGGCTTCTTGAAATGCCCAGCACATGGAAAAGTCGGTCACCCCGGGCAATTTGTTCTTTTCAAACCCTTTGATGTTGTTTTTGACGAAGGTTGCTTGGGTGGTTGTATGGTTCACCCAGGTTTCGCCAAAAATGGTGAGGTAAGGGTATTCTGACAGCAAAACATCCATCAGATGATTCATATAATCTTGGTCTGGATAGGGATAGGTATCGATTCGATAGCCGGAAAGATTCGCAACTTCAATCCACCACAAGTACAATTGGTCTAAATAGGTGGCAATATGCGGATTTTTTTGGTTGTAGTCTGGCATCGTGGCAACAAACCAACCGTCCATGTTTAAGGCGCGTTCCGAAGGGGCCGCATGGGGGTCTGCAAAGGTGGGAGCGCGAAAATTGGTTTGTACGTAGGTGTCTTTGTAGTTGAACCAACCGGTATCGTAATACTGATTCATCCAATGTTTGTCGCCAATGTGATTTGGGATGATGTCCATGATCATCTTGAGTCCTTTGCGCTTCATTTCAGTGCATAGCTCAATATACTCTTTGTTGCTGCCAAAACGCGGATCGATTTCGTAATTGTCTGTGATGGCGTATCCGTGAAAACTCTCCTCGGGTTGGTCGTTCGTTTGGACCGGATTTAACCACAAAGCCGTAATTCCCAGGTCTTTGAGATAATCAAGTTTTGATTTTACGCCAGCAAGGTCGCCTCCATGTCTTGATTTCAACCCGCCGCGATCCACCTTCACGCGGTATTGCATATTCTCATTGTCGTTGTCGTTTTCGCCATTGCAAAACCGGTCGGGGAAAATGAGGTAGGTGACATCGTTGGGCGTGAGTCCGGCCGCTTGTTGTTCTTTGGTTCTTTTGGTCTTGAGTTCGTAACTGAGCGAATAACTGCTGAGTGCTTTGCTCCTTTTTTCTTTCGGTTCGATGTTAAAGGTGAGAACACCCGCTGTGGTATTGGGTTGGATTCTCAAATGGATATAGCAAACGTCGTTGTTGGCACTGGGTGTAACGGTATCCATGGCAACCCCGGAATAGGGAACTAGGGATATTTTGTATTGTTGAATGTTTTCCGCATGCAGAATGATTTCCAAATTGGGGTTTTGGAAGCCCACATACCAATGCGGTGGCGCTACGTGGTAAACGTTTTTTCTTGGCGGTAAAACTCTGTTGTTGGCCACAACATTGGGAGTAATAACGGCGAGTAATGCAATAAGGAGTAAGGGTTTAATCGATTTGAACATTCGTATACAAAGAAAGTGGAAATTTTTTAGAAAAAGGTTATTGTCACTTTGACACTTTTTTATTTATCTTTACGGCGGAAATATAAAATTAACAATAAGATGAAAAAAATTTACTCTCTCATTGCGTTGGTTGCACTATCGAGTGTTGCCATTGCGCAGACTGTAAAGGTTACCTTCAGGGTAAACATGCAGAATGTAGCGGTAGGTCCTAAAGGTCTTCACATTGCGGGTGACTTGCAGGCCGATGCTGGAATTGGTAGTAACTGGTCGCCTGGTGCAACGGGTAACACATTGACTGCCACTGGATCAGGTTATGTGTATTCAATTCAGTTGACATTGAAGGCGAGCACTACTTACAGTTACAAGTATGTGAACGGTGATGCTTGGAGTTTTCCAAACGAATCATTCGATCGTAAAATCACTACCGGAACTACGGATCAGGTATTGAATGTTTACTGTTGGGATGCTACCAGCGATTGTGCTGCTCCTCCAACAGGAACTCAACGTGTAGTTTTCCAAGTGGAAATGAAGAACGAAGATGTTTCTGCGGATGGTGTTCGTGTTGCAGGTAACTATCAAAAGGCCGCTGGAATGGCGGGTGATTGGAATCCAGGAAACGACACAGCGAAATGTACTCAAGTTGGTACTGTGTACACCTTGGTGAAGTTCGTTCCTAACGGAAGCTACAATTTCAAATACGTGAACGGTAAATCTGGTTGGGAGTCATTGGCTTCAGACAGAGCATTTACAGTATCTGGTGCGGGTGTTGTTAACCCATTGAATTGCTTTGGCAAAACCGATACTTGTGCTACTATTCCTAAGTACAAGCGCGACATTACATTCATGGTAGTTGATGGTAACTATCAGAATTCTTTCAAATTGACCAACGTGAAGTTCAAAGGCAATTTCTCTAGCTGGTCTGATTTCGTAGCGAACGACAGTGGTGTTCGTGGCGACGTTAAAGCGAACGATGGTATTTGGACTGCAAAATATCCTCAAGTAAATACAGGTTCATACGAGTGGGGTGCTACTGCGGGTGCTGACGGTCACTGGATCATCAAAGGCCCTAACCGCACTTTCAAATTGAACTACACTGATGGTTCTGTAGTTGGAGATACTGTTTACACCATTCCTAAATTGGGTTCTTTGTTGAACGTAACTTTCTCAGTTGATATGTCTGATACGATTGTATCTGCTGATGGAGTTTGGTTGGCGGGTAACTTCCAGCCTTACATGGATACAGCTCAAACTGAGTGGAAATTCAACAAAATCAAATTGAAGGATATGGGTAACGGCATTTGGTCTGTAACTCTTAAAATTTGGGCTCAAAAATATCAGTTCCGTTTTGCCAATGGATTGTCAGCCACTGGCGATGACAGCTATAGCGAAAAGAACTTGAAGGCTGCTTGTGGCGAGTTGAATGGTTACAACAAGTATGACCGTGTATTTGATATTGCAACAGCAACTGCTGATGTGAAATTGCCAGTTTACAAGTGGAATTCTTGTACTGCATTGTCGAACCGCAACGTAATTGAAGCGGCTGAAGTGAGCATTGCTCCAAACCCAGCTGAGCGCATGTTTGTTGTTCGTTTGGAGAGCAGCAAGATTTCACAGATCACTGTATGCGGAATCGACGGTCGTGTTGTTCGTACATTGAACAGCAATTCAAACGTTGAAACGGTTGAAGTAAGCGGTTTGATGGGTATTTACTTTGTGAATATCACAGATCAATTCGGAAGAACTACCACCCAAAAGGTTGTATTGAAGTAATATTAATAATTGTCGTTTTGTTTGATAGCAAGGGCGGCCGCAGGCCGCCCTTGCTATTTAACGACGAAATTGAACATCTCTTTGCCGGCCAAAAACCCCTTCAGCTGGTCGCCACTCTTCACCGCGCCAACCCCAGCCGGTGTTCCTGTGAAAATGTAATCCCCAATTCTCAAGCTGAAGTATTCTGAAACGTGTGCAATGATTTCATCCACGTTGTGAATCATCTGATTCGTATTCCCACTTTGCACAACCTCACCGTTCTTTTCCAATGAAAACGCAACCGCTTCAATGCCTGCGGAATGCTCTGTTTTTAATTCGCTCAATGGCATGAAGCCACTAATTGCAGCTGAATGATCAAACCCCTTTGCTTTTTCCCAAGGCAATCCCTTTGCCTTTAAATTGCTTTGAACATCCCTCGCAGTAAAGTCGATGCCTAAGGCCACCTCATCGTAGTAATCCTTCGCAAAAGATAAAGGAATGTGTCTGCCCGGCTTTTTGATTTTTACCACAACTTCAACTTCATGATGCACATCGCGAGAAAAATCGGGGATGAAAAACGGATTGTTATTGCGCAAAAGCGCTGTATCGGGTTTGATAAAAATTACCGGTTCCTCGGGGGTCTCGTTGTTGAGTTCCTTGATGTGCTCCGTGTAATTTCTGCCGATACAAATGATTTTCATACCGGCAAAGGTAATATGTGAGGGGGAATCTTTGTCGTTACGACGAAGGACAGCGGCGGTGAATCCTATTGGTTCTCGCCAAGGGAAGCAGAATCGGTGATTGTTAATCTTTCACCAAGGTGCTTTCGCGTTCAGGGCCCAATGAAATGACTCTGATTTTGGTGCCAAGATAGTTTTCTACGAAGTGAACGTAGTTTCGGAAACGCTGATCCATCGCTTCAAAACCTTGGGTGTGAGAAAGGTCTTCTCCCCATCCTGGGAACCACTCTAAATTGGGTTCGATCTGGTCGTTGCACATATTGCTGGGAACTTGCTCGCTACGCTCGCCGTTGATTGTGTAAGCAGTACAAGCAGCAATTTGGTCCATTCCATTCAATACATCGCTCTTCATCATGATCAATTCGTCTACTCCGTTTAACATACAAGTGTATTTTAACGCAACCAAATCAATCCAGCCGGTACGACGTTTACGTCCGGTTGTAGCGCCAAATTCATGGCCTTTTACGCGCAAATACTCGCCTGTTTCGTCGTTTAACTCCGTTGGGAACGGTCCAGAACCTACGCGAGTGCAATACGCCTTGAAAATCCCAAATACCTTGCCCACATGTTTCGGTGCCACGCCCAAGCCGGTGCAAACGCCCCCCGCCAAAGTATTGCTACTTGTTACAAATGGATAGGTACCAAATTCGATATCCAACAAACTGCCTTGTGCACCCTCCGCCAATATCTTTTTTCCCTGGGCGATGCAATCGTGAATGAAATATTCGCTATTCACAATTTTGTGGGTTTTCAAGAATTCGATGGCGCTGTAGAATTTTGTTTCTTCTTCGGCCAAGTTGAAGTCTGTAAATCCGTAAAACTCAATCAATTTCAAATGATCCGCTACCGTGGTTTGATACTTTTCTTTAAAATTGGCATCGAGGATATCGCCAACTCTAAGGCCGGAGCGACCGATTTTGTCTTTGTACGTAGGGCCAATTCCGCGAAGCGTACTTCCAATTTTGGCATCGCCCTTGGCAGCCTCGGAAGCGGCATCTAGAATGCGGTGTGTTGGAAGGATCAAATGGGCTTTCTGCGAAATGAACAAGCGCTCTCTGTAGTCGGGACACTCGTTTACAATGCGCTCAATTTCCTCTCTCAATCGAACAGGGTCGATCACAACGCCATTTCCAATAAGGTTGATGGTTTCCTTGCGGAAAATTCCCGAGGGGATTGTGTTTAATACAAATTTCTTTCCTTCAAAATCCAAAGAATGTCCCGCATTTGGTCCACCCTGAAAACGCGCTACCACGTCGTATTTGGGGGTTAGATAATCGGCAATTTTTCCTTTTCCTTCATCGCCCCATTGGAGGCCTAATATTACATCAACCATTGATAAGAGTTATAGAATTTATAGTTTATTGAGTGTTTGGGTTTCCGTTGCATTGAATGCAATTGCCCTGTGGGTCTGTTTGTGGATTTGCGTAAAGATGTAAGCTGTGGCTGCTGACATCGAATTTGAGTAGGCTTCCCATGGTACTGGTAATTTGTTGTACGCGGGGATCGCAAAACTCGAATACCTTTTTGCATTTATTGCAAATGAGGTGGTCGTGTTGTTTGTAGCCAAAGGCTTGCTCGTAATGGGAAGTGTTTTGGCCAAATTGATGTCGTTTCACCAGGCCAGATTCCACAAGCAAATCCAGTGTGTTGTAAACGGTAGCGCGCGAAACGTGGTAGTTTCGGGTTTTCATTTTCAAAAACAATTCATCTACGTCGAAATGGACTTTGGAGGAGTAAATTTCATCCAAAATGGCATAGCGTTCCGGCGTTTTTCTGTGTTGATGTTGTTCCAAATACCCTGTGAAAAGCTCTCGCACTTCTTGCTTGGTTTTTTCGATTTGAGGGTCTTTCTTGGCAGTCATTGCGATATTGGATTAATTGCTTTCCGGCCCTGAGTAGGCTGGGTTTGGAATTTGAAGTCGCAATTTTCTGGCAGTTGGAAATTCCTTTTTTATGTCGGCCAACGCGGCATCTGCTTCTGCGGCAGTTGTAAATGCTCCGATGTAAACCTTGAAATTGGGTTCATCATAAATCAACAAAGCGCCGTAGGTGCTTCCAAACAATTCGTCGGCCTTTTTTTGAATTTCAGTGGCTTCGGCGCGTTTTGAAGAGAAGCCAACAAAAATGCGATAACCACTGATTTTTTTATCGCTGCTTTTGGTGCGTTCTTTTCTCGCTTTTTCCATGGATTCTACGGCGGGTTCAACGTCGTATACCACTTGTGATTTCACTTCTGCTGCTGCCATAATGCAGGCCAAGAGAACAATCCCCTTGATTTTTGTGCTTACAGCGGGTGAAAAGTTTAAAATCATGACACAAATATCGTGATTTTACTTCATACAATTATAGCCTGTTGTACCTTTGTGATATGGTTAAAAAAGTGGCTTTGGTGGTATTGGATGGTTGGGGGTTGGGCAATGGCTCGTATTCGGATGCCATCAATCAGGCAATTACGCCGTTTACGGATTCTTTGTTTGCGAGATTTCCCAATGCAACTTTACGTACGGATGGAGAAAATGTAGGTTTGCCGGAGGGCCAGATGGGCAACTCGGAAGTGGGTCATATGAATTTGGGTGCCGGTAGGATCGTTTGGCAGATGTTGGCTAAGATCAATAAGGCGTTCGCGGAGAACGAAGTGGCGGAAAATGAGGTGTTGGTTCGCGCGATGGAATCGGCAAAATCGGGTAACAAAGCCTTTCATATCATGGGTTTACTGAGTGATGGCGGCGTTCATGCACACATCGAACACATCAAAAAATTGTGCATCATTGCCAATGAATTTGGATTGAAGAAAATATATGTCCATGCCTTTTTGGATGGAAGAGATACCGATCCGAAGTCGGGTTTTGGCTACCTCACCAGTCTGCAATCGGCCATCGAGGGAACCCATGCCAAAATTAGTACGGTGGTGGGAAGATACTATGCGATGGACCGCGATGAGCGTTGGGAAAGGGTGAAAGTGTGTTACGATTTGATGGTGCATGGCACGGGGAAGGCGGTTGATAGTTTTGAAGCCATTCATCAGGAATATGCGGCGGGGGTCACCGATGAGTTTATGAGTCCGTTGCGCTTTCTTCAAGGCAACGAAGGTTTGTTGGCGGAAAACGATGTTGTAATAAATGCAAATTTCAGAACCGATCGCGGACGTCAGATTTCTCGGGCATTGACCCAAGAGGATTTTTCGGCCCAAGGGATGAAAAAAATGAAATTGGAATATTACACCCTCACGCAGTACGATGCGAAATATAAAATTGCGGGTGTTTTGTTCGAAAACGACAATCTACAGCAGACATTGGGGGAAGTGATTTCCATGGCTGGATTGAGGCAGTTGCGGGCCGCGGAAACAGAAAAATACCCTCACGTTACCTTTTTCTTTTCAGGAGGCAGAGAGACTGTGTTTGAAGGGGAGGAGCGACTCATGGTTTCATCGCCCAAGGTGGCAACTTATGATTTGCAGCCCGAAATGAGTGCCATTGAACTGACAGAAAGGGCGTTGGAAAAAATGCAACAAGAGCAATTTGATTTTGTTTGTTTGAATTTTGCCAATGCAGATATGGTTGGGCATACCGGCGTTTATAGTGCTATAGTAAAAGCGGTAGAGACGGTGGATGCTTGTCTTCAAAGATTGGTTGAAGTGGGAGAGGAAATGGGTTATGAGTTTCTCGTGTTGGCAGATCATGGGAATGCGGATGTGGCGGTGAACGACGATGGTACGCCGAATACTGCGCATACCACAAATCCAGTTCCCGTATGGTGGGTTACCCAGGAAAAAGAACAGGATTTACGTCATGGAATTTTGGCCGATGTGGCCCCTACGATATTACATATTTTGGGTTTGGTTCAGCCCTTGGAAATGACCGGTAAGTCTTTGATTGTATGATTGTAATGAGAATTGAAATAAAGCAAGTATTTATGAGGATTGGGAAAATATTGAATGGATTTTTAGGGGGTGCAATGGGTGTTTTTTCGATCCTTGTGGGTTGCGGACAAGATTCTCACGTTGACGCGGCGGCCGAGCCCGATTCATTTGTGCGATTTGCACAAAATGAAATTGCTTGGTTGCAAAAATCACAGCCGGGGATGACCAAAACTGTGACTGAAGGGGAGAACGTTGAAACGGAATCCATGGACAGCTTAAATTGGGACAATGAGTTGGAGGCTATTAGAACTTGGTCGTTGCACGCATTGTCAAAAAAATCGAAGATTCAACCGGCCTACGACACAACGATCGATGAATCTGGGGCGTTGAAAATCGTTCGAATGAACGCAAGGGATACCTCGGCGGAGTTACAGGAGCTCATGGTTACCTATCGCAAGGGAAAAATCGAATTGATGCAGTGGTCTGTAATACAGCGAAGCTGGTACATGGATCGGGACTTGAGAATTTCTTTTCAGCCCAGAAAAGGCTATGGAATACAGGTGAAGGAAAATGCCATTTGGTCGTCTGAAAAATCTTACGAAATTTACATCGAAATCAACAACAGTGATTTTCTAATCAACGGAAAATGAACATATTAAACTACATCAATGGCGAGATGAAGTCGTCCAATTCGGGCGCTACTTTGGATAATTACAACCCCGCTATCGGCAAAGTCTATGGTAGTATTCCAAATTCGGACGCGTCTGATGTTGCCGAAGCATACCAGGCCGCTGCAGCCGCATTTCCATCGTGGAGTAACACGCCGGCAGAAGAGCGGTTTAAGATTTTGAATGCCATCGCTGAGGGGATTGATAATTTGCGTGATACATTGGCTTTGGCGGAGAGCAACGACCAGGGGAAGCCCCTTTGGTTGGCCAAGAATGAAATGATTCGTGCGGGTCAGAATTTTAGATTTTTTGCTACCGCGGCGATGCAATTTGCCAGCGAAAGTCATGCCATGGAGAATAAGGCTATCAATTACACTTTGCGCACTCCGATTGGTGTTGTGGGATGTATAAGCCCGTGGAATTTGCCCTTGTATTTGTTTACATGGAAGATTGCGCCAGCTTTGGCTGCGGGGAATTGCGTGGTTGCTAAACCGAGTGAATTTACACCCGTTACGGCGGCGATGTTGGGCGAAATTTGTTCGTCGGCCGGATTGCCCAATGGCGTGTTGAATATCGTCAATGGTCTGGGTGCAAGCGTGGGCCAAGCCATCGTAGAGCATCCAAAAATCAAAGCAATTTCTTTCACCGGTGGGACGGTCACAGGGAAGCATATTTCGAGCATAGCGGGTCCGATGTTTAAAAAGGTGAGCTTAGAATTGGGCGGAAAAAATCCCAATATCATTTTCGCCGATGCGGACATGGACAAGGCGATAAAGACAACTGTGAATAGCTCGTTCATGAATCAGGGCGAGATTTGTTTGTGTGGGAGTCGTGTTTTTGTAGAGAGAAGCGCCTATGAAATGGTGAAGTCGGCATTGGTTGCTGAGGTATCCAAAATGAAGGTGGGAGACCCATTGCATGCGGAAACCCGCGTGGGCGCTATCGTATCGAAGCCTCATTACGAAAAGGTTTTGGGATACATTGAATTGGCGAAGAGCGAGGGAGCCACTGTTTTATGCGGTGGTGGTGCATTGCATCCTGAAGGTTTTGAGGAGGGATATTACATCGCCCCAACGATTTTGGAAGGGTTGCCCTTTGATGCGCGCTGCAATATGGAAGAGATTTTTGGTCCTGTGATTACGATCACCCCGTTTGATACGGTGGAAGAGGTGTTGACGATGGCAAATGCAACGGAATATGGATTGGCGGCAACGGTTTGGACACAACATTTGACCCGTGCTCACCAAGTAGCTGCGCAATTGCAGATGGGTATTGTGTGGATCAATTGCTGGTTGCTAAGGGATTTACGGACACCTTTTGGCGGCGTGAAGAGCAGTGGTGTAGGCAGAGAAGGGGGATGGGAAGCGATGCGATTCTTTACCGAGGTAAAGAATGTTTGTGTGTCGCTGTAGTCCGTATCTTTGTAAAATGTTTGACAATAGTGATCGTACGGAGTTAGGGGCGATGGGCGAGTTTGGCCTCATTCAGCATCTTTCGCAGCATTTTGAAGTAAAAAATTCAAAGACCGTAAAAGGGATTGGAGATGATTGTGCGGTTATAGATTGCGGAGACCATTTTGGATTGCTAACCACCGATTTGCTTTTGGAAGGCGTTCATTTTGATTTGAGTTTTCATCCGCTGAAACACCTTGGTTACAAAGCGATTTCTGTTGCCATTAGCGATATTTATGCGATGAATGGAATGGCCGATCAGGTAACGGTGGGTTTGGGTTTGAGCAACCGTTTTTCTTTGGAGGCAGTGGAGGAGTTGTATGCGGGTATGCAAATTGCTTGTGAGCATTTCGGGGTTGATTTGGTAGGTGGCGATACAACAACGTCTCAAAGCGGGTTGGTGATATCAATGTCGGCCTACGGCCGCGTTGCAAAAGATAAAATCGTCTATCGCGGCGGTGCAAATATTGGTGATTTATTGGTTGTGAGTGGCGATTTGGGCGGCGCCTATATGGGGTTGCAAATTTTGGAGAGGGAGAAACGCGTATTCTTGGAAGTGCCAAACATGCAGCCTGATTTAGAGCAATACGATTATATCGTGGGCCGACAGCTGAAGGCGGAGGCCCGCAAAGACGTGATAGAGTTGTTGAAGATCCTGGATGTTAAACCCAGCAGTATGATTGATGTGAGTGACGGCGTTGCGTCGGAGCTTCATCACCTTGGAAAAGCCAGCGGTTGCGGATTCCACATTTACGAGGAGAAGTTGCCTATTGATCCCCAAACAATCGATACCGCATTGACCTTTGATTTGAATCCAAGTATCGTTGCCTTGAATGGTGGAGAAGACTATGAATTGTTGTTCACCGTGGGACAGGCCGATTATGAAAAAATCAAGACCATGCCCGATTTCACAGTGATTGGATATGCTACGGATGTGACATCTAAGAATATGTTGCGTACAAAATCAGACAATCAGTTTGAAATAAAAGCCCAGGGTTGGCCAAATTCGCAATAAGATAATTTTCTTTGGCACTTTTCGCCAAGGGATTTCGTTCCGGAGGTCGTATTTTTGCATTTATGTTTCGTTCGCATACTTGTGGTGAATTGCGTATTTCGCACGTTGGTAATACGGTTACCCTTTCGGGTTGGGTTGCTAAAATCCGTTTGATGGGTTCAATGGCCTTCGTTGATTTGCGAGATCGTTATGGAATTACGCAGCTGTCGTTCAATGAAGCTTACAGCATGGACATGCTTGCCAAGGCGGGAGAATTGGGCAGAGAATATGTGATTCAAGTTACCGGTCAGGTTGCCGAGCGTGAATCAAAGAATAAACAAATCGCAACGGGGGAGATTGAAATTGTTGTCTCTGATCTAAAGATTTTGAATCAGGCGAAGACCCCTCCGTTTACCATTGAAAATGAAACGGACGGCGGAGACGACATTCGAATGCAGTATCGGTATTTGGATTTGCGCAGAGATGTGGTGCGTGCCAACTTGGAAATGAGACATATGTTGGCCCAGAAGATCAGAAATTACCTGAGTAACGATGACTTTTTGGAAGTGGAGACACCCGTATTGATTAAAAGTACGCCAGAAGGAGCCCGCGATTTTGTGGTGCCATCGCGTTTGAATCCGGGACAGTGGTATGCATTGCCCCAAAGTCCACAAACCTTTAAGCAATTGCTTATGGTAAGTGGGTTTGATAAATATTTTCAAATTGTTAAGTGCTTCAGGGACGAGGATTTGCGTGCAGACCGTCAGCCCGAATTTACTCAAATCGATTGTGAGATGAGTTTTGTGGAGCGTGAAGATATCTTAAATACATTTGAGGGAATGGCCAAGCATTTGTTTGCAGAGGTGAAAGGTTTACATTTTGATGCCTTTCCTCGGATGACCTATGCCGATGCAATGCGTTTGTATGGTTGTGATAAGCCAGACATTCGTTTTGATATGCAGTTCGTGGAGCTAAAATCACCTGAAACTGCGGTGGATTTGGTGAGCGGTAAAGATTTTGTGGTTTTTGATTCCGTAGATTCTGTGATAGGTATCTGCGCCAAAGGGGCAGGAAACTATACGCGCAAGCAGTTGGATGGACTTACGGAATTTGTGAAGCGACCTCAAATAGGTGCTAAGGGTTTGGTTTATTGCAGGATAGAAGCGGACGGATCTGCGAAAAGTTCCGTAGATAAGTTCTATGATGCAGATGCATTGGGAGCTTGGAAAGCAGCGTTTGGTGCAGAACCTGGTGATTTGATTTTGTTGTTGGCTGGCGAATTGAATAAGACACGCAAACAATTGAATGAGTTGCGATTGCTCATGGGAAGCGAATTGGGTTTGAGAGATCCATTTAATTATAAGCCGCTTTGGGTGTTGGATTTTCCGTTGTTGGAGCACGATGAGGAAAGTGGTCGTTGGCATGCAATGCACCATCCTTTTACAAGCCCGTTGCCAGAAGATGTTGAGTTGATGCATACCAATCCAGGTGCGGTAAGAGCAAATGCTTACGATATGGTAATCAACGGTGTAGAAGTGGGTGGTGGATCGATTCGTATTTTCGACAGAGGATTGCAGTCTCGGATGTTTGATTTGTTAGGGTTTAGCAAGGAAGAAGCCCAGGCTCAGTTTGGATTCTTAATGAATGCTTTTGAGTATGGAGCACCACCGCATGGCGGAATTGCTCTGGGTTTTGATCGATTGTGTAGTTTGTTTGGCGGGTCGGAAAGCATCCGTGATTACATTGCGTTCCCAAAAAATAATAGCGGTAGAGATGTGATGATTGATGCCCCGAGTGAGATCGATGCAAAACAGATGAAAGAATTGGGTCTTTAATGGCCCAAAATGGATTTTACCGAAGATAGGGTTGGATTCTTAAATTCTGGGCACCGGCAGGTATTTATTGAACAGGAGTAGGCTGTTACTGCGGGTGTTTCAACAACACTAGAATGGGCGGGAATCGGTGGAATATTAATTACTCAAAATCGACATTACATGTGGGCCGAAGATATACAGCCCAACAATGATTGCAATGAAGCTTGCGGCGAGAGTTGCTCCCGCAGCCATGTCTTTGGCACGACCAATCATGGGATGTTGTTCAGGGTGAAGCACATCAATTGTGGTTTCAAGTGCGGTATTTAGGCCTTCCGAAACAAACACCAATCCCATGGCACACCATAGAATAGCCCATTCAAAACGATTGAGGTGTTCGCCGAAGTAATCTAAGCTGTAGCCAACTATAACTACGATGATGGAAACGATTCCCATAATTCGGAAATTGCGTTCCGTACGGAGTAGTGTGATTAGCCCGTCCAGTGCGAATCGCATGGATTGATGAAACTTAGGCATGCGTTTCCGAGATGAACTTAAAAGGTGGGTTTAGAAAGTGTTGATTTTGATGCGCTTCTCGATTTCCTCCACGTCGTGGCGGAATTTTTTGTCGGTTTCGATCAAATCATTTACGGTCTGACAAGCGTGAATCACCGTAGAGTGGTCGCGGCCGCCAAAGAAGATCCCGATGTTTTTCAAAGAAGCTTTTGTAAGATCCTTGGTAAAGTACATGGCAATCTGACGCGCTTGAACGATTTCACGTTTACGGGTTTTTGATTTCACGGCTTCAACGGGAATGTTATAGAAGTCGCAAACCAATTTCTGGATGTAATCGATGCTGATTTCGCGGGTTGAATTTTTTACGAAATTCTTCACGATCTGTTTCGCAAGGTTCAAATCCAATTGTTTGCGGGTAAGACTTGCTTGGGCCAACAATGAAATCAAGGCGCCTTCAAGTTCACGCACATTGGTATCGATGTTGTGGGCCAAATATTCAACCACGTCGCGATTTAGGGTAATTCCATCTTGGTACATTTTGTTTTCCAAGATCGAAACGCGGGTGTCGAAATCGGGGGTGTTCAAATCGGCACTCAAGCCCCATTTGAAGCGCGACAACAAACGCTCATCCATGTTTTTCAAATCCTTTGGCGCACGGTCACAAGTAAGAATGATTTGTTTTCCGTTTTGATGAAGGTGATTGAAAATTTGGAAGAATATTTCTTGGGTTCTCTCCTTTTTCGCGAAGAACTGCACGTCGTCTACGATCAAGACATCCAAGTACTGATAGAAATTGATGAACTGATTGTTATTGCCTTGCTTCGCTGAATCAATGAATTGATTGATGAATTTCTCCGCGCTTACAAAAACAACCACTTTTTGTTTGTGGGTTTGCTTGATTAAGTTTCCGATGGCATGTGCCAAATGGGTTTTACCCAATCCGCATCCACCAAAAACCATCAAGGGGTTGAAAGCAGTTCCACCTGGCTTTTGGGCAATGGCTAAACCTGCATTTCTTGCCAATTTGTTACAATCGCCCTCCACAAAATTGTCGAACGTGTAACGGGGATTCAATTGGCTATCAATATTCATTCGCTTCAAACCAGGAATGATGAACGGATTCTTGATAGGGGTATCCAAATTGATTGGCATGCCCAATTCGTTCTGAACTGATTTGGTGCTGTTACTTCCTGTGGGAAGGTTGATTGTATAAGGGGTAGTGTCGTGACCTGGGGCAGAGGTTTCCACGATGATATTGTATTCCAATTTGGCGGTTGGACCAATCACTTTTTTCGNNGTTTTTCAGAGTTTTGTGAAGCAGTTGAACGTAGTGTTCTTCTAACCATTCATAGAAGAATTGACTTGGTACTTGGATGGTGAGGACTTTGTTGGTTAAACGAACCGCTTTGATGGGTTCAAACCATGTTTTGTAACTCTGTGGCGTTACGTTGTCTTTGATAATCGTAAGGCATTCTTGCCAAGAAATTTCGTGTGCCTTTTTGTCCGTCATTTTTTTCGCTTCGATAATGGGTTTTACTGATTATGATTTACTAGGTTTTTAATTCGATGTGCTGCTCCACTCACGAACTAAAGTGCTAAGAAAATGACAAAATTCACAAACTGCTAATTTTTTTTGCTTGTTTTTTAATTTTTTTTCTTAAGGTACTCAATGGTATGTAAAATACCCGTTGTAACAAATCTCTATCCTTGGTATTCTCCGAACCTATTTCGCAGTATATCAGCGATTTCTCCCAAAGTGGCATATGCCTCTACACAGTTCAAAATATGGGGCATTAGGTTGGTTTCGGTGCCACTGGCATCATAGAGATTTTTGATAGACGACGAAAAAATTTCATCATTTCTCTGCGATTTGATTTGGGCGATTTTTTCGCTTTGTTGAACCCTTATACTGTCGTTGATTTTGAACGAAGGCATCGTTTCCGATTCGTTTGTAGTGAACGCATTCACACCAACTACGATTTGGGTGCCATTTTCAATCGATTTCTGAGCTTCATAGCTACTTCTTGCGATTTGTTCTTGCATCCATCCTGCTTCAACGGCGGCAACGGATCCTCCCATTTCGTCGATGTGTTGGATGAGTTTCATCGCTTCGGCTTCGAGGGTGTCTGTTAGGTGTTCAACGTAGTATGAGCCTGCCAATGGATCAACGGTGTTGGTTGCTCCGCTTTCGTTGGCGATAATTTGTTGGGTGCGGAGTGCAATTCTTGCGGCTTTTTCGGTGGGCAAGTTCAATGCCTCGTCGTATCCGTTGGTATGAAGACTTTGGGTTCCCCCTAAAACTGCGCTCAAGGCTTGGATTGTCACGCGAGCGATATTGTTTTCTGGTTGTTGCGCGGTGAGTGTAGAGCCACCGGTTTGGGTATGGAAGCGCAGCATCATGGCATCGGGATTGGTTGCGCCCATGCTTTTCATGATTTTGGCCCAGATTCTTCGGGCTGCTCTGAACTTGGCTGCTTCTTCAAAGAAATCGTTGTGCGCATTGAAGAAAAAGCTCAATCGTTTTCCAAATACATTCACGTCCAACCCTTTTTTCTTGGCAGCTTCAACATAGGCTTTTCCGTTGGCCAGGGTAAATGCAAGTTCTTGAACGGCGGTAGAACCGGCTTCGCGAATGTGATAACCACTGATAGAAATGGTATTCCATCGGGGAAGCTCTTGGCTGCACCATTCAAAAATATCGGTAATCAATCGCATGCTGGGTCTTACGGGATAGATGTAAGTACCTCGGGCTGCGTATTCTTTGAGAATGTCGTTTTGGATTGTTCCACCAATTCTACTTAGATCGGCTCCTTGTTTTTTCGCCAATGCAACATACATCGCCAGTAGGGTAGATGCGGTGGAGTTGATGGTCATGCTGGTGGTTACATCTTGCAGTTGGATTCCTTTGAACAGGATTTCCATATCTGCCAGAGAATCAATGGCTACGCCCACTTTTCCCACTTCTCCTTCGCTCATGGCGTGGTCTGAATCGTAACCGATTTGTGTGGGTAGGTCGAAGGCAACGGAAAGTCCGGTAGTACCTTGGTTTAGCAGGTAGTGATATCTTTCATTGGATGCTTCGGCGGTAGAGAATCCGGCGTATTGTCGCATCGTCCAAAGTCGACCCCGATACATATCCGCCTTAACGCCTCTTGTGTAGGGGAATTGACCGGGTTGTTCACCATCGGCGGGGCCATACACTGTATTGATGGGAAGTCCGCTATTGTTTTTCTTATCCTCAGACATGGTAGCTTTGATATTATTGACCTAGGGTAAGTGCGATTTCATTTTTCATAAATTCCAAGCCGCGGTCTTGGGGTTGTACTTCCATGGATTGGAGGTATTCGATGAGTTTTTGGCTCAGATCGGCGGCGGTAGCTTCTGGTGGAAGGGAGGCTGTAATATTTTGGAATAGTTGCAGGTGTTGTTCTTTGATGGCTTTCACGAGCATCCACATTTGAGAACTCACGTAGATTTGTTGGGATACATTATAGCTGTATTCTTCTTTGATGGCGTGCGAGGCGGCCGCGGCGAAGCCGCGGGCCGTTTGACCCACCTGTGCATAGGTTTGAATCAATACGGGAATACTGGTCCTTTCTAAAAACAATGCCAAACGCTCGTAAGCCTGCAATTTCAATGGCGTGAAACTCTGATGATTGGTTTTTAATACCTCCGTCTTTATCAGTTGAACACTATTTGATACATGCTGTTTCATCATGTATTGGGCTGTGAAAAAAACCAACAAGGCCGGCAATACAATCATACAAATAATGAAAATCATGTCCGTGCCAGCAGGGAAAATCGCCATCGGGGAAATCATCGTGAGTATATCCATTGGGCAAAGATACAATCCGTTCGTCGAGAAGTTTATGCAGAATCCTCTTCGATTGTCTTAATTTTGTATTTATGGAAACTGTAATTTCTCCCGTTGAAACCGCACCCGTAAAATTCACTCCTTCGGCTTTGGCTGAATTGCATCGACTTCAATCGAGTTTGGAATTGAGCGATGATCAGTATTTGCGCATCGGTGTAAAAGGTGGCGGTTGCTCTGGAATGAGTTATTTGTTGGCATTCGACAAAAAGGAAGAGGGCGATACAGTGTACGACGTTGATGGAATCAGAACAGTGATGAACAAAGCGCATGTAATGTATGTTCTTGGCATGGAAGTGGACTGGGAAAATGGATTGGCCAATCGCGGGTTCTCTTTCAATAATCCAAATGCATCGTCTACCTGCGGCTGCGGACAATCATTTTCTTGATCTTAAAGATCAGTCCTGATGTCGATGTTCGCCGAAAATATTAAACAAGGACTGGGTTCTGTAAAAGCGCATGCTACGAGGGCGGTCATCACATCGAGTATTATCGCCATAGGCATCGCCGCGTTGGTTGGTATTCTCACGAGTATCAGTGCGATGCAAATTGCTGTGACAAAAACCTTCAGCAAAATGGGGTCGCAGAGTTTTACGATCAAAAATGCGGGGGGAGTGAAGCGCTATGGGGAGGTGGACGACAATACGCGACTTACTTTTGATGAGGCATGGGAGTTTCAGAAGCGGATGGAGGGGAAGCGATCTACGGTTGCCTTAAGTATCAATGCGGATTTTACAGGGAAGGCCTCCTTTCAGTCGGCCGAAACCAACCCCAATGTTCGGGTGATTGGCATCGATGAAGATTATTTAAAAACGGCAAACTATGAATTGGGTGCGGGTCGGACGTTTACCGATAACGAAGTAACTCGCGCTGTGCCAGTGGTGGTTGTGGGACAGGAGATCGTAGATAAATTGTTCCCGGGCTCTGATAAGTTGGGAAGGGCTATCAACCAAGTAATTGCGGTAAACGGCAAGCCCTATCGCGTGGTGGGGTCTTTGCAAACCAAGGGGTCGAGCATGGGGATGAGTGGGGGTGATAGAGTGATTTTTGTGCCAATTACTCGTGCCAAGCGCGACATGAAAAACATGCAAGACAATTGTATGATTAACGTTGCGGTGGATGAGGTGTTGGATTTGGAAGAGAGCATGAGTGAGGCCTATACCTTGATGCGAAGAATTAAACGTTTAAAACCCGGTGAAGACGAGAATTTTGTGATTCAGCAAAGCACAGCGATGGCCAAGGAAGCGCTGGAGAATATCAAAATGGTATCGGGGGTGGGTACGGTGATTGCGATTATTACCTTGCTGGGTGCAGCGGTTAGTTTGATGAATATCATGTTGGTGTCTGTTACTGAGCGTACCCGAGAGATCGGTTTGCGCAAGGCATTGGGTGCAACAGCGAAACAGATAAAAAATCAGTTTTTGATTGAGGCGGTGGTGATATGCCAGATTGGTGGTGCCGGTGGAATTTTGCTTGGCTTGATTATTGGCAACTTGGTAGGTGTGGCCTTGGGCGCTGGGTTTGTGGCTCCATGGGAATGGATGTTGCTGGCCGTTGTGGTTTGCGTTGTGGTTGGCTTGGTGGCGGGATTATATCCTGCACGTCGCGCTTCGCGCCTGGATCCGATTGAAGCGCTACGATTTGATTAA
>DDYM01000040.1:26195-37246 GCA_002347985.1 Bacteroidetes bacterium UBA2234
AAAATAGTCTCGGAATTAATATTGGCCTGAATAGAATCTATGGGTATCGCTCAGTTGTAATCTGTTCTCAACAAACCACTTAACGAAACTATCCCATTTGTCTTTGTTTGTAGATAGCCATTTGTCAAAACCATCTTCATCCCCAATCATTAATATCCAATGATTATAGGCCTCGATGTGTCCCGCGTCTTTTACTTTTTTCTGGTAACTAAATAGAGCATTCGGATGTGTTTTATCACGTTCGCTTTCGAAATAGATGTCGATAAATTTACTTCTAATTCTATCAAGTGAATTGATGTCAATACTCTTTTCTGCGTTCATTGAAATAAGGAAAGTGGGTTCAAAAATCATACAGAATGGAATTTTCAAATGCATGGAATCGAAAATGGAATTTTCATCGAAAGTCGTCTGTTGACAAAAACTAACCGATATAGAGGTGTCGTTGGTGAATTTGATTTCCCTTTTGTAGGTATTGAAAAGTAATTTACTGATTTCTATCGTTCTTTTGCTTTTGCGTTCTAGATTCATGAAAATTTCACCATAAAGCAATCCCCACACCTCTTGATTTGAACTACAGTACAATAATGAAGCTCTGTAATAATTTGATGGGAAAGTTGGATCAACTTCAATGCCTTTTTCATAGCAATTAAGAGCTTTGTTGTAATCTTTTCTACCCCAATAAATGTTTCCCTTTTCTAAATAAATATTGCCTGATTTTGGGAAAATCTCAAGACCTTGATCATATATTTCGAATGCTTTTTCTTGTTTTCCAAGAATATCATAACAGTTCCCCAGCAGTTGAAATAGTTTGTCTGAAACATCTTTATGCGTTCTGATTTTCTCTAAAATTTTTGCTGCATTTTTATAATCCTCTTTGGAATAGTAGGCATAAGCGATTTCATAAGGGTAATCAAATCTGTCTGGGTCTAACTTTTGTGCCTCTTTTAATAATTTTATACTTTCATCAAATTTGCCATTTTCCATTAATTCAATGGCTTCTCTTCCTTTTGATAGCGCTTCTTCTGTATTGGTTTGTCCCAGCGCAATTTGACTCACGATAAGGAACAGGATGAGTTGTAACGTTTTAATTGTTTTTGTCATGGTATTAGGTTGTTAAGGCGTCTTGATGATTTAATGAAGACTACGATTTTAATCCGATTGTATTTGTTTGATTTACTTGTGTATGTGAGAGTTGAAAGTACAATTATTGTAAGTTTTGATTAATCACATAATGAATATACAAATCAATGTCAGACTGTTCTTTAAAAATCCAAGGTGGTAAAAGGCTCAGGGCTTCTTTAATCTTTGAATCTAACAGTACAATTTGTAAATCTGAATGCTCGATTTTTTTGAGTTTGGATGGTGGATTGGTCATAATCAGGAAAGTTAGCTCCAAATTATTATCTGGAATCTCACCAGAAAACGATTTACAGGCAAAAGTTGCATTGTTGTCTGTTGCGATTTTATAAGAGACCTTGTATCGTTTATAAAGATAGGTGTCCCAGTAGTTGATGGGGACTTCGGCTAATTCAATGAACATGTAATTCGCAAATGCATAACCACCTAATGGCTCAGACTTTGAAGCGTATTTGACATCTGGTGAAATTAAAACATACCATTCTTCGGTATTCTCATTTTGTATAAGGTCACCATCTTTGTGAATGGGGGTTGGTCGATTAATCAAGTATTTATTTGCATTGTAATCATATTGGACAACCGGAGTCTTTCCTTTGGTATCGTTTATTGTCCATATATCAATGGGTTTGTTGGAATCAAAGCTGCCTTCTACTAGGATCTTGCCTTTATCGGTATAGTAAGTCCATTTCCCTATTTTATTTCCTTTGTCAAATTGTCCAACAACTTTAGGTTTACTATTTGCGTAAAACAATTCAACCGTTCCGTGCAACAATCCGTTATCATAGTTCAGTTTGCGAATTAACTTTCCTTTTGAATTGTAGGTGTCCCAATCTCCACTTTTCAATCCATTAACGAATAGTCCCTTCTCCGTTGTTATTCCATTACATGTTTGTTCGAATTGGCCATTTAACAAGGGTGAATTCTGTTCGATTTTGAGTTGGCAATTGCAATAATCCAGATTCTCTGTGTGCTGTCCTGATGCAATGTTTGCTACCAAAGCCGTCAGAAATCCCCAAAAACGTCTTTTCATTTTATGATTTAAATTGTTGTTTTCAATTGTTAATTAGCCGATTACATACGAAACTAGCATAAAAAAGAAAGCAATCCAAATGCAATACAACATTGCTTTTTTGGCTTCTCGTAGATAATCCTCAAAAAAATGAAACCATAAAAAAAGGGGCGTGATTCACGCCCCTTTTTTTATGGTTAGGAGAAAACTCCTAAATAGTCAATAGATAAATTCTTACAAAAATGGAATCTTACAAACTGTTGCTTTCAACAATTTGCCGCGTACTTCCACGTAAATTTCAGAACCCGCTGCAGCGAATTCGCTCTTCACATAGCCCAAGCCAATTGCTTTGTTCAAGCTAGGGCTCATAGTTCCGCTGGTTACTTCTCCAATGACCGCGCCGCTTGCATCGCACAATGGGTAGTGCTGACGGGGAATGCCTTTGTCTACCAATTCAAAACCAACCAATTTCTTGGTGGGCTTGTTTTCTTTGATGGCCTTGTGGTGCTCACTCATCATGAAGGGGTGGTTGAACTTTGTGATCCATCCCAAACCCGCTTCAATGGGTGAAGTTTCGTCGTTGATGTCGTTTCCGTACAAGCAAAATCCTTTTTCCAAACGCAAAGTATCTCTGGCGCCCAATCCAATGGGCTTGATGCCAAATTCTGCACCCGCTTCGAATACTTTGTCCCACAGAGCACGCGCATCATCGTTCTTAACGTATAACTCAAATCCGCCTGCGCCGGTATATCCTGTGCAAGAAATGATCAATTGCAATCCAGCCAATTCGCCTTCTACGAAATGGTAGTAGGGAATTTCAGAAAGGTTTACGGCCGTCAATTTTTGCAATGCTTCGGTAGCCTTTGGACCTTGAATCGCCAACAAGCTGTATTCAGGACTCACATCAGTAATGGTAGCGCCATAGTTTTTGTTCTGCTCGTGAATCCAAGCCAAATCTTTGTCGATGTTACCCGCGTTAATCACCAACAAGTACTTCTCTGCATTGAAGCGATAAACCAACAGATCGTCTACAATACCGCCAGTGGCGTTGGGCATACAAGAATATTGGACGCGACCATCGTACAGCGTGCTGACATCGTTAGTAGTGATGAATTCGATCAAATCGTAGGCTTTAGGCCCTTCAACCCAAACTTCACCCATGTGACTTACATCAAAAACACCCATCGCATTGCGTACGCAGTTGTGTTCTTGAATCAGGTTATCGTATAGCACGGGCATGTTAAACCCTGCGAAAGGGACCATCTTGGCGCCCAATGAAGTATGTAACTCAGAAAGGGCGGTTGATTTTAAAGCTTGGTTGTCTGACATGGATATTTAGTTTTACAAATATAATCAAAATGCCCCGATTTCGTGGCGGGTGAGATAGGGTGCTGATTGCTGATTTAACGTATCACATATGGAAAGGCCACCTCCACATCCGTTTCACCCACATCGCAGCTTCCGGTTTTACTGTTCGGTTGATGTTTGAGGCGAATCCATATTTCGCCCTTGTCTGTCGTTTTTGTTTTCCATTCCGTTTTTAATCCGATTGGCAGAGATTTGTCGTCTTTGTCTGTAACGGAAATGGTGATTCCCGACTGAGGCTGCATTGTAAGGCTGGAAACTTCATAACAAACCAAATGATTGTTTTTCTCCTTATCGATTTCAAGGGTGATGTTTTCGTTTTTGCCACCTTGCTTGTTAAAGAACTCTAGCATTCCCGAATAGGGATTTCCGCCGGGGGTGACTTGACCTAGGATGATGGTATCAGGAAGAACGGGGTTGTTGCCACCGGGGCCATCAAGGTCTTGCCAGGTGTAAATCTTGCAGGAATCGCCGGGTAGGTTCAGCGTTAATTGAACGGTGGTGATCAACTCCCCTTCTTCCACTTTGTCGCCGCAAGAATTCATGGTTGTAGCCAAGGTAAGGAGGACAGCAACTGCGAAGCAGTTTAGGAGACGAGATTTGAGAATTTTCATGGGATGCAGTTTTTGGAATTTGTAATGCAATGAGCGAATAGGGNNNNGTTGTGGTGATGGATGTTGTAAATCCACTTCACGCCTACATTGGTTCCGGGCTGATTGGTGAAATATCGGAATCGATCCATGTAATCGCGGTAGGTCTTGTTCCCTAGATTCTCACCGTAGATTACCCATTTGGAGCGTTGTCTCAATCCATAATCAAACAAATGTAGTTGTGAATTAACCAAAACATAACCATTGGGAGGCGGCAAGAAATCTGTGCCTGGAGTATAAAAGGGTTGTTTTCCGGTGGCCTGAATATCGATATTTAACAACATATGTTTCCAATGCTTCTGGAATTGAATGCTTGCTTTGGGGCAAGGGAGGAAATTGGGGTATCGCGCATCGGTTTGCGGCGTTAAAATTCTTCCATACAACGCTCCGATGCGAGTGAAAATTTGCATTTTTAGCGGCCTTAGGAATATCAAACCGCTGGCTTCCAAACCTGAATAGACGGTGGGTAACTGCTTGTATTCGTAGCCGGGGAATGTGCCTCTAACGGTTAAAACCGGGGCCGACATTGGGAATAAAGAAATGAAATTGGCTGAATATTGGCCAAAAGCGGTAAAATTGAATTGGGCATTCCGCAGTGCAAGTATGTAGCCGAGTTCCAATTTTTCGCCGCTCTCAGGTTTTAACTGGCCATTGCCTTGCTCGTATGCTGCCGCTCCGTGATGAACGCCTTGGGTGTACAATTCGTTCACGCTTGGCGCTCTCCATAGCTGACTCAAATGCAATTGAAATTCATGGCGTCCTGCCGTGTGATGAAATGAGTAAGCTGCAGAAAATCCCAAATGATGCTGCCAAATGTTGGTAGTTACTCCATCGATTTTGGGTAACACATTACGAATCAGCCAATCCGTTCTTACAATCAATTCGTGTTCTGCTCTCGGGTTTGATTTGTTGCCGAAGTACAAGTGGACGTTGGGTTGCCATTGCTTGTAGTCGGGCAAAAAATAATATCCTGCATATCGTTGCCATTGGCTGGTGTTCTGAATGACGATGCGTTTTTTCCAATGGGATTGGTTGATTTTTTCGATGCCGGTATACTGAGAAATCGTTCCTTGCCAAAGGTTAAGTTGGGCAAAATTGATTGAACTATTTCGATGGGGATCGTATTCCAATCGCAGGTTGGATTGTAGGCAAATTTTATGATGAATGATGAGTTTGGCTAGGACGCGATTGTAACTGTTGTAGCCCACTTGCGCTTGATACGTTTGCTGCTGTGGATTGCTGATTTTATAGGTAAACGGGGCGTCGTACAGCGGCGTAGTTCTTTGGATCGCAGCGAGTAAATCGTTGATATTGCCGATATGGCTTTCGGCGAAAATGGCCCCTTGAAAGGCATAAGCCTTGATATGGATTTCTCGATTCGAAACCGCAGGGATGAGTCGCCAATAGCCGCGCTGACTGTTCCATGAATTGCCGTAAGATAGGCTGGCTTCTCGGGTGGCGGTATTTTTAAGGGTCTGCGTTGGAATCGAATAATTGCCTATGATGCGCGCTGAGTAGAGGAAATACTGTCCTTTTTCGTAAGGGTGTTTGCCAGGTTTGACATTTGAGCGGCCCTTGATGTATTTCCCACCCAATTGTATCCCTCGTCCGTTCGATTGAAACGAAGCAAGTTGGGTGTATTCGCGGTTGAATTGATGAAAATCGTATTGGTTAATCAGATTGATGGCGTTTCCCCAGGCATCTGCGCCTACAGCAAGTGCATCGGTTCCACGAATCAAATTTACGGTTTGAACACTCCAAGCGTCGGTTTCTGGTGCGTGATCTAAACCCCAAGTTTGACCTTCCATTCGAAACCCGTTGTTAAGAATTGGCAATCGCTGACCAAACATGCCTTGCACCACGGGTTTTCCAATCCCCATTCCGGTTGACAGTGTTTGGGTCATGGGCAAGCTCTCCAACATTTTGGAAAGATTTTGTTGGGGTGACAAATAAAAATTTGGCTTATGCATTACATCGCCTTGACTGCGGGACTTCGCGTGCAAATGTGCCGGTCCCATTTTTTCGATGGCTGAGTCTCCTATGAGTTGTTCATCTTGCCATTCTGCCCTGGCGAAACTGTCGGACAATGTGATCAAATAATATCCCCTCGTTATCGTGTTAATGAGGGATTTGCTTTTCAAAGGCAGGTGGTGGTGTTTGTTCGCCACGTTGATTTCCACTTCTGAAATCGAATCGCAAAGGCCTCGGATCAAAGCCCAACCGTCTGCATCCGTATGGCTTATGGAATGGCTTTTTTCTATGAAAATCTCTACTCCTTCTATGGGACTATTTTTTTGTCCGATATATATTAACGACTCCGCTTTTATGATGCGTAGCTGCAACACATAAGGACAATCCTTTTTCTGCGCAATGGCATCGTCAAAAGAAATGAAGAAAAGGAAGGCAATGAGAAATCGTTGAAAAATACACTTCAGTCTGAAACCATCACCGAAGCGAGCGATATGGGTGCAACACCCTAGCATGGAAATGAATTAGGCCAACTGTTGGAGTTGGTTTGTCATGACGCGCAATTCATCGCGGTTCAGGGCATTGTCCGATTTAACGCAAAGAGCCAAGAAATAGGCGAAGTTCTCTTCAGGAGTTTCGATTTCTTCAGCCAATTCAGTGTCGAATGCATCGTTGGATTCCAAATGCTGCCAAGCCAAACGCAAAGCGCGGGTTACCAAGGGATCGTTTTCTTGGAGTGCATATTCGCGAGCTGCCTGCAACTGAGGGATAAGGGTCTCGGCGGAAATACCGTTTTTCTCTACACTTTCGATAGCGCTGTTGAGGATGTCGTTGGCTTCTTTGGTACGCATAATTGTATAAAGTGCAAAGATAACGATTTTTTGGATTATTTCGGCGAGAAGCGTGTGGCCAAAAATACGCCTCCCATGATGAGGGTCATCGTTGCTACTTTGGTGATCGTGAGCGTATCGGCCCCGAGAACAACGGCGATTACGCTAGCCAATACGGGTTGAAGGTAAATATACAGCCCAGCAAGGGAGGGTCCGGCTTTTTTTACGGCATAAGAATTCAGCAGATAGACGAGGAAGCTCGTAAAAAATAATATGTAAATCACTTTTGCCGTTACATTGGGGGTGAAGGCGTGGAAATCGGTATGCAAAAGAGCCCATCCGCCAACGGGTAGCATGTATAAAGTGCCAAAAGTGAAGGTGATTTTGTTGATGGTAATTGGTTTGTAAAGGTGGGCGATGCGTTTTACACGTACCAAATAGATGGCGTAGAAAAGTGCGTTTACGGCCACATATAAATCACCGGTGAGGGTTTGGCGATTGAAGACAGCGCCTTTGCCAATCATCAGCCACAGGCTTCCCGCGGCGGCGAGGACGGTTCCAACAACAAACCAAGGTTTTGGGTAGGCCTTCACGCGAATGTGGTCGAAGATGCCTACAAACAAAGGAGTAACCAACATCAGGATGGCGCCGTTTATGGGATGGGTGAGGGCAAGCCCGTGAAAAAAGAGATACATGTTGGCGCTGGTGCCAAAAAATCCGCAGATTGCGAGTTCTTTGCCATGGGCTTTCCAATGGATTTTTTCTTTTGATTGGGTAAGGGCGACCAGGTAGAATAGAAGGGTAGCGGTAATCACGCGAAGCATCACGAACGCTTCAGGTCGCAAATAATTGGGCATGATTTGGCCGGCCCAGGAAAAAAGGATGGCGTAGAGCAGGCTAACAAAAAACAGGGCGATGTGAACGCGAATCATGACCAGCCTTTGGATTTTTTGATATTCTCGTAGGCTTGTTGTACCTTGATGAATTTGGCTTCAGCGGCTTTTCGTTCTGCATCGTCCAGACTACCCAGGCGATCGGGGTGGAAACGCATCACCATTTTACGATAGGCTTTTTTTGTTTCTTCCTCTGTGGCCGAGGTGGGGATTTCGAGGATTTGGAAGTCGCTATCGGGCGAGGCGATAAACATCGCGCGGATGGAAAGGTAATCGGGTGTGCTGATTCCCAATTGCGTGGCTATTTGCTGAAGCAAATGGATTTCGGGGGCGGAGATATCGCCATCGGCACGAGATATTCTAAATAATACGTGAAGCAGTTCTAATCGGGGTGAATAGCCCATTCGAATTCTGAGGTTTCTACAAACTTCGGCGAGGTTATGCGACTGTTTGAGGTAATCACGGAGTCTGAGCAGGAGCATTCTGGCTTCTTCTTCGCCATAGGTGCGGATTAGCATCGACTTCACCATGTCGAGTTCGCTTCTCAGGACCGATCCATCGGCGTTCATTGTGGCGGCAACGAGGATCAGGAGTGAGTTTTTGAAATCGGACGGCGGATAGTTATCGCTGTAGTAATTTTGGGTATGTCGCTGTTGATTATAAGCGTTATTGGTTTGATTTCGCTGGCTTTCGGGGGTATTTACGAAATCGATATACATTCCTACGAGAAAGCCGATGACTGCTCCGGTGGGGCCAGACGACATAAGGCCGAGGACTGCGCCTGCGATGGAGAACTGAAATTTCACTGTTTGATATTGGGTTGGGTTGATGAAATATTTTTCGGCTTATTGGGGTATTAGTGGCTGGTAAAATCGCTCAATTTTTTGAGGCGGTTGTGCAAGACGATGTCTTGGATTACCCAAAGTAGGGGGTCGCCGGATTCTTTGGCCCAATAGATATTGGTTTCTTTGGTTTTGAGTTTGCCATTTTTTTCTTCCATGCTGTAGGTTTCGCCGGCGGTAATGTCCATGGGGTAGATGGTAATGGTTTTGGCGGCTTGGGAGGTGAAGGTGTATTCAAAAACGGCGAGGGGTGTGGATTGGGTAATTTGTTTCACTGCAAGGGTGCTATTATTGATTCCGGCTGGCTCGCCCGCTTCGCGGGCGAGCGTCTTGGATAGTTCGAGATACCCAGCAATTAAGCTTTGGTTGGCTGGGACGGATTGGTTCTGAAGTGTTTTTAATTCGATGCGATCATGGTCTTGAAAGATCTGAAAGGATTCTTGGGGTTGGTTGGGATAGGTCACCTTGATGGATTTGATATCAGAAACAGAGGCATCAACCATAAACATAGAACGCCAAAGTTGGATGTTGGTGTTAAAATAGGGTGTTAGGTAGCCAACGAAACCGGGTACGGTGATTTCGCAGGGTCTCTCTGTGCCGGGGAAATACATATAGGTGGCATCTTGGGTAGGAGTTGGGAATCCTACATATAGGGTATGAACTTCTTTGTTATCTTGTGAGAAAATGACTTTGGTTCCGTTGAGGGCGATGTCTTTGGTTACAGTTTCTTTGGCTGCATCTGCAACGGGACATTTGACTTGCAATTGGGGCATGGCCCAATAGAGTAATTCGTGAATGGCATGGGTATCGGCAGGAAAAGATTGGGTTTCCGTGCGCACGATCCAATGCTCGTTAACTTTTTCTAGGGTGAGGTAGGGGAGTTTGGTATTGTTCGGCGAGAAGGTGATTTTGGTGATTTTCTGCGCGGATTTGAGGGCGAAAAGGTCGTGTGAAATAGCGGTTGTGCTATTGATATTGCGCCATAACACAAAGGTAATGAGGACGGCAGAGACCAAAAGGGTGACTGCGATGAGGATGCGTTTTTGCATAGGATACAAAGGTATATAAGAAATTGTAGAGGGTGGTTTCTGATTTGAGGAAATGGCAATTTTGGGGGACGGAATAATTGGACATAAAAAATTATGTGTAAAAAATGCAGGAAGGGTTTGTCAATTCATAAATAAGTACTATTTTTGCAGTCCTTTTTAGGATAGTGGCCTCGGTCACAGACGTTCTTAAGGTTAAAAGCCACCATAGCTCAGCTGGTAGAGCAACTGACTTGTAATCAGTAGGTCGTTGGTTCGATCCCGACTGGTGGCTCCAGATATAAAAGTGCAACCGATCACGGGGAGACCTAGGATTTATTGGGGGCATCGCATAGCGGCAATTGCGGCGGACTGTAAATCCGCTCCTTCGGGTTCAGTGGTTCGAGTCCACTTGCCCCCACTACACTTTTATATCTAAAACGCGGGAGTAGCTCAGTTGGTAGAGCGACAGCCTTCCAAGCTGTAGGTCGCGAGTTCGAGCCTCGTCTCCCGCTCGCATCGAAGCAAGAGGAAACTTTTGCGGGGATAAGCCGATGTAGCTCAGGGGTAGAGCGTTTCCTTGGTAAGGAAAAGGTCAGGGGTTCAATTCCCCTCATTGGCTCAAACAACAAAACAACACAAAACAAACAACTATGGCAAAAGAAACATTTGACCGTTCCAAGCCGCACTTGAACATTGGTACCATTGGTCACGTTGACCACGGTAAGACCACTTTGACTGCGGCCATCACTTCTGTACTGGCCAATGCTGGTCTTTCTGAAATGCGTTCATTCGAGTCAATCGACTCTGCTCCTGAGGAGAAAGAGCGCGGTATTACAATTAACACGGCTCACGTTGAGTATTCAACTGCCAACCGTCACTACGCACACGTTGACTGTCCAGGTCACGCCGACTATGTAAAGAACATGGTAACGGGTGCTGCGCAGATGGATGGTGCGATTTTGGTGGTTGCATCAACTGACGGTCCTATGCCTCAGACACGCGAACATATCTTGTTGGCTCGTCAGGTAGGTGTACCTCGCTTGGTTGTATTCATGAACAAAGTCGACATGGTAGACGATCCAGAAATGTTGGATTTGGTTGAAATGGAGATGCGTGAATTGTTGGAATTCTATGAATTCTCTGCTGACACCCCAATTATCCGTGGATCTGCTTTGGGTGGATTGAACGGTGATGAGAAGTGGGTAGCTACCATCATGGAATTGATGGCTGCTGTTGACGAGTGGATTCCAGTTCCTCCACGTTTGGTTGATCAACCTTTCTTGATGCCTGTAGAAGATGTATTCTCGATCACTGGTCGTGGTACTGTTG
>DDYM01000026.1:0-16014 GCA_002347985.1 Bacteroidetes bacterium UBA2234
TCAGACACGTCTTTGTAACTGCGGCCAAGCAATCGCTTGACACTGTAAATGGTACGATCCGGCGATGCAATCAAACCCTCCTTAGCTATATATCCCACCTGGGGCAACTGACCCGGCTGAAATCCAATCACCGAAGGCACCAAACTACCCATTTCATCCACGATGATCTCCGGCTGATGCGTTTGCGGATTCACGTAAGCAACCAAACTGTTGGTGGTACCCAAATCGATGCCAACCACTACGGCTGCTTTTGCCACTTTTCCCGATGCAATATCGATTTTAATCTTTGCCATTTCTTCCCAGTTTCAACTTACAAAGTTAACCCTTCACACCTTTGAAAATTGATTCCTTTTGACGAATAAATCACGAAAAAAATGACAAATGTCAATATTTTGCTGACATTATTATGACAAAATCCTTACAATGTCTCAAGTCCATGCCCTAGGGCTTCAGAGTAAATTTGCACCACACAAAAAAATGAAAAACAAAGGTCAACTTATCTTAGTCATTTGGGCAGCCCTATTATCGGGTCGGCTTGTTGCGCAAACACCTGTAAACGACACTATTACTATGGGTCAAGGCTATGCTAATTCGGTTTATTTCAACCTAAGAACAGGGGCCAAAACATCGAGTCCAATTTCTACTTGGCACATGGCACACACCACTGTATCACGCGACAATTGTATTCGTTTGAATCATTTGAACGGAGTGGATGTGTACGCATATCCGAAGGGAAGCAACAAAGACTTCTCAACGATGGACACTGCGGGGTGGTCTACCTGGAAGCATTTCTACAACGACATTCACACCCACGAATTGGGCGCTTTGAATCAGAGCATCAACCCAAAAGACCAATGGGATTTCAGTTGGGGTGTATACAATCCAACAACCAAGGAAGTTGTGGGTGATTCTTTGTATTTGTTCGTCATTAACACACCTTCAGTTGGCAAGAGCTACATGAAATTCATGCCAATTGTTCAAACTGCAACGGGTGATTTGATTTTCCGCTATGCAACTTTGGACGGAAGCATCGACAAAACAGATACGTTGAAACAAGCCAATTACACGGGTAAGAGTTACAAATACTACAATTTCGCGAAGGGAGCTGTTCAACCTGAACCAAGTCGTGAAAGCTGGGATTTATTATTCACACGTTACCTAGCACCAACAACCCCTCCAGGCGGTGGCCCGATGGTGATGTACCCCACAATGGGCGTTGAATCGAAAAGAGGTGAGCGCGTTTCAAAGATCACCACTTATACATGGGATGTAATTGTCGCAAACCCTGCTCAGTCTATTGCTGGCATCAAAATGACAGGCACACCTGCCGAGTTAAGCAAAGACCTTACAAAAATTGGGGGCGACTGGAAAACTTTTGATGGCGCGGCGATGACTTGGACCATCAGCACGGACTGGAACTATATCGTAGAAACCATCCGAAATCAAGGAGCAACCAAAGACACCTCTTATTGGATGTTGGCTTTTACAGCCTTCAGTGGTAGTTCAAAAGGTGAAACCCAGTTAAAAAGAGTTGAGTTAAAAGCGGCAGCCGCCGGCGTTAGTGTAGCCAACCGATTCTCAGCAAAATTATATCCAAACCCAAGTAGCGACATGATGATGATCTGGGCCAATGGTATTACTGACCAAGCCAATGTACAAATCATCGGTACAGATGGACGAATCATCAAAAATGCGAATGGAGTGAATATGAGCAACGGTTCAATTCAACTATCGGTTCAAGATTTGAGTGCTGGCAGTTATATCGTTCGCATCAAAACCAACGAAGACATTTTGAGTCTTCCATTTATCAAGCAATAATCATTGAAACCCGGTTTCCTATTTCTGGTGTGTATCCTGCCCCTGGCTTTGCATTCGCAAAGCCAGGGCGACACCCTGCAAAACGAATCCGAGGAAACCATAAACCCCGTGTTCATTACCGGCTCCGGTACGGCCACAAAATCAAATGCCTCCCCCTATCAAGTCAAAGTCATTAGCGGGAAAACCATCGCCCAACTGGGAGCCCAAAACATCGGCGAAGTTCTTCAAAACCAATCCGGAATACTGCTGAATAAAGACCCCGTTCTTGGAACCGGCATCAACCTACAAGGTCTGTCCGGGCAGTCCGTTAAAATCCTTGTCAACGGCGTGCCTATGGTTGGACGAATGAATGGCAACATCGACCTAGGTCAAATCACCACAGGCCAAATCGACAGAATAGAAATCATCGAAGGGCCTATGAGTGTTATTTACGGCTCCGATGCCATAGGCGGCGTAATCAACGTGATTACTAAAAACTGCAATGCCCTACCCTTCCAACAAATCAAAGGATATGCAGACGCTGTAAACAATTACAATCTCGACTACAACGCTCAATTCAAAGCCAAAAACACAACGCCAGTATTTGTGAATGCGGGGCGCCAATTTTTTGGGGGGATTGATTTCGATACCAGCAACCGACAATTTGATTGGAAACCCAAAACCAAATATTACGCCAATGCTACTTCCCAATGGAAACATGGGGCAAATACCATCCACACCTTGCGCATCGCAGGATATCATGAAGAGCTATTGGATCGAAGCAACGCGGAATCAAACCTCATTTCTGTGATTGGCTATAACAAGCGATTCTACACACTTCGCGGTGAAATTTCACTAAATACCAGCCACAAAACGAAAAATGGCAAACAGGTCCAATGGCTTAATAGCTACAATGACTTTCATCGATTGAGCACAATGGTGAGGAGAGATCTCGTTACGGGCCAAGAAACACCAGTCAACGCAAATAGCCAAGACACAACGCGCAATCGCGGATTCAATTCGAGAGCCATCGTCACACAAACCAAAAATAAAAATATCCATTGGCTTTACGGTTACGATGCTGCCGCTGAAACGTTGCAATCACTCAGAACAGGATCACCCAAATCAATTACCGATTTTGCCATTTTCCTGCAACCCGAGTTCTTTTTCACATCTGCAATTTCAGTGAGACCCAGCGTGAGAGCCATGTACAACAATCGATTTGCGAATTACAGCATTGAAAATGGAAAAATAAAAACAGGCCCAATCATCCCAGGCATTCAAACCAAAATTGCAATTCACAAGCACCTCACCTTTCGCGCCTCTTATGCCCAAGGTTTTCGCGCACCCACGCTGAAAGAACTTTATTTCCTTTTCGTTGATATCAATCACAATGTGAGAGGAAATTCCAACCTCAAAAGTGAACTTGCTCACAACTACATCAGCAGCATGGACTTCACCCACTCCTCAACCCTTGCAGACATTCGCATTGTGGGAAAGGGCTTTTACAATCAAATTTCCAATCAAATTCAACTTTCGTTGGTGGACGCATCCACAAACCTATTCCAATATATCAATGTGGGTCAAATGAATAGCAAGGGCATCGGAGCTGAAATTACGGCTGTTTTAGGAAAACCATCCAGCCACAACACTTCACGTCGCTGGAATACCCAAGCCGGATTTGATCTGATCCGAGCCAACAGCAAATTAAACGACACCACCAAATGGGTTGGATTTTCTACGGTGCAGTCCAAATTGAACGTGGGTTATAATTGGCACAAAATGGGAATTACAACACAGTTATTCTTAAGACATTCGGGCAACACGATGAATTTCCTTAGCACCGGCGCCACTTATACTGTTCGATCCTATAATTTACTCGACCTTAGCATCACCAAGCGATTTCATTCGATACGATTGAACGCGGGCAAAAAAACCGCCCCGATTTCGCTGCAACTGGGCTGTAAAAACTTACTTGGGGTAAAACAGATTGCGAGTCAATCCATTACCCCCAGCGTTCACTCCACTTCGGGGAATCTCAACATCGCAGCCGGCCGAGCTCTTTTTTGTACCTTAAACATAACATTACAATGAAAAATATCCTCGGATTCCTACTACCTGTATTGTTCATGATGAGCTGTGAAAAACCCGAAGCGCTGTACCCCAAACCCATCAGCCCCGCTGGCCTTCAGTCCCAAACTTTTGCCATGGGAGAAACTTATGAAAATCAATTGTGGTTTGACTTTGCTACACAGAAAACCGAAACCAATGCATTTGGATTGTGGCATATTGGATTCTCTTGTGAAAACACGCCCTATATCGTATTGAATGATGGATTGAATGGAAGCACCAGCGTTGCCTGCTTTAACAATGCAGATTTTTCAAGCGTGAATGGCGACAGCATTTTAAAAACAAAATGGCAATACGATCACCCCAGCGGTCAAAAAGACTCCACCGCCTTCAACGCTCCATGGACCAAACAAGGGTTGAATTGGATCGCCAATAAAAAGATCTTTGTAATCGATTTGGGCGCCCAAATCAAAGACAGCACCCGTTACATTAAACTGCGGGTTAGAGACTTGATTCAAGGCCAAGGCTACCAAATTGATTACGGCTACATCAACGATGCAAATCCGCAAAAAAGCGCTACCATTCCAGTAGATATCGACAAGAATTTTGTTTATTACAACTTTGGCAGCCATTCCATCGTAGCCAATGAACCATTCAACAAATTAGACTGGGACATCGTTTTCACAACCTACAAAGAGAGCATCGCCGATGTTACTGGGATCTATTACGACTATGTAATTCGTGGCGTACTCATCAACACACACAAGGTGGAAGTTGCCCAATTGGACAACGCAGACTTTGCGTCGATTACTTTAAATGATGCCAATTTAGCCAAGTTCACTAAAAAACAACACGAGATTGGTTACGACTGGAAACAATACGACCAATCGTCTGATCGATATACAATGGTACCAAAGCGCGTTTATCTTGTCAAAACAAATGGCGTAATCTTCAAATTGAAATTTGTTGACTTCTATAACGACCAAGGAAAAAAAGGCTACCCGAAACTTGCTTGGGAATTGCTGAAATAAAAAATGGATTCGTATTTTTGAATGATGGGCAAGGTCAGATTTTTGACACCCAACCACAAACGCAACAACCATAAAATATATTCCCGTGAAAAAACTCTTAACTGCCATTTCAACCCTCGCAATTTCTCAATTTTCTTGGGCCCAAGCGCCTGACAATACAAACCTCGAGCCCCATTTAAAAAACCTAACCCAATTAACCTTTGGCGGTGACAACGCGGAGGCATATTGGAGCTTCGATAGCAAGTCAATCACCTTTCAAAGCAATTTCAAAAATTGGGGTGTAAAATGCGATCAGATTTTCACTTCACCCATCAAAAAAATGGGAATCAAGGATACAACGCGCAAATCAGCCTTAGTAAGCACAGGTATGGGCAGAACCACTTGCTCTTACTTTATGCCAGACAACAAGCACATATTGTATGCGAGCACACATGAAGGCGATGCGGAATGTCCCCCCACCCCCGAATCCAATGGAAAATACGTTTGGGCCATTTATTCCAATTTCGATATTTATGTCGCTGATTTAAAGGGAAATATCACCAACAAACTAACCAACACCCCAGGATATGATGCGGAAGGAACCGTATCGCCAGACGGCAAATCGATTGTATTTACCAGCACGCGTTCAGGAGACCTCGAACTTTGGATTATGGACATCGATGGCAACAATCCAAGACAGATCACAACGGGCTTGGGCTACGATGGGGGCGCATTTTTCTCTCCGGATTCCAAAAAATTGGTTTTCCGCGCTTCTCGTCCTACCACTGAAGAAGAAATCACCAAATACAAGGACCTATTAAGTCAAGGACTTGTAGAGCCCACCAACATGGAAATTTACACCTGCAACGTAGACGGCAGCGATCTGCATCAAGTTACCCATCTTGGCAAAGCGAACTGGGCTCCTTTTTATCATCCCAAGGGCCAAAAAATCATTTTCTCAAGCAATCACCACAGCAAAAGAGGCTATGATTTCCAACTGTATATGATCAATGAAGACGGCACAGGTCTTGAGCGCATCACCAACAACAGCATTTTCAATGCCTTTCCAATGTTTTCACCAGATGGGAAAAAATTGATCTTCAGTTCAAACAGAAACAATCACGGTACGCGCGACACCAACCTTTTTGTCGCCGAATGGGTTGATTAATTTTCGATACGATGCTTGTTAAATCAGAAGCCCTGGTCATCAAGCGCACACCTTACACGGATCACTCTGCCGTTGTAAAATTATTCACCCGAGAATTCGGGCTGCTCCCCTTTTTGATTCAGGGTCTACATGGCAAACAGAACAAGAATTCGTTGTTTCAACCAGGCACCCTTATCGAAGTCGTTTTCCACAAACAAAACCGAGGAATGATGCGGGCCAAAGAAATCTCCTTGATTTCAGGCTGGGGATATACCCATCACCCACTTCATGACCAAGTGCGATGGTTTTTTTTGGAAATCCTCAGCCATAACTTGCACGAAGAACAGCCGGAAGAAACTCTCTTTGATTTGAGTAAAACCACATTTCAAGCGCTGAATGACGGTTGCAAACACCTACCCATTTTACCCATTCAATTCCTGTATAAATTCTGCGACGTGGCAGGTCATGGCATTCAAATTACAGAAGAAACGAAGCGGATTGGATTCGACATACTATCGGGCATGCCCGCAAATTCCAAGAGTATTCCCTCCAATACCATTGATGGCGATTTGTGTTCTGCCTTACAAGAAATTGTGAATGATAACAACTTCACATTGCCATCCAAACAAAGAAGAAGTTTGGTGAACAAATTGGTTCAGTACTTGGAAATTCATGCAATTCCCGGCAAAACCTTACAATCGCTTGAAATCTTGCAAATGATTATGCAAGAATCGCCGTCGTAGCTGTTTCATTCAGCATCGCCACGGCCAAATCAACCATATTCTTAGAACCAATAAACAACGGCACGCGTTGATGAAGTTCCGTTGGCTTAACGTCGAGAACTCTTTCCTTTCCCGTACTTGCCGCGCCACCGGCCTGTTCAACCAAAAAAGCCATCGTATTACACTCATACATCAAGCGCAATTTGCCGTTTGGCGTCTTTTCTGTGGGAGGATAAAAAAAGATACCCCCCTTGAGTAAGTTTCTGTGAAAATCCGCAATGAGCGAACCGATATATCTTGCAGAATAAGGCCTTTCAGTTGCCTTATCCTTTGATTTACAATAGGAAATATACTCTTGCACCCCCGCTGGAAAATCCTCAAAATTCCCCTCATTTACACTAAATATCTTGCCATTTGCTGGTGTTTGAATGTTGGGATGACTTAAACAAAACTCCTGAATTCCATCATCCAAGGTAAAGCCATTTACACCAACGCCAGTCGAATAAACCAGCATCGTACTAGAGCCATAAATGAAATATCCCGCAGCTACCTGATGCTTTCCTTTCTGCAAACAGTCATCCATACTGGGCTTTGCCATCGGATTGCTTCTGCTGTAAATAGAAAATATCGTACCTATGCTTGCATTCACATCGATGTTAGAGCTACCATCCAAGGGATCCATTGCCACTACGTACTTCTCATTTTCAGCACCCTCAACATAATACACATCATCGTTCTCCTCGGAGATAATCATGCAAACCTCACCACTTCTTTCCAAATTGGCGATAAAAATGTCATTGGCAATCACATCCAACTTCTTCTGCTCCTCACCCTGAATGTTTGTGGAACCTTGATTTCCAAGTATATCCACCAACCCCGCCTTTCGCACATCGCGATTTACCATTTTCGCAGCGAGCTCCAATGATCTAAAAATTTTACTTAAAGAACCTTGGGCATCTTTATACAGCGATTGCTGGTCAACAATAAACTGTTCGAGGGTGATAACTTTAGAATAGGACATAACTACTTTAACAACAATTGGTATTTATTTTGCAAAACAACAACAAAAACCGCAATTAAACGACTACATACACATCAATGAGAATTTTCAAATTTGGAGGTGCCTCCATCAAAGACGCAGCAGGAGTAAAAAATGTAGCCTCCATTCTTACCGAGAACAACTCCAATGATGTACTTGTAGTTATCAGCGCTATGGGCAAGACTACCAATGCGTTAGAAGCGGTTATCCATCATTGTTATCACAAAACTGGGCAAGCACAATCTGCATTGCAAGTGGTGTTTGATTATCACAATACAATACTATCAGAATTATTTGAATCGGGTAATTTATTTGGTGTAAGCGACATCAAAAACCTCTATTTGGAGCTAGAATGCTTCATCGATAGCCCCAGCTCACAAGACGATTACGATTTTCTCTACGATCAAATCATTGGATTTGGCGAATTGATTGCCACCAAAATCGTCAGCAACTACCTGTTATCCCAAGGAATTGAGAATCAGTGGATCGACGCCAGAAATTTTATCATCACCGATTCTAGACACAGGGATGCCCGTGTTCAATGGAAAGAAACAGAAAAGGTGATTCAATCCCGCCTGTTACCTATAGCCAAGAAAAACTTAGTCATCACACAAGGTTTTATCGGCAGAGGCAGCAACGGAGAAACCACCACCCTGGGTAGAGAAGGCTCTGATTACAGTGCGGCAATTTTTGGCAGCATCCTAGGAGCGGATAGCATTACCATCTGGAAAGATGTGGCAGGGGTCATGAATGCCGATCCCAAGAAATTTGAGAATGCCGTTTTGATTCCAACCCTTACCTATAACGATGCAATTGAATTGGCCTATTACGGCGCCTCCGTCATACACCCAAAAACAATCCAACCCCTGAAAGCCAATCATATTCCACTTTTTGTGCGATCGTTTTTAAATCCTACGGCCATGGGGACCAAGGTGAGCGACGACAATTCCCGCATCGAGGTGGCATGTAAAATACACAAAGACAATCAATTACTGTTAGAAATAAGCACCAAAGATTTCACTTTCATTGCCGAAGACCATCTCAAAGAGATTTTTCAAGCCATGTCCGAAAACAAGGTGAGATGCAATTTGATGCAAAACAGCGCCATTGTTTTTCGTTGTGTCATCGACAATAAGGAAAATAAGCACGAACCTTTAATCAAAGCACTGGAAACGTTGGGACTCGCCGTTTCGGTTATGAACAGTTTAGAATTGCTAAGCATTTACCATCCGGAAGGCGAATTTGATTCCGCAATTCAAAAAGCAGCCCATCAAAAAGTGGTTCTGCAACAGAACATGGGCAACTCAATTCACTATCTGCTTACAGACGCAAGTTAATTGGCGGAGCGTACTTTCAGTCGCTGTCCAACGTTGATTTGGTTGGTCGACAACGAATTCCAAAATCGAATCTGTTCCACTGTGACCCCATACGATTTAGAAATGGAATACAAGGTCTCCCCAGACTTTACAAAATGATACGTGTCTTGCATTTGGCCTGTTACGGGAGAAACATCGTTGCTCATAAATTTGCGATAATCGATGGGCTTTGCTGTCTGCATTTTACTCGCCGTATCGCTTCCAGGAATCAATGTAGTGGGCGGGTTGGAACGTTTCGAGCGAAGGTTTAACACTTCCCCTGGCTGCACTTCTTCCCCTGGCTCCAAACGATTGAGTTTATAAAGATGCTTCACCTTCACGCCATATTGTTGCGATATTTCACGCATACTTTCACCGGGTTTTACCAAGTGATTTGTTTCTGTAGAACGACGTCTTTTGGGCTTTAAATAGATGATTTCCCCGGGATTTAACATTTGTCCTTTTTCGATATCGTTGTATTTGTAAATCTGCCAAACACCCATATTGTACCTAGCTGCCAAAGCTTCTGGCGTTTCTCCAGGCTTGGCAATGATGGCTTGAATTCCATTGACCTCAGACACCCCGGCCAAAGGCGAATTTCCTGAATTAGAGGAATTATTGGTATTGTCGTTGGATGGAATCACATAGTCATCGCCCATAACCACCATACTATCGAACTGACCCAAATGATACTTTTCAATCACCCCAATCAAAATGTTGGCATAAGATGGATTGGTAGCATAACCCGCCTCTCTCAAACCCGTTGCCCATCCCTTATAATCAGTGGCGCTTAACTCAAAAAGCGGGAAATATCTTTTGCTATTTTTTAGGAATAAGGAATGGTCGCGATAACTTTCATATACTGAAGGATACCCCCGAAAGCACTCATCTTTTGCATCGTCATCAGCCAAACAGAACGTCCCCGTCCAATTGCTTCTGCATTTGATCCCGAAGTGATTGTTGCAATTTTTTGCCAATTTGCTATTGCCGCTAGCACTCTCAAGTACCCCCTGACCCAGCGTAATGCTTGCAGGTACGCCATGCATTCGCATCTCCTGCATCGCTATCGATTTAAATGAGTCGATGTACTCTCTTGTACTCATCAATTGGCCTTTTAATTCCACCAAATTCATGAGTCCGAATAATAAAAACACCACACCTACCCTAACACCTCGTGACCAATTCCAATTCATAGAAACAAACCTAAGCATTGAATTCTATGTCGTCCCGAGCAAATTATCCAAGGAATGTGAACTACCTAGTGAATTTTCAACGATAAATCCCGAAATTTGTACATACCATGTTAAAACGTTTTCTATTAACGCTGCTAACAATTTTATCAGTTGCGCAGATGTCTGCCGCCGGTTTCCCCAAGCCCAAATTTGTAGCAACCTTTTCAAAATCTTCTGCCAAATCCGGCGATATCATTGAAATCATCATTCGATTTGATGTTGCAAAAGGGTTTCACGTGTACAGCGAAAAAAGCGATTGTCCTGAAGACGATGGCCCGATTAGAGCAAGTATAGATTTTACGCCCAAGGCCTCTTACCAATTGGTTGGAAAATTTTACGGTGTGGGCGATCACATGGTGAAGGAGACCGACATTTGGAATTGCAGCACAGGCGAATTTGTTGGAAAGGGTGAATTCCGTCAGAAAATCAAAGTGTTAAGTTCAATTGATGGCAATGGCATCGAAATGATTTTCAACGGTCAAATCTGCAATGAAAGCGGGTGCGACAATATTCGCGACCAGAAAATCAACACCCCCACTTTAACTGTCACGGGCCCAACGTTGGCGGCCAACCCTGCTTCAACAACCAGTACAGAAGGAGCAAATCCTGCGGAAATCGAAGGACAAAACAACGATTCAAATCAAATTGCGATTCCTGCCAACGCGGAATCGAACACGGACCAACCTGCCTATCGCAGCGGAAAATCAGTTGCCGCCAAAACTTTCAATGGCATGGCCGGCGAAGAGAAAAGCGAAGGATTCATGGGATTGTTCATTCTTGCCTTTTTAAGCGGTCTTACAGCCTTGTTAACGCCTTGTGTGTTCCCAATGATTCCAATGACCGTTTCTTTTTTCATCAAAAACAACAATAGAAAAATTGCGCTGCGCGATGCGGGTATTTTCTCTTTGAGTTTGATTGGATTCTATACGATCCTGGGAACGATTGTGGCCATGACCTTCGGTTCAAACGCCGTAAACTTTATCAGCACCCACTGGATCCCCAATATTTTCTTTACGTTGATATTCATCGTTTTTGCCGCGAGTTTCTTCGGCGCGTTTGAAATCACCTTGCCTTCATGGATTGTCAATAAAGTGGATCAACAGGCAGACAAAGGTGGTATCACCGGCGCGATATTCATGGCTGTTACCATTGCTTTGGTTTCATTTTCTTGCACTGGCCCCATCGTTGGAACCGTTTTGGTTGAGGCGGTACATGGGGATAAACTCAGGCCCATTATCGGAATGTTTGGATTCTCCTTGGCTTTTGCATTGCCTTTTGGTATGCTTGCCCTGTTCCCCTCTTGGTTAAACAACTTGCCAAAAAGTGGCGGTTGGTTGAACAGCGTTAAAGTTGTTTTGGGCTTTGTGGAATTAGCCTTTGCATTAAAATTCCTGAGTATTCCAGACCAAACCTACCATTGGGGCATTCTTGATCGCGAAATTTATCTCAGCATTTGGATTGTCATTTTTAGTTTGATGGGACTGTATTTGTTGGGAAAAATCAAATTCTCGCACGACAGTGATGTGAATTATTTAAGTGTCCCTCGACTGGGTCTTGTGATTGCAACATTCACTTTTGTAGCATACATGATACCGGGATTGTGGGGCGCTCCCTTGAAAGGCTTAGCAGGTTATCTGCCACCTTTAAGTACACAAGACTTCAACAGCAATATCAAGGGCGGGGCCCACGGCGAAGGCAATATCACAACTACACCCTCCTATGCCAACGAATTGCACATTCCTCATGGTTTGGTTGGATATTACGATTACGACGAGGCGTTGGCTGCAGCCAAAGAATTGAAAAAACCCTTATTTATTGATTTTACAGGACACGGTTGTGTAAACTGTCGAAAAATGGAAGAAAAAGTTTGGTCCGATGAAGCGGTATTGGCCATCTTGAAGAAAGACTACGTCATCGTATCGCTTTATGTGGACGATAAAAAAATCAAATTGCCTAGCAGTCAATGGTTCACCACACCGGATGGAAAGAAAATTACTGGTCTCGGCGATAAGAACGCATTTATCGAAGAACTCTATTTTGGCAAAACCACGCAGCCTTTGTACTGTTTATTAGACCAAAACGAAAATTTATTGCAACCGGCACTCGGCGCAGACCATTTTCAGTTCAAAGTGGACCCCTTTGTTGAGTTTTTGAAAAACGGCAGCACTGAATTCAACAAGCGTAAATAACAAAGCATGAATCGCATCGAAACTCATTTCGAGGAAGCACTGAAAACCCTCACTGCATTTGCAGCGGACAAGGAACAGATGCAAAATATTCAAACTGCCGCCAACGCCATGATCAACCAACTGAAAGCGGGAGGCAAAATCCTTTCCTGTGGTAACGGTGGAAGTCATTGCGATGCCATGCACTTTGCCGAAGAGCTGACCGGAAGATATCGCGGGAACCGACCCGGAATTGCAGCTATAGCAATTAGTGATGTGAGCCACATTAGCTGCGTAGGGAATGATTACGGATTTGACCAGGTTTTTTCACGATACGTGGAAGCGGTGGGCACCAAAGGCGATGTACTCTTGGGGATCAGCAGCAGCGGCAACAGCACCAACGTAATCAATGCCATGGAAGCAGCCAAAAACAAAGGAATGATAGTGATTGGGCTAACTGGAAAAGACGGTGGCAAAATGGCCCCTTTGTGCGATGTGGAAATTCGTGCACCCCACTCCGAATTCGCTGATCGCGCCCAAGAAATTCATATCAAAGTCATCCATGCCCTCATTGACAGTATTGAAGTAGGCCTAGGTTACAGTAAATAGTTGTATTATTGCCGAGATGCAGTTTATTGGATTTATCGGAATCGTTGTCATTCTAGCCCTCGCCTTCCTCCTTTCAAACAACAGAAAGGCCATCAATTATCGCACCGTGGGTGTAGGTTTATTGATTCAAGTTATCTTGGCGGTCTTTATTTTAAAGACACCCGTGGGCAAATCCGTTTTCGGATTCCTGGGTAAAATCGTTCAAAAATTGCTTCAATTTTCCGACAAGGGCGCTGAATTCATATTTGGACCATTGGCGAGAGATTCCCAAATGCAAGAAGTTTTCGGACAGAATTTTATCTTCTTTTTCCGAGTGATGCCAACCATCATTTTCATTGCGGTATTGGTAAAAATCTTCTACCATCTGGGCGTTCTACAGTGGATAATCAAACAAATCGCAAAAGGAATGCACTACACGATGCGAGTGAGTGGTAGTGAGGCTTTGAGCAATATTTCCTCGGCCTTCGTAGGTCAAGTAGAAGCACAATTGATGATTGGCCCTTACGTAAAAGGGATGACGAACAGTGAATTATTGGCATCGATGACAGGGTCCATGGCCTGCATCGCAGGGGGAGTAATGGCCACTTATATTCAAATGGGGATTGACGCTTCGAGTTTATTGGCAGCGAGTATCATGGCCGCACCGGGCGCATTGGTTATTTCCAAGATTGTATGGCCCGAAACCGAAGTCAGTGAAACAGCCGGAACGGTGAAATTAGAAGTAAAAAAGGAAAACGCGAACCTACTCGATGCCATTTCTCAGGGAGCATCCGAAGGCCTTGGCGTAGCCCTAAACGTTGTGGCTATGTTGCTCGGATTCCTTGCACTAATCTATTTGTGCGATTATTTACTGGCGAGCATTGGCAACCTCTGGGGTGCCCACTTGACTCTTGAAAGCATACTAGGCTATGTATTTTCCGGCTTTGCCTATGTGATGGGAGTTCCAAGTCAAGACATTCATACGGTTGGCGGTTTGATGGGTACTAAATTGGTAGTAAACGAATTTGTTGGGTACTTACACCTGAAGGATGTGGCGAGCACATTACAGCCAATTAGTGTTGTCATCGCGACATTTGCGCTGTGCGGATTTGCAAACTTTAGTTCCATCGCAATCCAAGTAGGTGGTATTGGGAAAATCGCCCCTTCTCGTCGTACAGATTTAGCAAAATTGGGTTTCAAAGCCCTTCTTTGCGGAACATTGGCTAACTATTTAAGCGCAACCATAGCGGGAATATTGCTGTGGTTCTAATAGAATTGGCATTGAATACAATGCAGCATTACGCCTCCTGATTTACATCAAATTGCATATATGGATCATCCGGCGCTTGAAGCTTAGCGGGTTGTTTCCGTCTCCATCTTAAACCCAAACTGAGCGCCAATACAACCCCAGCAATTGAACCGGCAATATGTCCTTCCCATGACACCTTTGGATCAATCGGAAGCAATCCCCATATAAATCCGCCCATCCACACAAATACCATAAACATCACAGACAATGTCGCTTTATCGCGATGAATCACCCCCGTGGTAATCAAGAAAAAGGAAAATGCATAGACCCACAACGAAGCACCAATATGAGAGGTATGAGGGGATCCAATAAGCCAAAGTAATACGATCGACAGTATATGTTGAAGCACCCAAAACAGCAACCATCGATTGGGGAATAGGACGATAAAAAGAATGGACAAAACCACAAGTGAAGTGAAATTGCCCAGAAAATGTTCCAAATTACCATGTAAAAAAGGACCAAAAAACTGAGCCAAAAACACTGAGGTATCGTGGGGTCGAATGCTACACTTGGCCAAATCCGGTCCCCATGGAGTTAAAACCGACCAATGCAAAACATCAAAATACTGAAAAAATGAAACAAACAACAATACGAGGCAAATCCACAAAATCGACACCCGGGGTGATTGATTCTTCACAGGGTTTGAGTTCATTTTAGAAATCAATATACGCATTCAACCATTCGGACTCGAAACTTGCTTGGTATCGACGATAAAATTCAATGGCAGGCTCATTCCAATCCAATACTTGCCAAACCATTCTTGAATAATTCTGGTTTTTCGCATAATCGATACATTGTTCAAACAGTGCTTTGCCTATCCCCATTCCACGCGCATTTTCAGTTACAACAAGATCTTCCAAGTACAGTACTGGCCCTTTCCAGGTAGAATATCTAATGTAACAAAGAGCCATTCCTACGACATTGCCTTGCATTTCGGCAACCCAAGAAATAAAAAGAGGGTTTTCACCAAATCCGCATTTTAATAAAGTTTCTTCTGTGGCAATGACTTCATTGGGAGCTTTTTCGAAAAGCGCCAATTCATGAATCAACCGCATAATTGCGGAAACATCGGTGGAAATAGATTGTCTAACGAGGAACGACACGAATTAGCGGATAGCCAATTTCAATGTTTTGGTGGCATCACCACTCTTGATTTGGAGGAAATAAACTCCTTTATCTAACATTGCATCACTCAAATCAACCCGAATTTGTGAAGTTGCGTAATCCGACTTTCTGATGGGGTAAGAAAATACAACTTTACCCAAAATATCGTTGATAACTATTACAGCTTCTGGGTATTGAGCTTCGGTAAAATTCAAATTTACGTAGAAAAAAGTACCTGAAACAGGGTTGGGATTGATACTAAAAGAAGGACCCAAATCCACAACGCCAGCAGGTGGCAAATCCGCATGAGCATTGAGGTTTGCACTGCCAAACGACATTGCAAAAACCAGGATCATTATGGACCAAAAGCGTTTCATTGAAACAAAGTTAAAAAAAAAGGCGTTTGTTTCCAAACGCCTTTTGAATTTTCTTGTTGATAACTGATTAGTGAGCAGCAGGAGCTTCAGTTGCAGCAG
>DDYM01000026.1:16099-48748 GCA_002347985.1 Bacteroidetes bacterium UBA2234
AGTTTCAGCTGAATTAGAGCAAGCAGCGAACGCGAACATAGCGCAAGCAGCAACGGCGAAAGTTAATTTTTTCATTTTGTTTGTTTCCTATTAAGTGTGATGCAAAAATATAGGTGAAATCACAAAAACCAAAAAAAAATGCAAAAAAAACTGATTTTTTACCCGAAAAACATCAAGTTGTTGATTTTCAATTACTTGAATAATTAAAAATCTAACATTTCGACAAAAATGTGAGAAAAAAAATGTAAAAACGAGTGAAAAAATAGCAAATCTGTCGGCTGAATGTCATCACAAATCCCCAAAAAAGCCGACAAAATCTGAACGATGAAATTTAAATTTCTCAGGGCCCGTGTAAAAATCAAAAACCTAACATTGACCTAACCTCCAATAACGAACTAAAAAACAAACAGTTACAAAGGCCAATAAAAACAGTACATTTTCCCCAAATCCAACAAAAAACTGAAATGTTAGGTCATTATTAGATGCAGATTCGCACTGTCGAATTCCCACCAACAAATCACTTGATTACACTTGCAGTTGCGGACATCCACCGCTAAATTGCAAAGCCATGAACAACGTTGAAAATCGATTCATCACCTTGGTCGCCATTATCTACAGCATTGGGATTTTGGGCTTCATGATTCCATCCCTAACCCCTGCATTTATTTGGCTCACCCCATACAATATCATTGCCGCTTTCGTTTTCTCTTGGATTTTCCACAAGAAATGGGAAGCAAAGCACGTTGCTATTATCATAACCATTGGAATTTTAGGATTCCTACTCGAATATGCAGGAGTTAAGACTGGAAGTATTTTTGGCAGCTATCACTATGGCCATACATTGGGCAAAGGCTGGCAAGGCGTCCCCTACCTCATTGGACTGAACTGGGCCGCGTTGATCTTCTTCACATCTAGTTTACTTGCCGGACGCGTCAACAACCCATACGGAGCATCTTTTTTGGGCGCAGCGATGATGACCTTATACGATTACTTTTTGGAACCCGTAGCCATGCGATACGATTTTTGGCATTGGAGTCATAACAAGGTACCTACACAAAATTACATCGCTTGGTTTATCGCATCCTTGCTAATGCACCTATTGCTTCATCTCAGCACAAAACCCCAACGCAACAAAATGGCAGGGGCCATGTACTTTATCCAATTGGGATTTTTCTTAATCCTGTTCGTTTGGATTCGATTGTTTTAACCAACAGTCAACTCAGATCAAGCGTACATCGCTTCAATCTCATCGGCATACTTTTCCATCACCACCTTGCGCTTGATCTTCAACGTAATGGTCATATCGCCAGCTTCCACGCTAAAGGGTTCCCGCTTCACGATAAAATCCTTGATGCGCTCAAACTTGGCCAAATTCTCACTCAAACGTTTCACATCCTCCTGCATCCACTTCTTGATTTCTTCGTCTTGGATGAACGGATCCGACACTTCAAAGTAATCTTTCCGCCCGCCAAAAGCAGATTTTAGTTCATCCATACTAGGATGTATGATTGCGGTAAGGTATTCTCTCTTATCCCCAATGATAAATACTTGCTCCAATTTGGGGCTTCTCAATAGCACATTCTCAATTTGGGTTGGATATATGTTCTTACCCAGCGAAGTCTTCAGCATGTTTTTCAAACGATCGGTAATTTTCAAATACCCACGATCAAACTTCCCTATATCTCCAGTATGAAACCACCCCTGTTCATCAAAAACCTCCGCTGTTGCCTCCGGACGATTCCAATATCCCTGCATCACATTGGGTCCCTTCACTAAAATCTCACCTTCTTCGCTTTCATAACCCGCCTCAAAAGTGTCGTACGTCTGAACTGCAAGTATCTCTTTCGTTTCGATATCCTGAATGGCAACCATTTGCCTAGGCGCTACCCTACCCACCGTTCCATATACTTGTCGATGAAACTCGTTCACCGTTACCAAAGGACTCGTCTCGCTCAATCCGTAACCTTCCTGAACCCGCATCCCCAAATTGGCAAAAAACTCACCCACATGCACAGGCAAAGCACCCGCACCACTCACAAACATCTTCAACCTACCGCCCATTTTGGCTTTGATCTTACTGTAAACCAATTTCTCTGCGATGGCGACTTGCATCGACAACAAAGGGCCAACCATTTTGCCTTGGTCGCGCTTTACACGGGCCTCACCCCCAACCTTCAGAGCCCACAAGAAAATCTTGGCACTTGCACCCCCTTTTTCTGTAGCACTCTTATACACCTTGTCGTGAACTCGCTCCAACAATCTCGGCACCGCAGCCATCAACGTTGGTCTCATTTCCTGAATGTTCTGAGCCACTTTGTCGATATTCTCCGCAAATGCAACCTGAGCACCGATATAAGTACTCAAATACATCGTAGCCAATCGCTCAAAAACGTGACTCAAAGGCAAGAAACTCAAGTATAAATCATCCGAAGTAATGGCAGGACAAAGATCTTTCGCGTCGTAACAGTTACTCATGAAATTGTAATGAGTTAACATCACCCCCTTTGGCATACCGGTGGTTCCGCTGGTATAAATAAAAGTTGATAAATCTGTTTTCACAACCGAGGCAAATCTCTCAGCCACTGACGATTCGTGCTTGTCTTTTAATGCTTCACCCTCCACCAATACAGAAGTATAGTCGGAAAATTTATCGCCTTCACCCAAATCCTTTTGCATCGTAACGACTTTCATCACTGATGCGCATTCGTTTTCAACTTTTTTATATTTCTTAAACAAGAACGCACTACCAACAAACAACACTTTACTTCCACTGTCGTTTAATATATAGGCCGTCTCCTCACCTGTTAACGTGGGATAAACCGAAACGTTAACCAGTCCCAATTTCTGTATTGTTTGGTCGATCACGTAATACTCAGGACAGTTATCCATCATCAAGGCAACCCGATCGCCTTTCTGTAGGCCAAGCTCCATGAAATAAGCACCCATCTGAGCCACACCATCTAAAATGTCTTGATAGGTTAGCTGTTCCCACTTGCCCTTTTCTTTATAAAACATGACAGCCCGATTGGGGTTGTGGATTTTATGAGCGGCATTTAAATAAAAATCGTGAAGTGAATTAAAATTGGGTTCAGGTTTTTCAATAATAGATGTCATATTTCTGATGCTAAAAAGTCAATCAGAGCAAATATGTCCGAAAAAAAGCGGAAAGCCAAATGGAATCTATAAATCACTCCAAATGAGTGAATAAAACTCCACTAAACATAATAAACTACAGGAAATAAATTAAACCGCTTCCGCTTCAACCGCAACCACTTCGGGCACCATTCGCTTAAGCAAATTTTCAATCCCCGCCTTGAGAGTCATTGTACTGCTTGGACAACCGCTGCAACTGCCTTTCATTTGAACAGTCACTACCCCATCCACGAAACTTTTGAAGTCGATCGCTCCACCATCCATCTCCACCGCCGGACGAACATGATCCTCCAAAAGCTGTCTGATCTTACGCTCAATTTCCGTTTCTTGCTCCGGAGTTAATGAAACTTTCGGCGCTACGATTTCTTTGCCTTGCTCAATCCAATCAGTGAAGAAGTTTCTCAAATCTGGAATCAAATCAAACCATTCGTAATCTTCATTCTTGGTGATACTTACGAAATTGTTCATAATAAACACGCCCTTCACAAATGGCATTTCAAAAAGCGCTTTAACCAATTCGCCACCATCTTGTGCCTTCTCTGCATTGCGAAAGTCCGCACTGTCATTTGGCAACAACATTTTATTGGCAACAAACTTCATACTTTCAGGGTTTGGTGTTGCCTCAGCGTAAATGGTCACGATATCGTTCAAGCTTTTTTCCATAGCACTACAAAATTAACGAAACTTTTAGCGATTTACCATGCTTATTTAGATTGTTTCTAAAACATTTATTGTCCCAAACACCAAAATACAGAACCCATTCTCGCCGCGAAGCCGCATCACCCCATATGTTGATAGTTTATTCCGTTTTCTGTTTGATGCTTCCGCGCTCTTAACCATCTTTGTAATCACACTTATTTTTAACAATCAAACTTCAATCACAAGCCATTTCCTACCATGACAAAAGCCAAAACCACATTCTTCTGTAAATCCTGCGGATTCGAAAGCCCAAAATGGATCGGGAAATGTCCTGGCTGTAGCGAATGGAACACCTTTATCGAGGAAATAAAACCCACGAAGCAGACAACCGCTTGGAAAAAAAGCGGCAGAAAAATCGCCGAACCCAAACCATTAAACCAGATCGAGGCCAATCAAAGTGAACGCCTTATCCTTCCAGACGATGAACTCAACTTGGTCTTGGGCGGCGGACTGGTAGCGGGCGCCGTTGTTTTGCTTGGGGGTGAACCCGGCATCGGAAAAAGTACTTTGTTGCTTCAAATTGCACTGCAAACGAGCGCAAAAACGCTGTATGTATCGGGGGAAGAAAGTGAAACCCAAATCAAATTGAGGGCGGAACGACTTGGATTTGGCGGCAGCACTTGTGAAATTTTGACAGAAACGCTGCTTGAAAACATAAAAGACGTCGTTTCCCGAGATCAACCAGAATTGCTCATTATAGACTCAATTCAAACCTTGTATAGCGATCAACTCGATGCAACGCCTGGCAGTGTATCCCAAATCAGAGAATGCGCTGGCCAATTGTTGCAATTTGCAAAAGAAAATGATGTTCCTGTTTTCTTGGTTGGTCATATCACCAAAGATGGAAACCTCGCGGGCCCAAAGATTTTAGAACACATGGTTGATACCGTTCTACAGTTCGAAGGCGATCGTCATCACGCCTACCGGATTATCAGGACATTAAAAAACCGATTTGGAAGCACGCAAGAGCTCGGCATCTATGAAATGCATGGCGCCGGACTAAAAGGCGTTAAAAACCCTTCGGAAATTTGGCTTGCCCAAAGAGAAGAAGTCCTTTCTGGCATTGGCATCGCCGCCGTTCTTGAAGGTGTGAGACCTTTACTTTTGGAAACGCAAGCATTGGTAAGCACTGCTGTATATGGAACGCCCCAGAGATCCGCCACCGGCTACGATCTCCGTCGTCTGAACATGCTATTGGCAGTATTAGAAAAACGATGCGGATTTAAATTGGGTCAACAAGACGTATTTGTCAATCTCGCCGGCGGTCTGCGTCTAGAAGACCCCGCATTGGACTTGGGCTTAATGGCTGCCATCATGAGCAGTTTTTACTCCGAACCCCTACCACCCAAATGTGTATTTTCGGCCGAAGTAGGACTTAGCGGAGAGGTCCGCGCAGTTCAACGTGTAGAGCAGAGAATTGCCGAAGCAGAGAAATTGGGGTTTACGGATATCGTAATTTCAAAATACAACAAGTTCAACCAAGAACATACTGGCAAAATCAACGTGCATTCCTTTGGGCGAATCGATGAAGTATTTGGTTGGCTTTTCGGTTAAGCTCCCATCCACTTTTCTTTCACGAAACTCTGAGCCAACAAGGCGATCTTTTGCGAATTTGGGATTCGAACGCGACTCTCTAGGATATCAACGGCAGTAGTACGCTCAATTTTCTCGAGCAACTTCAAGTAGTAAATATAGGCGGTGTAAACTCCCAATCTACAACCTACAGGCAACTGTACAATCCCTTTGTAGGCATGGGCGAAATCCTTTTTTACATCTTGAATGATATCGTACTTATCTGCATCTGTAAAGTGATTAAAATCTACCCCGGGAAAATAAACTCTTCCTCTTTCATCCACATCAGAGCGGATGTCACGCAAGAAATTCACCTTCTGAAAAGCTGCGCCCAAACTTCTTGCGAAGGGGACCAAGTGATTGTATTGTTCCTCGTTGCCATTGCAGAAGACCTTTAGGCACATCAAACCTACGACTTCGGCACTACCGTAAATATATTCGGAATAACTCGCCAAACTGTGTGTGCTTGTGTCTAAATCCTCTTCCATAGACTGAAAAAACGGCTCGATCAACTCCTTACCAATACCAAATTGATTGGCAGCCAATTGGAAGGCATGCAACACTGGATTGGTACTGATTCCTTCTTCCATTGCCAGATAAGTCTGGGCTTTGAAATCACTGAGCATTTTCTCCTTGTTGTATCCATGAAAGGTATCCACAATCTCATCAGCCACTCTCACCAAACCGTAGATGGAGAAGACTGCCCAGCGGGATTCTTTCGATAACAATCGAATACCCAAAGAAAAACTTGTGCTATAGTTTAGCGCCAACTTGCGACTCATCGCAATGGAGGTTTCGTCGAATAGCTTAATGCTCATTTTCAATCCTTTCTGTTACTAAACGAGAGCCGATAACAACTATGGGCAATCCTGTACCGGGGTGAGTACTGGCTCCAACGTAATATACGTTATTGAGCTTTTCGTCCTTGTTTGCTGGTCTCAACGCCCCGATTTGATTTAATCCGTGCGCCAAGCCTAAACCACTGCCCTTGTACAAGTTGAACATTTTTTGCCACTCGTTGGGTGTATAAACAACTTGTGTTAGAATATTGTTTTTAATATCAAATTTTACGCGTTTCCCTAGGTCATCGATAATCTCATCTACCAATTTATTGGCATCAGTCCAATCCGCCTTTACTCTCAAATCTGGAACTGGGCAAAGAATGAATAAATTCTCACATCCTTCGGGCGCACAATCCGGATTGCTTTTGCTGGCTACGTTTACGTAATAGTAGGGTTTTTCGGGAGCCACTGTACTTCTGAAAATCGTATCGGCATACCCCCTAAAGTTATCACCCAAGAAGTAATTGTGGTGATGGATGCCTGGGATCGTGCCTTTCACACCCAAGTAGATTGTAAAGGGCGCCAAAGTCCACTCCATTTTATCGAGTTTGTCTTCTGTATATTTCGCACGGTTCAAAAATTTACCGCGGAACCAAGCCGCATCCGCGTTGATCACAAAGAGGTCGGACTGATAAACATCGCCGGCGGCACTGGTTACTGAAACCATTTTACCACCTTGGTGCTGAACCGACATAATCTCTGTGTTATAAATCATTTTCACACCCTTTTTCTCGAGCAATCCCATGATCCCTTCCACGATTTTGTACATCCCCCCTTTTACGTTCCAATATCCATCGTGTTCCAACTCCGTATAATTCAAAAGATTGTAAACACTGGGGGTATTAAAAGGCGTGGCACCCAAGAAGAAGGCCACCAAGGAGAAGATAATTTTCACTTCTTCGCTCTCAAAATGTCGTTCCAACTCCGCCCAAAAAGTCCTAAACATTTTTGGCAAATGCTTCATCGGGACGGTTGCCATACTCAATGCATACTGAACGATATTATCGAAGTTTCGCTTGATGATTTTATATTCAGTATCATGAAAAATCTGCTTTGCTCCTTTCAGATACCCTCTCACTTTCACCTCGAAATTGTCCTCAATTCCACGGAATTCATTGGCCAACTTATCCAAATCCTTGTAAATCTGAAACACACGATCGCTACCCGCCATGTTCACCGTATACAAGGGATTCAATTCGTTCAGTTCAAATGGAATTGGCTCACCAATGGAATCGAACAGTTCCTTAAACTCATAACTCATCGAGAAAAACGAGGGACCTACATCAAACGTAAAACCGTCTTTTTTCAACACATGCAAACGTCCGCCCGGCAATGCCTGCTTCTCTATGATTGTCACTTGATAGCCTTTGTAGCTCAAGCGAAGTGCGGTTGACAAGCCTCCTAGACCAGCCCCAACAACAATTACCGACTTAGTCACGACCGTATTTTGTTAAATATCTTTTTGGAACAAATAAAAATCCGAATGCCTCTGCACCTTCTTTGGTATGCACAGCATGATGCAAATGGTGGGTTTGTCGCATCGCCTTAAAATACCTCAACCGAGCACCTCTTAACCATTTAATTCTTTGGTGAACAAACACATCGTGCACCAAAAAATAAGCAACACCATACAAGGCAATCCCTAACCCCGCAAAAAATCTCCAATCATAGCTAGCGGCACCCAAAATAATCAACCATGCCGAAGGAATGGCAAACATGAAACCGAATAGATCATTCAACTCTAACCGCCCTTTTCTAGGCTTGTGGTGACTCTCGTGCCAAACCCACATAAATCCATGCATCACGTACTTGTGGGAGAACCACGCAATAAATTCCATCAAAAAGAAAAAGAGTAAGAGAATTAAAATATTGGTCATTTTGTTTAATCTTTTTATAAAACACTTCTACGCGCAAATGGTTTTCGTGACTTTTACATTTTTTAAAAATCGTTAAGCCACGATATAAAACTCAATTCACAGGTAGGTATTTCACCCGCAGACCAAGAAAGAAATCGGAATTAATGACCCAGGATACTTTTTACTTCTGGGGCAGACAATCGATAGGTAATGCCAAAAGAAATCAAATAATCTGCGAAAGCTGCATCGCCATTGCGAGCAACACCTGAAGCGTCTTCAATTTGTTTATCTGTAACGCTCTGGCTTCTCATTCGATACATAGCAATTGGAACATTTAAATTATAAGTAGTCTTCCCTTTCATATAGGTAACACCGGGTTCCGCCGATACAATGTAACCAGGCCTGCGAAATCCCAAACTCTCGCCAATGATATCTCTTACCGGAATCCCCTCGATGCGTGCTCCCCAAGAAAACGATAGCCCATGCATTCGACTTTGAGACAACACACCCAGTCGCGCCGCATATTGATCGGGCACCGAACACATATATTCATTGTTATACACTTTCCCGTTCACCGTAGCACTGCGATTGGTTAATGTCCCATTTACACCGCGAGGGTTGAATAAATAATACGCATTGCCGTATATAAACAACCCTTCATTCACTTCCCAAAACCCCTGCATATCTATAATCAAACCCAAACCACCATCGCCCAATTGTATGCTCTGATCTACCGGACGATACAAGGTTTTTCTTGACGACAACCCTGTCTGAGCATCCGTAACCAAAATATTATAAAAACTGTCCTTTACATTCCAATTTCCTGTTGGCAATTTCAAGGCAGCACCTACGGACATGTTTCTTTTGGTATGACTGGCTGGGTTCCACAACCATCGAGATGCGCCAATTCTAGCATCACCCAAACCAGCAGATGTAGAAGTTTTACGAACCCCGGCAAAGGTTGGCGTTTGTCCGCCATGTTCATAATAACTCGACCGATCTGTGTAACTCAAAGGCACGCCGATGTTCATTTGCCAGCGGGTATTCAATCCGTAAGAAGCCGACAACTCCAAAGTATTTGAGTAATTGATAACTTGATTTTGTTTTACCAGTCGATCAAATTGTTCTTGATCCCCTTTAAAATGTCGGAACGATTTAAAATACCGATAATTTGTACCCACCTGCCATTGTCCAGGAACGAGAGCCAAACCTGAACCTCCGGCTACGCCACAACCCCCAAAGCCCCGGATGGCGACACAACCCTGAGCATCAACTTCTTGGAGTGACAAAAGAGCCAAACAAGCGGCGATTATGGTAAAAAATCTTTTCATAATAAAGAAACGCTATGCAATTATAGGTTACAGATGTTACTTTGCATGTGGAAGACCGACTAAATTTTGTTGGGTTACCTGTTTAAACCACCATGTTGATTCAAAAAAATTGCTCTTTAACGAAATTTAACACCTTTGGATTTGAAGTTACGGCCAATGAACTCATTGCCATTAGCAGCATTGAACAGCTCCAAGAGTTATTTGCTGAAAATGCACTCATTCGAGACGATATTGGGATTTTAGGCGGCGGAAGCAACATTACTTTTACCCAGAACTTTGGGGGGTTGCTATTAAAAAATGAAATCATGGGCAAGAGAATCGTCCATGAAACAGAGCACGAAGCAATCATGGCTTTTGGCGGTGGAGAATCCTGGCATGGTGCCGTACTACATGCGCTTTCACTGAATCTCGGCGGAATAGAAAATCTGAGTCTAATTCCAGGAACGGTAGGCGCTTCACCGATTCAGAATATCGGGGCCTATGGCGTTGAGTTGAAAGATGTATTTCATTCCCTTTCTGCTTTTCACATGCCTACGGGTGAAATTCACGATTTCTATGCTGAAGACTGCAAATTCGGGTATCGCGACAGCATTTTCAAAAGGGAGAAAAAAGGACAATATTTCATTACCAATGTTCAACTCCGGCTGAGTAAAAATGCGGAGATAAAAACCCAGTATGGGGATATTCAAGCCACACTAGAGGGTTGGGGTATTTCAACGCCCACGATTCACGATATTTCTAAGGCAGTCATTTTTATTCGAGAAAGCAAATTGCCCAACCCTGCAGAAATAGGCAATTGCGGGAGTTTTTTCAAAAACCCTGTAGTGAGCGATGCGATCATTCCGGAGCTCAAGCTGAAGTACCCAGATTTGAGAACTTTTCCGGCCGACGCCGGGATGACCAAAGTGCCTGCGGGATGGTTAATTGAAAAGGCCGGATGGAAAGGATATCGGCGAGGTGATGTGGGCGTGCATGCCAAACAGGCTTTGGTTTTGGTAAACTACGGCAAGGGCAACGGCACGGAAATTATCCACTTAGCGCATGAGATTCAAGCAGATATCTTATCCAAATTTGGTATCGCGCTAGAGATGGAAGTCAACGCTTGGTAAGGCGGATTGGCTCTTTGAATTTTGTGGTGTAAATTGCACCCAATGAAATCCATTTTTACCCTGGTTTTTTCTTTCTTCTTTGGCATGTCGGCTTGGGCCCAACAAGGCAATTCCGATGCAAAAAAAATGTCACCAATTGAAGGGACTTGCGATGTGATTCGCGATATAAAAACGCCATTATCACACGTTTTCGACCCTTCTACTTCCCCAAATATTTGGATGATGCCCACGGATGAAGAAGCAGAAATGCCTTTACCTGGAGGAATCAATGAACAACTCAGACGTGAAATTGATGCGGCTCGCTCCGCTCGCCGCCATACCAACAACATTCAAAACCGAGGTATCATTCACGATCTACCCACCCCGCCAAATTCCATCATCACCCAACCCCAACGCGGTACTGAGGTTCCGCCTGGCGGCGGAACCCCCAACGACAATCATATCGCCGTGGGAAACGACGGAAAAATAGTCTCCGTAATGAATACCGTTATCCGCGTTCACAATGATACCGGGAAAATTATCAAAGCCTTCACGCTCGACTACTTCGCCAACAACCCCAATATCAAAAAAGACCCCATCCCTACCATGAATCGGACCTACGATCCGAGAGTCATGTACGACCCCTTTAAAGACCGCTACATCGTTGTCTTCATGCACGGAACCACCGATAAAAATAGTTTTATCATCGTGGGATTTTCAACCACAAACGACCCTGCCAAACCTTGGAATGTATACAAAATACCAGGTACCCCCATCCAAGATTCCGTCTGGAGCGACTACCCCATCGTTTCTCAAACCAAAGAAGATATGTTCTTCACTGTGAACCTTTTACACAACGGAAGCAGCTGGGAAGAAGGTTTCGTGGAAGCCGTTATCTGGCAACTCAATAAAGAAGACGGTTTCAACGGCGATACCATGCACAAAAACTTCTTTCACAATATCAAATACAACGGCGTTTCCATTTGGAGCATCTGCGCAATTCAAAATGGCCCGATGCCAGAGGGGGTCGACAACTATTTCATGAGCGTTAGACCTTATGCCAAAGAAAACGACACCCTTTTTGTTCATCGGATCACAAACACCCTCAGAAGTGGCCAAGCCAATTATGAATTGGGGGTGCTCAAAAGTCCTTTGAAATATGGTTTTCCCTCCAGTGCCTTACAACCCGACACCAACTTTTTGCTCAGAACCAATGACGCCAGAATTTTGAGCGGCGTTCGCATCGGCACACAACTTCATTACTTCCAAAATTGCATGAATTTTAAAACGATGCAAGCCCACATCATGCACGGCAGCATCTATAATCTCACTTTGCCCAGCGGCGGCACGAGAATGGGAATTGCATTTTGGAATCAAGGCGGTGCCGTCACCAAAGCGCAACTCTTCACCAATGATAGTCTTGACTTTGGTTACCCCGCCGTTGCAGCCGCAGGCGAAGCACCCTCCTCTGAATTGTCATCCCAAGACCCTTCCATGATCGTTACCACTGTCTATTCTGGAGCCAAACATTTCCCCGGAACAGGCACCTTTTACATCAATCGATACGGTGAATTCAGCGATTATCAAATCCTTAAAAAGGGACAATCCATCATCAACTACACCTACATCAAACCCAAAGAACAGCGCTGGGGCGATTATGAAGGAATTCAAGCCAAATTCAACGAAAAAGGCATCTTTTACCTCGTTGGATCATGGGGCAAAGGCAACAACATGAACGCCTACATCGCCCGAGTGAAAATCAAAGATACCGTGGCCCAAAATCCGATTTCAACAATTAGGGTGTTTCCTGTACCTACAACTGAGAACCTCAATGTAGAAATCCAAGTCAATTCCGAATCCACCATCAACGGACAAGTGTTCAATCTAAACGGACAAAGTGTAGGCATAGAATCGGGTCTCAATGCAGATCAAGGCGCAACCGAAGACCGCAGTCGTTTCACTATCCATGTTGAACCCGGCACCCACCGATACGCCCTTCACACCCATGGATTGGCCAAAGGCGTTTACATCGTTACACTTCAACTAACCGAAGGCAATTGGAATTTCAACTCCGATACCCAGTCGTTCAAATTCATCGTTCAATAAGCACTTTGTAGCAATACGATCGCTCCGCAAAGTTTCTACCCATTCCCAATCAAACCACCTTGGAAAATCTCAATCCCAATGCCCGCGCCAAAGGCGAAATCATCCTCATTAACAAACCCTATGGATGGTCGTCATTCCAAGCGGTGAAAAAAATAAAATATGTCACCAAAGCCAAAAAAGTGGGGCATGCAGGCACTTTGGACCCACTGGCGAGTGGATTGCTGATTATTTGCACTGAACAACAAACCAAAGGAATTCAAGCCATTCAAGACGCCGACAAAGAATATGAGGGCACCTTGGTTTTGGGAGCCACCACCCCGAGTTATGATATGGAAACCGAGCCCAATGCGCATTTTCCAACNNAAAGTAGACGGTAAGCGCGCTTATCAGCTGGCACGACAAGGCGATGCAACGGTATTGAAATCCAGAAAAATCACCATCCATTCACTGGAATTCACCCGTATCGAAATCCCCGAAGTGGACTTTCTTGTTCGATGCACCAAAGGCACCTATATACGGAGTTTGGTTTTTGATATTGGCACAGCCCTTGGTTCAGGAGCTTACATGTCGCGATTGGTTCGCACCAAAATTGGAGAGCACCACCTCGAAAACGCCGTTTCACCGCATGCCTTTGAAGAAGTGTTCAAGTTGAGAAAAGTGGGAAATTCCGACAACCCCTAACACAACATTTCAAGTTTGGGCCAATTTTTGCTATCTTTGGCCAACATGCGCACGATTCACAAAACTCTACGCTCTTTGGCTTTCATAGCCCTATCATTCACGTTGGTACAATGCACTGAACTCAACGCTGGAAAAGTTAAACAAGATTTTAACAATTGGTTTACGGACCTAATCACCCCTCGCGCCTCTTCCTTAGAAATGGCCAACGATGGTTATATCGTAAAGGGAAATTTGAAGAACAAACCCAATCAAGTCATTCGTTTGTTTGAAATGACAGCCGAAGGTTTGGTTTTCATCGATAGCACTTTCACGGATAAAAAAGGCGATTTCAACGTCAAAGGCAGCACCAAAGAGCTCATCTTTTGCGCGTTGATGGTCTTGGACAAGCAAATGGTTTATTTGGCACTAAACAACGCCACAGAAGCAACCCTGGCGATCGATGCAACTACCACGGGCATCAATTACACGATCACTGGAAAAAATGTCGACGAAAGTCAGGCCTTAAAAGACCTCCTGAAGCTCAACGAAGGTTTCTCCTCTCGAATCAAGGCATTGGAAGCAGAAGCCAGCAAGTTAAATCCCAACACAGACGAAGGTTTTAATAAAATGCAAAAACTGCAAGGCGATTACTATGCTACGTTAAGCGAGAGATCCGCCGCCATATTGAGTTTCGCGAAAAGCAAACCAAGCAGTTTCATTCCCTTTTTCATTCTTCATTTCAATGTGGTCCAAGAACCTACCATTGAATTATTAACCGTGGCCCGTGACGCTGCAGTGAAGGCAGACCCTACATCTAAGTACACCCAAATGATTCAACAACGATATCAGGAAGAGGCCAAACTCATGATAGGCGGAGAAGCCCCTGAAATCAATTTACCACAGCCAGACGGTACGAATTTGGCTTTGACTTCATTGCGCGGGAAATATGTTTTGATTGATTTCTGGGCCAGTTGGTGCGGACCCTGCAGAAAAGAAAATCCCTACAACGTTGAAATGTACAAGCGCTTCAAAGACAAGGGTTTTGAAATCTACGGTGTGTCATTGGATCAAGACCCTACTCGATGGAAAGGTGCTATTGAAAAGGATGGGTTAACATGGAAACATGTGAGCGACCTCAAAGGTTGGAGCAGTTCCGCTGGCCAGACCTACAACATCCATTCTATCCCTTCAACCGTATTGGTAGACCCTGCCGGCAAAATCGTAGCCAAGGGATTGCGCGGTGAAGAATTGAATGCGAAATTGGAAGAATTATTGGGCGCAGCAACCGAATCTGCACTAAAGAATTGATAAATCTTAAATTGAAGTTTAATTAATGTTAAAATAATACATTGAGAGTTGAAAGTTAACACCAATTCAATTCCTTTGTAACATAATGATTAAAGGACTGCCTAAAGTATTAGTAGTAGATGACGAGCAAGACATTCTCGAACTAATTAGGCATTCCCTCGCCAAAGAGGGATTCGAAGTGCATATTGCCGCGAATGGAGCTCAAGCCATCGAACAGGCTAAAAAAGTCAAACCGGAAATTATCATTATGGATGTCATGATGCCGGTAATGGATGGCATGGAGGCCTGTAGACAATTGAAAGAACTTCCAGAAACCAAGCACATCCCCGTAATTTTCTTAACGGCTCGTAGTGAAGAATTTGCCGAGCTCGCAGGCTTCGAAGCCGGCGCCGATGATTATATCGCCAAGCCAGTAAGAAATAGAGTTTTATTGAGTAGAGTAAAAGCCATTTTACGTCGCAGAAACGCATTGGTTACGCCTGAACCGGAGAAATACGATTTCGATAATTTGAAAATTGATCGTGAGCGATTTGTGGTAGAATATGACGGACGTACACTACAGTTGCCAAGAAAAGAATTTGAATTGCTTTCATTTTTGGCATCCAGACCCGGAAGAGTATTTTCCCGCGATGAAATCCTAGAAAACGTCTGGGGCAATGAGGTTTTGGTTGTAGATCGTACGATCGACGTGCATGTGAGAAAAATTCGTGAGAAATTGGACGACAAATTCATTTACACGGTAAAGGGCGTAGGTTACAAATTCGAAAGTTAATCGGATTCGAAAATCGACAAAACGGCGCTCGCCTTGTCTAAACACTCCTGGTATTCATCTTCCGCTACACTGTCGTAAGTGATGGCGCCACCCACCGCATAGGCCAATACTTTCGTCTGCGCATCGTATTGCAAAGCACGAATCACAACGTTAAAGTCCATTTCATCCTTCCAGATATACCCTATTGTTCCAGAGTAAATTCCCCTGGCAAACGATTCAAGTTGGTCCGTGTGTTGCATAACCGAAATCTTGGGCGCACCTGTCATACTTCCCATAGGAAAAGTAGCTCGAATCAAATCGTCCAAATTCACTGCCGAATTCAATCTCCCTTCCACCGTAGAAATCAATTGATGAACGTGAGAAAACGAGTACACCGCACAACATTCTGGAACAACCACACTTCCAATTTCACAGACCTTAGACAAATCATTGCGGACCAGATCCACAATCATGATGTTCTCCGCCCTGTCTTTTTCAGACGATTCCAATTCTTGGGCAACTTCAGAATCCCTGATTGAATCCAAAACCGAGGTACCCGACCTAAAAACCCTTGGCCTTGTCCCTTTGATCGGTTGCGAGAAAACCAAATCGCCGCGCTTCCCAAAAAACCTCTCGGGGCTTGCACATAACAAATACCGATCCCCATCTTTCAGAAAAACCGAAAATGGCGCCGGGGCTTTCCGATGCAATAGCAAGAAAGAATCGTAAGGATCCATCTCCTGTTCAGCGGTGAACGCGATGCAATAGTTCATTTCATAGAAGTCGCCATCCACGATATGACGCTTGATGCGCTCTACATTGTCTATATAAGATTCTTTTGACGTTTGCGCCTCCCATCTAGGAGTACATCTGTTAGCCAATCCAACGCTACCCTGATTTTCATCCTGAATATTTATAATATCTCGCACTTCGGGATTGTCCCGCTGAGATACATTCACATCCAACAAATTTCCATCCCCTGAAATCACACCCTCCTTATCCACCGCCACCCATTCCATGGGCGATACAAATTTCAAGGCATCAAATTCTACCAATTGAGAATGACTTGTATTCAAAGAACTTTCAATCTGATTCTTAAAATCATATCCCACATATCCCATAATTGGAGTGGTAGGAGATTTTGGCACCGAGATTAAATCCGGAAACTGCTGGGAAATTCCAAATCCTGCCATGATTGAAATTTCTCCGCGTGCATCAGGACGACCGCCGGAAATAAACAGGCAAGCAAACGACTCATTTCTTGCTTTTTGGAGCAAACATTCAAGTTGGTATGTCTTCGCAATTTCCTGATTATCCATCACTTATTATAAAATCATATGATCATCCTCCGAACTGTCATCGCCTTGATAAAAACGATGAATTACCTTTGATTTTGCCACGCCAACCACACCAGACAGCACCTCAACACTTGCCTCTTTTACCTTTTTTACGCTTTTAAAATGCTTTAGAAGCAATCGCGCAGTTTCCTCTCCAATGCCCGGAATTTCCGTGAGCTCTGTACGCAACGTCCCCTTGTCTCTCCTACTTCTATGATGCGTAATTCCAAATCGATGCGCTTCATCACGCATCTGCTGAATCACTTTTAACGTCTCCGATTTCTTATCGATATAAAGTGGCAGGGAATCTCCGGGGAAATAAATTTCTTCCAATCGTTTTGCAATGCCCACGATCGCCAACTTGGTATAAATCCCCATTGCTTTCAAGGCCTCCACGGCTGCGCTCAGTTGACCCTTTCCCCCGTCCACAACGATCAATTGGGGCAATGGTTTCTGCTCTTCAATCATTCGTGAATATCGACGGGTAATCACTTCCTTCATCGTTGCAAAGTCGTCTGGCCCCTCCACCGATTGCACATTAAAATGTCGGTACTCCGACTTCGCCGCCTTTCCATTCTTGAAAACAACACAGGCACTCACAGGATAGGTGCCCTGAAAATTCGAATTGTCAAAACATTCTATATGTCGAGGTAGCTCACTCAAACGAAGATCCTTCTTCATCTGCTCCATCAATCGATCTACACGGATTTCGGGATTTAATTTCTCATATTGCGAGAGTTTCTCTTGCTTATAGAGCAGCGTATTCTTCATGCTCAGCTCAAGTAAACGTCGCTTATCGCCCATTTTCGGCACGGTTACGGCAACGCCATCGAGTTCCAAATCGAGTTCATGACTCAGAACGATTTCCCTACAGTCATCGCCATATTGATTTCGCATTTCTGCCACAGCGGAAGCAAGTAGATCTGCATCCAATTCATCCAGTTTTTTTCGGATTTCCACATTGCGACTGACAATGATTAGGCCTTGACTGACCCGCAAGAAGTTTACGAAGGCCACCTTTTCGGTACTACTGATACTATACACTTCCAAATCGCCGAGCACGGTGCTAACGACTGTACTTTTAGATTGATATCTTTCCAAGGAATCCAATTTCTCCTTGAATTCGTGGGCTTTTTCAAAAGCCAATTCCGCGGCGGCCGACAACATCAAATCTTTCAAATGTCGTTTCACCTCCCCCAAATTCCCTTTCAACAAATATTTGATCTGGGCGATGCTTTCATTGTATGCAGACTCTGACTGATATCCTTCGCAGGGACCCAAACAATTGCCCAGCTGATATTCCATACAAATCTTGTGTTTGCCCGCGGCTACGCTCGCGGGCGTCATCCCAAAATTGCAATTCCGGGTAGGATACAATTTCTTCACCAAATCCAAAACCGTGTGCATCACCTTTACATTGGCATAAGGCCCAAAATAATCCGACCCATCACGAATGGGATTCCTGGTAGGAAAAACCCTGGGAAATCGCTCCGCAGTTATCCGAATGTATGGATAGGTTTTATCATCCTTCAATGAAATATTATAACGGGGCTGAAATTCCTTGATGAGACTGTTCTCAAGCAACAAAGCATCCATTTCGGTATCAACTACCGTATACTCCAAATACTGAATCTTACTCACCAAAATCGCAGTTTTGCGATTCTCGTGCTGCTGTTTCGTAAAATAACTGGTGACGCGTTTTTTGAGATTTTTCGCCTTGCCCACATAAATGATCACATCCTCCGCATCGAAATACTTGTATACCCCCGGTGAGTCGGGCAACGACTTAATTAACTTACTCAAATGAGCGGGGACCATAACACAAAATTACGCGCAAACCCCTATCAATGGGTACCAATTTCTATATGACGTGCACTTATACTGTCCCCAAAAAACATAGAGGCCTGAAGATCAAATGTGCTCGCATCGTCAGTCGTGACAAAATCACGCTGTTTCCCCTTCATTAACCCCGTCTCAATCTCCGAATGACGGGACAAATAATCTTTCAATTTCTCAGCAACGATGCCACCCTGTGTTACCAGCTTTATTGAATCCGGAACAAATTTCTTAATCGTCTTAATCAACAAAGGGTAATGGGTACAAGCCAACAACAATGTATCAATTTTGGGGTTGCGTGCCAATATCCGATCCACATGCTGTTTCACAAAATAGTCCGCCCCCTCTCCATTCATCTGATTGTGCTCCACCAAATAAACCCACATCGGACAAGCTTCCTGCTCAACAATCATCTCAGGATAAAACTTAGCGATTTCGATGGGATAAGATTTCGATGCCACCGTTCCCGCTGTCCCCAAAACGCCAATCACTCCCGCTTTGGAATATTCTCCAATGGATTCGGTTGTCGGTCGAATCACCCCCAAAACTCTTTTGTTATCATTTCGCTTCGGCAAATCCACCTGTTGAATCTGACGCAACGCCTTGGCAGAAGCCGTATTGCAAGCCAAAATCACCAAATCACAACCCTCATCAAACAGCCAATTCACACATTCTAAAGTGTAGTTGTAAACTGTGTCAAACGAACGATTTCCATAGGGAGCACGGGCATTGTCGCCCAAATACAAATAATCATAATCCGGCAAAGCATCCACAATACTGCGCATCACAGTGAGCCCACCGTAACCCGAATCAAATATGCCTATTTTGCCCTTTTTCATAAAACAAAGGACTGCTGAGTATTCAACAGTCCTTCAAATGTATTGCAATAAATGAATTACTTCTTCAACAATGCAGCAATCACCGCAGCTGTTAGATCGTCGGCTGGATTTGCACTCCACAGAACGATGTTCTGAGAATTATCAATCACATGGGCATAACCCTTGGCCTTGGCAACATCACCGGCAGTTTTCTTAACCAACTCTAAAATTGGATTGTACAAACGCACTTGCTCTTGTTGGATCTCCGCTTTGTATGCTTCTTGGGTTTCTTGTGCTTCCTGTTGCAAACGCTGAAAACTCTTTTGTATCAATTCCAACTGCGCAGGAGATGCTTTCAAAGCCTGCTTGGTTTGATACTCTTTTTCCTTGTTTTGCATTTCTAATTCCAAATCCTGCAAACGTTGAACATACCCTTGCTCGATGGCAGCCAATTTCGCCATAACTGAATCTTTCATTGGCAAAGTATCTACAACCTTAATGGTATTAATGGTAGCAATTTTCTGAGCCTGCGCGATGGAACCCATTGCCACAAATACGGTCATGGCAATCAATAGAATGGTTTTTTTCATGTATATCAAATTTAGTTTTTATTAATTATTGTCGTCTGGACTGCCATTGGGCGAAGTCCCATTCGGTACATTGCCCTTCGGTGTTGGCATATTTGGCTTAGCTCCCCCTGGACGGTTTTGGGTATTCGGCTTCGCTGGAGTGGCATTTGCACCGGGCATTTCCTCGGTAGGAATTCCCAACGCCTCCATCACTTCCAACGTTTTGTCGTACTTCTGATCAGCATACAACATCAACGCCCCACCCGATTTATCAAAAATGTAAGCGTAACCTTCTTTTTTCGCAACGTTCTGAATGGCATCATACACTTTGTCTTGCAAAGGCTTCACCAACCTTGCGCGCTCTTGATACAATTCACCCGTAGGGCCAAATTTTGTTTCTCTAAATTTTATCAATTCCGCCTCTTTCTGTTCGATGGCTTCTTTTTTCTGACGCCTCTTATCGTTGGTTAACAAAATCTCCTCCGCTGTAAAATCGCGATACATCTGCTCCAAAGCCGACTGCATCGATTGCGCCTCACCCTGATATTTCGCTGCCAAATCATCCAAATCTTTTTGCGCTGCTCTATACTCAGGTAGCTTGGCCAAAATCACATCCGAATCCACGAATCCAATTACCTGACTCTTTTGGGCATTGGCAACACCCAAAATCAACATCACGCATATCAAAAGGAATTGTTTTTTCATTTTCATTGATTTGTCAAACCGCATGCCAAAAGTCATTAGTGCACGAAAATATAGATTTTTCCTTGATTTATGGATGCTCTAACAAAATTGAGGGCGTTACGATAATGTTACTTCTATGTAAAGCACGATCCATCAGCTGAATTGTGAATCGAACGGTATCACCTCGGTATTGATAAGGACGAGCAGGAACATTGAGTACCAAATTCCCATGAATCGATTTGCTTAAGCCAGACGGAGTGATATTTCTGATCCTCTCATGCAGTACAAGTGTATCCTTGGGACCCATCAGGGGATTCATCGGGCAAATCCAACTGCCCCCAATTTTTTGCTGGTAATACACCTTTAGATTATAAAACTCGCTTTGTTTATAGCCAAAGGGCGACATCGTATCGGCATCGTCAAGTCCCACATCGCCATCGCTGTCCTCGTAACTCAAATCAATTTCTACAAAACTATCATACCCATACCCGCTGTTGAATTTATAAATGCCTCCAAATGTCAGTTTGGGAACCGCGGAGACATTATCTTTGCTCGGATTACACGAGAACATAGTCCCGGCTAACAAAAGCATGACGGAAACCATCGAAAATATTGAAAACTTATTCCACATCCCTTCGTCCAAATTTAATGACTGGGCGCAGTTAATTTTTCAATACCAACAAAAAAACAACCCGGTTTTCGCTGAATGGCATCGACTTTACCCATCAACGTCGGCTGAGTTCACGTTTTTACCCATCGCATTTTTCAAAAGCCATACAGTTCTCAGCGGAAATAAAACCGCGGAAATCGTTTTTAGCAGTTCAGGAACTACAGGAAGCGTGCCTTCCCTTCATCCCGTTGCCGACCTCAATATTTACGAAGACAGTTTCACCAAAGGCTTTGAACATTTTTACGGTCCAATTGAAAATTACTGCGTGATCGGCTTGCTGCCAAGTTACTTGGAAAGAAGTGGCTCTTCGCTGGTTTATATGGTAGACAATTTTATCAAAAAAGGCAGAGCCAACAGCGGGTTTTATTTAAACGAATACGATACCGTTGCCAAGATCATTCAGGAAAATGAAAATCAAAACGTTCCTACCCTACTTTTGGGAGTCACCTTTGCGATGCTGGAAATGATCAAAGCGATTCCTAAGCAGCACTGGAAACAGACCCTTGTAATGGAAACCGGTGGAATGAAAGGCCGAGGACCTGAAATTACACGTGAAGAGTTGCAAGCCCAATTAACTTCCCATTTGGGTGTTGAGCATGTCCATTCAGAATACGGAATGACGGAATTGCTGAGTCAAGCATATTCTCAAAAAAATGGTCGATTCCATTGTCCTCCTTGGATGAAAATCTGTATTCAAGATCCGGCAGATCCACAACTTTGGTTTGGTCATGGCAAAACAGGAAGACTTTGCATTATCGATTTAGCAAATGTTCATAGTTGCTCTTTTATCGCGACAGACGATTTGGGCAAAACCCACGAGGATGGGAGTTTTGAAGTGTTGGGAAGGATTGACTTCAGCGACCTAAGAGGCTGCAATCAATTGGTAATCAATTAATAAAAAACACAATTAATCTTCGTCTTCGTCGGGAATTTCCAACACCTGCTCCGCAAGCTCTTCTTTGGCATTCAACGAATTTTCCAAACTCAAAATCATAGCTGGAAGAAGGAACAAGTTAGCTGCCATCCCCGTAAGCAAGGTCAATCCCGTTAACCAACCCAAGGCTTGAGTTCCTTGAAAATTGGAGAATGTGAAAATCAAGAATCCTGCGCAAATAGCAACCATACTATAAATCATGCTCAAGCCCACTTCAACGATTGTTCCATTGAGCGCTTCTCGCACCGATTTATTGTGCTTCACCAGTTCACGTCGGAAAGTAATGATAAAGTGAATTGTGGCATCCACAGTAATCCCGAACGCAATACTAAATACCAAGATGGTTGAGGGCTTCAAAGGCACGTCGAAGTAACCCATCGTTCCAGCCGTTACAAGCAAAGGAATGATGTTTGGAATCACCGCAATCACAATCATACGAATTGATGGGAACAAGAAACCCATGGTGATTGTAATGATGATCAACGACCAAAAAGTGGCACTGCCCAAACTGCCGAAGAGGTAGGAATTGCCTTTTAAGAATACCGCCGAGGTACCTGTAACTTGAACAGAGTATTCATCTTTGGGGAAAATCCTATCGATTATCACCGCGACTTCCTTGTTGATACTATCCAGAGAAACAGAGCCTACATCTTTAATTTGATAACTGATACGCAACCCAGTTCTACTGCTGTCTATCAATCCTGAAACCATTTGATTTTTTTCAGACGATTTGGCAATCGGCATACGACCCATGATATCGGCCAAATCCAAAGCATTCGGCATCCGATAAAAAGCGGGATCCCCTTCGTTGATGGTTTGATTGGCATAAGAGACAACTTCCACAACCGACATCGGTTTTGAAAATTCCGGGTATTTCTTCAGGGCACGCTGTAATCGGTTTACCTTGTCTAAGGTTTCAAATGTGCCGATATCGCCATCGTCGTGTGTGCGAACCACGATTTCGTAAGGCATCACCCCTTTGTAATGTTCCTGGAAATACAACAAATCTTGGTACATCTTAGAACTGCGAGGTACATCGTCTACCATATAAGCCAAGGGATGCAATCGGAAAACAAAAGTGGTACTCACAACGGTTAGCGCAATAAACCAGAAATAAATTCTCCGTTTGTGATTAAACACCATGAATTTCACCCAACCCAAAAACTGGTTGATATTTTTATTATCGAGGTGAGCGATTTGCTTGTCCGATGGAACAGGCAAGAAACTATAAAGCGCAGGAATCCCTATGATATTGATAAAGAACACCAAATTGATGGTGATAAATGAAACAACACCATATTGTTCTAGAATTTGTGTTTTGGTGAAATAGAAGGTACCAAATCCCACCGCTGTGGTAAAATTAATCAGGAAGGTAGCCACACCAACGCGGGAGATAATTCTCGACAGGGCCTTTGCTTTGTTCCCATGTTTGCGATACTCTTCGTGGTATTTATTGATCAAATAAATGGCATTCTGAACACCAATAACCACCAACAAAGGAGGCAGTGTACCGGTAAGCAAAGTAAGTTTGTAACCCAACAGGCCACAGACCCCAAACATCACCAATACCCCAATGCCAATAAAAACAATGGCGATGGCCAATGTGCTGAAGCTTCGGAAAAATACTAGAATCAAGATGGCGGTAACCAAAAAGGCAATTACAGTAAAGAGGATGATTTCACTTTTTACCGTGGTGGCCATTTCGGTTCTTACAAACGGCAATCCACCAATATGCATTTCTGCGCCCGAAAAATCCTCGTATTCTTTGGCTGTTTTTTCGATTGTACGAATCACACTGACCCTTTTCTCCGATTCCTGGGTCTTGTTATCGAGCACCAATAAGATCAGGGCCGAGTTTGTATTCTTGTTGTACAACATCCCCTGATAGAATCGCATATCCAAAAATTTATCTCGGATACTATCTACTTCGGCTTGGGTATTAGGGGCATGAGAAAATGCCGGTTTGATTTCAAATTTCCCCGCAGTATCTGTTCGCAAATCAAACAGACGCGTGGGGCTGATGACTTGGGTGACTCCAGGTATTTTCGACATGTCTTCACACATCTTATAATAGGCCTGGAAGTTTTTTAGTTCAAACAACTTATCGCTACTGAATCCAACAACTACTTTGTTATTGTCTAATCCGAATGTCTTTTGAAATTTCTGGTACGCTAACAAATCGGCGTCATTGCTTGGCACCAATTTTTGCATGGCATACTCCAACTTAACTTTTGTTGCATAATAGCCCATCACACCGGTGAAGGCCAAGATTAGTATCAAGAACAGAGCGCGTTGCTTTAGAATAAAGCTTGCTATTTTATCCCACATAGATACTGCAAAGGTACTGATAAAAAAATAAAGGTCGCCCTAGGGCGACCTTTAACAAATATGAGAAGTGAAAAGATTACTCAGCGATCACATCCAAAGTGATGGTCGCGTTGATATCTTTAAACAAGTTGATGTTGGCTTCGTATGTTCCGATAGATTTGATATCATCAAAAACAATTTTACGACGGTCTACATCAAACCCTTTTTCTTTCAATACATTGGCAACTTGTAAGCTGGTCACTGAACCGAAGATTTTTCCACTTGCACCTGCTTTTGCAGCAAGATTGATGGTAGATCCGTTCAATTTTTCAGCCAACGCTTCTGCATCTTTGCGCAACTTGTCCATTTTGAACGCGCGCTGACGCATATCTTCGGCTAACATTTTCAATGCGCCTTCGTTTGCCAATTTTGCTTTTCCTGTAGGAATCAAGAAGTTCCTAGCGTATCCGTCTTTTACAACAACCACGTCATCTTTGTGACCTAGGTTTTTAACGTCTTGGGTGAGAATGATTTTCATGTGTCTTCCTCCTTCTTATTTTAAACCATCAGCAACGAAAGGAAGCAACGACAGGTGACGTGCTCTTTTAATTGCTACAGAAATTTTACGTTGATACTTCAAAGATGTACCGGTGATACGACGTGGCAAAATCTTGCCTTGCTCGTTGATGAACTTCAACAAAAACTCACCATCCTTGTAGTCGATGTATTTGATACCGTGTTTTTTGAAACGGCAATACTTCTTCTTTTGCAGAACCTGCGGAGTTTGGTTGAAGATAAAGTTTGATTCTTTGCTCATAATTCGTCCTCCTCGATTTCGATTTTCTTTTTAACAACAACTTTCGTTCCTTGCGGAGTTACCGTACGAAGCTCGCCATTGCGTTTGCGTTGATTGAAATCAACACCCCAACGGTCTAACTTCACAGTGAGGTAACGCAAGATGCGCTCGTCGCGGCGAAAAACCAATTCAAAAGACTTGATGAATTCAGGGTTTGCCTTAAATTCGAACAAGTGATAAAATCCCGTGCCTTTTTTCTGGATAGGGTAGGCTAGTTTGGTTAGTCCCCAATTTTCTTCGTGGACTAACTCCCCTCCATTGCCGGTGATCAACTCTCTGTAGCCTGCAACAGCATCTTTCATCTGTTGTTCAGAGAGCACGGGTGTCAAAATGATCACGGTCTCGTACTGGTTGGTATTCATTTGGCTATAAAATTAGGGCTGCAAAAATAGGGTTTTAAATCGACTCCTACAAGCATTTACGCACTTTTATCGGATTCCCGATTTAAGGAACAGGGTCGTAGCCACTCCCACCCCATGGCCCACAGCTCGCAATGCGTTTCAAAGTGAGACTTGTCGCTTTAAAAAAACCATGCTTGCGAAATGCCTCTACCCCATATTGACTGCAGGTTGGCGTGTAACGACAAGCATTGGGGAGCAAGGGCGAAATCGCACCCTGATAGAATTTAATCACAAAAATGGGCAGCAACGAAATCAGCCATCGAAGCCCTTTGTGGGAATGTTCGATGCGCGGCGACTCGGAGCCGGTGATATCATCCTTATGCTGACTTTTCGAGCACATCGAGAATTTTTTGCTGAAGTACTTTGTACGATTTTTCCAGCGCTTTGTAGTCGGGCAATTCACTGCCGGTATACATCAACGCGATGGCCATCGTTTTGCCCTGTGCGGTCAGTACATTGTATAACTCCATTTTATGATTTCGGTATAGCTCCCTCAATCTGCGCTTGATAAAATTCCGATCCACCGCGCGCTTAAACTTGCGCTTGCTGGCAGTAAAAACCACTTGCGCAGGAACACCCTCCACGGGCAATGGAGTAAAATACAAATTGGCCCGCAAGGGATATTTCGAAACAAAAACGCCAGACCCAAAGAGTCCGGCGAGAATATTTACGTTGTTGAGTTTCTCGGACTTGCCGAAAGCCTTTCCCAAACGATATGGCAACACTGATTGAGTCATTGCCTTTTTACGCAACAAAGGGATTAACCCTTGTGGCTGCGCTCGTGAGATACAGTAAGACTGGCACGACCGCGTTTGCGACGAGCTGCCAAAACCCTACGGCCATTGCTTGTAGCCATGCGCTCACGGAAGCCGTGACGGTTTTTACGTTTTCTAGTAGAGGGTTGGTAGGTGCGTTTAGTCATGATTGAAAATGCTTAAAAGGGCTGCAAATATACAATGATTGAAACGACTTTGCAAGTAGACCCACTCTTTTTTTTCAATCCTCCTCACTATCTTTGAAATCAATGTCGAATCAACCCCAATATTCCGAAAAATCCCGCTTCCCCCAATGGGTATTTTGGCTCATTATCAGCATCCCCATCTCAATCTACGCGTACTTATATTTTCACCCCGAGGAAAGAGAGCCATTTGATTGGATTGGACTTCTGATCGCCGCTGCCGTTGGAATATTTTTGTACTACATCAAATTAACCGTAACCATCAACCCAAACGGGATTGCCTACCAATATCCGCCATTTCACAACAAACCCAATCTTCTGCCTTGGGAAAAAATCAAATCCATTGAATTAATGAAAATCAATCCGCTGAGAGAATTTGGGGGATGGGGCCTCCGCTACGGACGACTTGGAGCCGCCTACACTACAAGAGGTCGCTACATCCTACACATCGAAAAAACGGAAGGACAAGCAATCAACTTAACCATCGCCCAACCAGAAGAATTCATCAATGCAATTGCCCAGCAAAGTTGGCCGGTAACCCCAAAAATCCCTGAAAACGTGATTTAATTATCCGTTGTAATACAACTCGCGAATCAATCCATCCGCAAGTCCGATGCGCGGTACCCCAATCTCGTTCACGTCCGACCACTTTAGAATGGAAGTATAAATTTGCAAGGCCGGAACGATCACCTCCGCCCTCTCTTGTCGTAAATTGTATTCGTGCATTCGCTCTAACACAGAGAGATTACTCATCGACTTATAGTAAGTATCCATCTGAGTGAGAGAAAGAGACTTACCCTCTTTGGTTTTAGAAATCGAAAACAACTTATTGATGTTGCCACCACTGCCAATGATCGACAAATTTTTCACACCTTTTACCGAAGATTTTACGGCCGATTTCATGTCGTTCCAAACCNNATTCTCTTCCCCTCTGAATACATCGTAAGTTCTGTGCTTCCTCCACCTACGTCAACATAGAGACGGGTTTCTCCCTCGGGTTCCGACTCCATCATGTGCGTATCGTAAATAATTGCGGCCTCTTCCTTCCCCGTAATGATATCAATCTGCAAGCCGGTTTCCTGAAATATCGCCTTTACCAGCTCCGCCCCATTTTGGGCATCACGCATCGCCGAAGTGGCACAAGCGCGAAAACGCTCAACTCCGTAGATATCCATAATCAGCTGAAACGCCTGGATACTTTTTTTCAAGGCCGATGCCTTTTCTTCGCCAATAAAGCCATTTTGAAAAACATCCACACCCAATCGAAGCGGGATACGCAACAATGTGAGCTTGGTAAAATCTACCGTCTCGCGATAGGGAACAGCCTCGGACACCAGCAGTCTTACTGCATTGGAACCGATATCAATGGCTGCGAGATTCAATGTTATATTCTTTATTTTTTAAATAATCATGAATGGCTACTTGAGATCTAAGCCAAGGCTCGTCTTCTCCAGGAACTACGTAATGATTGCTAAGAGCAGCATCCAAAATTCGGGCTTTTTCATTCTCTTTCAGTTGGATGTTCATAATATGTGACAATTCTGTTTGAATGTCTTTGTCGATGATTGGACAAGCCACCTCCACCCGATGATCCAAGTTTCTCACCATCCAGTCCGCGGAAGAAATAAACACCTGCATTTGCTCATTCTCACCAAAAATAAACACCCTCGCATGCTCCAAATACTGATCTACAATGGAAATCGCTTTGGGTTGTTTTTTGAATGATTTTTGATCCATCACACCGCAGAAAATCCCGCGAATCACGAAACTGCTTTTTACCCCCGCCTTGGCCGCATCGTAAATATCCTGAATCAATTCATCATCGCTCAGGCTGTTCAGTTTCACCACCATCGACCCTTTTTTCTTGCGTTTGCTAAGCGAAATTTGTTTCTGAATCTGTGCTTGGAAGAACTTACGCATCGAAACAGGTGCCGGAATCAAAGTCTTGCAAGATTTTAAACCTGTCAAATTGGGAATGGGCCTCTCCAAACAATCAAAAACGCGATTGATATCGGCCATAATCTGACGGTTGGATGTAAGCAAACAATGATCCGCATACACCTTGGCCGTACTCTCGTTCAAATTCCCTGTACTCACAAAACCAAACTGTGTTGTTCTATTGAACTCTCTTCGCTTTATCACACAAATTTTGGCATGAATTTTCATTTCTGGCAGTCCGATATACACCTTCACTCCCTCTTCTTCCAATCGCTTCTTCCACATCAAATTCGCTTCCTCATCAAACCTCGCCTTTAACTCAATCACCACAGACACTTGCTTGCCATTTCTTACGGCGTTCACAAGCGCGTTAATCACCCTTGAATCTTTCGCCAATCGATACAAAGTCACTCTCACACTTACAACAGCCGGATCAATCGCCGCCTCGCGCAGTAAGTCGATCACGGAATCAAAGGAATGGTAGGGAAAATGCAGCATGACATCCTTTTTGGAAATCACATCCATAATCCTACAAGGCTGCGTCAACAAGGGATGCACAAACGGCTTGGGACGTGGATTTATATCCGTAAAAACCTCTCTTGGAAAATCCATAAAGTCTTTAAAATTGTGAATTCTACCGCCCGGAACCATGTGGTCCTTTTTGTTCAAACTCAATCTCTTCATCAAAAACTCCAACAAATTCGCATCAATCTGTTTGTCGTATACGAATCGCGTGGCTTTCCCCTTCTTTCGATTCTTGATACCCTTCTCTAAATCATCAATCAAATTGGAATGAAAATCATTATCCAAGTCCAATTCTGCGTCTCTCGTTACCTTGATCAAATGCCCCATGAATTTGTCGAATCCAAATGGCGCAAACAAATAAGGCAAATTGTACCTCACGATATCCTCCAGCAAAATCAAATCTTGGGTACCCTTGGCCGATGGCAAAACAACCACTCGGGGCAAATCGCCCACCGGAATTTCAATCAATGCATAGCGATGCATCATCGCCGATTGGGAATGACCCAATACGCAAGCCAAATAAACACTTCGATCTCTGAGCAGTGGCATGCTCGGTATAGATTCGATCATCAACGGAACAATACGCGTATGCAACCTCTCCTCAAAGTAATTTTCCACGAACAATTTTTGCTCCTTGGAGAGCTGCTTATCTGTCTTAAAATAAATTTTCTTTTCCTCCATCGCCACCACCAGGTCGCGATAAATTTTCTCAAATTGCTGCTGCTGGGTTAACACAATCGACATGATGCTACTGAGAATTTTTTCAGGATTCTCTTCCATGTGCATCTTCAATTTGTTGCCCGCAGTTCGGGTCATCCTGTTCAGAGTTGCCACCCGAACGCGAAAGAATTCATCCAAATTGTTCGAAAAAATCCCCAAAAATCGCAATCGATCGTAAATGTGATTCTCCTCGTCTGCTGCTTCCTGTAAAACTCGGCCGTTAAACGCCAACCAACTAATATCTCTGTTTATTCCTTGCTTCTTTGAACCCATAAATGGAAAACTTTCCATTACAAAGATGGAGAAAGTTCACCCCGAAAAGAGTTATTTCAAAAAGAATATATGATTAAGTTAATGTTATGGAAATCTTCGGACGTTCGATAATCTATTGATAATATAAAATTGATGTTAATACCCATTTTTATTAGCCATAAGAGAACATACCAACAGGTATTTTGAGGGCGTGAAATCCACTCCTAGAGAAATCCAAGTCTGTATCCTAAGCGATTTGCATTTGGGCACTTTTGGCTGCCACGCCGAAGAAATTAGCGATTACTTGAGAAGTATCAATCCTGAGATTCTTGTACTCAATGGCGACATCATAGACATTTGGCAGTTTAAAAAATCATATTTCCCGCCGCAGCACATGCAAGTGATCCGGGACATTTTAAAACTCAACACACAAGGAACCCAGATTTACTACATCACTGGCAACCACGATGAAGCGCTTCGCAGATATTCAGGAACCCAACTCGGAAACATTCGACTGGACGACAAATTGATTTTGGAGTTAGACGGCAAAAAAGTTTGGATTTTTCATGGCGATGTATTTGATGCTACAACCAAAGGTTCCGCGCGACTGTTGGCACAACTTGGCGGCAAAGGATACGACCTATTGATTTGGCTAAACCACAACATCAACACGGTATTAACGCTTTTGGGAAGAGAAAAAATGAGTTTAAGCAAACGCGTAAAAGAGAGTGTAAAGAAGGCTGTTTCATGGATCAACAATTTTGAACAAACCGCGGCGGAATTGGCTATCGAAGAGGGGTACGACGTTGTAGTTTGTGGTCATATTCATCAGCCACAACATCGAACCATCAAAACAGAAAAAGGCGAAGTCACCTACCTAAATTCTGGCGATTGGATAGAAAACCTTACGTCCTTGGAATACAACAATGGAAACTGGTCAATCTATGAGCACCCCCAACAAAACCGCAAAAAACAGCAACGGAGCACTGAATATCTCACCGAACTGGAACGACTCAAAAAACCGGAACTTCCAGACGTACTCTCTCAACACATTGCCGCTTTTATTGCAACCAAAACTGCCATTTAACCTAGGATGAAAATTCTTTACTCCGTTCAAGCGACCGGAAATGGGCACATTAGCAGGGCCTCTGAAATTTTACCGCTGCTTCAAAAATATGGAGAAGTAGACATTTTGCTCAGTGGCAACAACGCCAATTTACCCGTTCAACTTCCCGTAAAGTACCGAAGCAAAGGATTGAGCTTATTCTATCAGTCCGGTGGAGGTTTGAATTATTTCAAAATGCTCAAACAACTAAATCCATTTAGAATTTGGGCCGATATAAAAAACCTTCCTGTTGAATCATACGATTTGATTATCAACGACTTTGATTTCATTACTGCGATGGCATGCAAACTCAAAGGCAAATTCAGCGTTCAATTTGGTCACCAAGCGAGTTTTAATTACGAAGAAACGCCACGACCTCAAAGCAAATCGATGATTGGGGAATGGGTTTTGAGAAATTTCGCCACGGCTAAGTTAAACATTGGGCTGCATTTCAAACCCTATCATCGCAACATATTGCCTCCCATCATCAAAGAACATATTCGACAAGCCCACCCATCAAATCAAGGACATATAACGATTTACCTGGCACAATTCAGCCACGAGGAAATTTACAAACAGGTAAAAAGTTTAACGCATCTCAAATTCCATATTTTCAGCAGTGGTATCAAGGAGAAAAAAACACAGCTCAATTGTCAGTTTTTTCCTTTGGGAAAGGAGTGCTTCTCACATTCGATGATCCATGCAAAAGGAATCATCACTGGGGGTGGATTTGAAACCCCCGCCGAAGCGCTATACCTCGGAAAGCGCATATTGGTTATCCCAATTAAAGGTCAATATGAACAAAAATGTAATGCGGAGGCACTTCGTGAATTTGGTGCTGAGGTAATCGATGAAATCGACATTCATTTTGGCGCCACGGTAGATAGATTCTTCCATGAAGCCGTGGTCATCGCCCATCGCTATTTCCAAGATTCTAGCAATGAAGGCATCGTTGACCAATTCATGACGATCGCAATTCAGGGACTAAAAAGCCATACCCTTCAGGCACTAAGACATCAGAAAAATCAGATGTCGAATTTGCATCAAGAAACACCGCTGCCGGAGGCAACAGCATTTGAAGGACTCATGAATACCAATTTTCCATCGGCATCCTCAGCCATCAATATCATGCCTTGACTTTCAATGCCACGCATTTTGCGGGGCGCTAAGTTTGCCAACAACAAAACCTGTTTGCCAACGACTTCTTCGGGTTGAAAATGCAATGCGATACCTGAAACTACGGTGCGTGTTTCGGAACCCACTTCCAAAGTAAGTTTCAATAATTTATCGGCCTTTTCCACTTTTTCACAAGCCACTACATTTGCCACCCGCAAATCAAGTTTGGCAAAATCATCATAAGTAACTTCCGGCTT
>DDYM01000026.1:48797-55710 GCA_002347985.1 Bacteroidetes bacterium UBA2234
CTCAGCCAAAACAGCAGCATTCGCTGCTCCTGCCGCTTGCAGTTTTCCAATTTGGGCCTCAATCACATCGTCTTCAATCTTTTGAAACAATAGACCCGGGCTACCCAATTGATGTCCGGCCGCCAACTCAAACCAAACTCCATCCACACCATCGCCTGCCATCCAAAAATCCTTCCTCGCTTTTGCATCAGGATTCACCTGCAACTGAGCCAACAACCTACCACTTGCTTCTGGCATAAAGGGCTCCATCAACATCGCCATATTGAACAGGACTTGAACTGCCTCGCTCAAGACTTGTGCCGTCCCCTCGGGATCCGTTTTAACCAACTTCCATGGCTCATGATCGGCCAAATACTTATTGCCCAAACGCGCCAATTCCATCATTTTAAATTGCGCATCCCTGAATTGATAATTACCCAACAGCTTCACCACCGGCACGATATATTCCTCAACCAGAGGATGTTTCCCGCCACTCAATGTCGCTCTGTCAAACAACCGATACGCATCCTGAATCACTTCCACCTTTGGCATCACACCCTCGTAGTATTTTTGCATCAGCACCAGTACGCGGTTGGCAAAATTGCCCATAATTCCTACCAACTCCGAATTCACGCGGGTTTGATAATCCTTCCAAGTAAATTCACTGTCCTTGGTTTCGGGCGCAATCGACGTTAGCACATAACGCAATTCATCCTTCCGGTTTGGCATCTCCTCCAAATATTCATTCAACCAGACGGCCCAATTTCTGCTGGTCGATATTTTTTGTCCTTCCAAATTCAAAAATTCATTGGCCGGAACCTGTTCGGGCAACACATATCCATCGCCACGCAAATGCAACATCGCGGGGAAAATGATACAATGGAACACAATATTGTCCTTGCCGATAAAATGAATCAATCTGGAATCGCCCGTCCACCATTGCTCCCAATCATCGGGTCTCAACTCCTTGGTGGCCGATATATATCCAATGGGCGCCTCAAACCAAACGTACAACACTTTCCCGTCCGCACCTTCCAAAGGCACCGGAACGCCCCATTCCAAATCTCTCGTCATTGCACGAGGTCGCAACCCTTCATTTAACCAGCTTTTGCACTGACCAATTACATTGCTTTTCCAATCCGACTTGCTGCCAATCCATTCGTTCAAAAACGAATCTTGAATCTCATCCAATGGGAGATACCAGTTGATGGTTTCCTTCATCACCGGAACCGTGCCACTCAATGCCGATTTGGGATTCAGAAGTTCAGTAGGACTCAAAGTGGATCCACATTTTTCACACTGATCGCCGTAAGCACCCTCATTCTTACAAGAAGGACAGGTCCCTACGATATAGCGATCGGCCAAAAACTGACCCGCCTGCTCATCAAAATACTGTTCGGAACGAATCTCTCTGAAAGCCCCTTTATCGTACAAATTCTTNNGAATCGCCGATAATCTTATGATAACGATCCACCACATCTTGCGAAGTCACGCCCTCTTTTCTCGCCCTCAGGGTAATAGGAACACCGTGCTCGTCGCTGCCGCAAATGAACAAAACCTCTTCGCCGCGCAAACGCTGAACACGGGCATGAATGTCGGCCGGAATATAAACCCCAGCCAAATGCCCAATATGTACAGGGCCGTTGGCATATGGAAGTGCTGCGGTAATGGTAATTTTTGACATCGAACTGCAAAGATACTTTTAGCGCGAATAAATCTGAAGGTATTTCTGCACGCTTTGTTTGTAATAGGGTTTAAATGCGGGTTGAATTTTTCTCAACGATTCTCTTTCTTCGGCCTTCTTCCTCATTTCTTCTTTGATATTTTCAGGTACCTGGGGTATATAATCGCCAGGATTGTTCGATTCCCTCTTGTCTTCCTGATCCTGCTTGCGATCCGCTTTTTCATTCTCCAGCAAACGCGTCATGATTTGCTTCTGCCTTTCGATTGATTGCGGAGTGATTTTCCCATTCACGATGTCTTTCTCCTGCTGCTCCATCATTTTTTCCACCTCCTGAAGCCCATTGGCCAGCCCTTGCTTTCCTTCCTGACCCAATTCCTTTCTCAACTGCTCCACCTGTCTGCGCAAGGCCTCCTGCATCAAGGCCATTTTTGCCAATTCCTCATTGAGTGCACGTTGACCTTCCGCGGATGACTCCCCTTGTGAACCCGGTGTTTTAGGGTTGCCCTGTTCCCCTTGTTTCCCAGACTCCCCGGGCTTACCGCGCTTTTGTTGTTGCATTTTTTGCAATTGCTCTCCCAAAGCCTTCTGCGCATCAGACAATTTGCCACCGGGCTTGGGTTTTCCGCTCTTGCCTTTACCGGAATTGTTGGGATTATTACAACTCTTATCTCCGTCTTTCTTTTGATCGCTCTGCATCTGCTGTTGCATATTTTGCAAACTTTCCATCAACATATCGGCCAAATTGTTCAAACCCGTCATCACGTATTGCTCATGAACCGCCGCTGCCCGAGAATTCCTAACCTTCATATTATCCAATGCCAGCCCCATCTGAACATTTACACGACTCATTTCCTTGGTAACAAAATTGTCAATCATCGGCTGTCGTTTCGCCAATGCCATTAAACTGTCTTCGATAAACAGCAGCGATTCACGCAAACGCATCTGTTCCTTGTTGAGCGTTGCCAACCTTGGATTATCCGCCGAAATCTTGCGCAATTCCATAAAATTCGCCTCTTGTCGGTTCGATGCATCAATCAAATTTTCCAACAAAGCACGCAACGTTTGATAGTCCTCCGCCCGTCGTTTTTTCTGCTCATTTTCAAACGATTGCTGCATGTCCTTCATTGCCTCTTTCATTTTCTGCGCGGACTTTTTCATCTTTTCCGAGGCAGCAGATTTCTTGTTATTTTGCAAATCCTGCGATGCCTGCTTGGACTCATTTCCGGCTTCCTTGCGATCCTCGGCACCCGTTTTTAAATCCAAAGGCTTTTCCAACGTGGCATTCTTTTCTTCGATGTCTTGTATTTTCTTTTCGATGCTCTGAAGGGCTTGATTCTGCTCCGCTTGGGCATCTTTCAATTCTTGCGATGTTTGTCCGCCCTTTTCGTCCTTGGTTTTTTGTGCTAACTCCTCCTCTTTCTTGGCCCAATCATCCATCTGTTTTGCCACATCTTCCACCGCTTCCTCCAATTCAAGCTGCTTGAGTTGTTCCATGAGTTTGTCCATTTCCTTGGCCGTTTCATGACTCATTTCGCTCAACTTCTGCATCGATTCTTTCAATTGATCTTTATTGGCTTTTTGCTGCAACAATCGCTGAATTTCATCAATCAACTTTTGCATTTCCGGATTGTTCAGCTGCTTGAGACGCTCATTCAACGCCTCTTTCTTTTTCTGCAGCTCCTGAGATTGATCACCCAATCGCTCTTTTTGCTTGTTTACATCAGATTGCTTTTTCTCTAACTGCTTAAGGGTTTGCAGCATTTTTTGCTCCTCGTTGAGCCAATTCTTGATTTTATTCTCTTGGTCCCAACTCTGTCCGCTTTGTTGAAGCGATTCTTGCAAACGCTTGGCTTCTTTTTGCAATTTTTCCAAATTCTTGACAGACTTGCTCATTCCCTGACCAATGCCTGCTTCCTGCTTTTCCAATTGAGCCACCAGGGCGTCGTTGCTTGCTCTTTCGAGCTTACGAATCGGCGTTCGCATTACTTTCCCTCCGTGCACCGCATCGTTGTCTGTTGCCGCCAATTGATATTCGATGGCATCGCCGGGCTGCACACCCATCAAACCCAAATCCAGGGCATGGGTGACAGAAATTTGGGCTTCATTCCCACTAAACAACGTCGTCCGAACCCAATTCGAATCGGCGGAGCGACCATTTTTCCGAATAATTCGGTGATAAAAGTTCACCGTTTTCACCGCGTAATCATCCCCCGCTAAGCCCATAAAATACCAAACTCCTAACTTCACTGAGTCTTCAACTGCCTCACATTGAATGTCGGGAAAGGCATCTTTTTGAACCTCCAATCGACTTGTAAATGTATCCAAAGACAAACCATTTTTGCCTTTCATCCCAAAAACCAAACCTCCACTTTGCATTGCCCTGAGGCGATATTGCTGCGTCTCTTTGCCCACAGACGACTGCATGTTGCTACCATGGGCTGCCCCCGCACCATTTTCATTGGTTCCTTTGATCGAATTCCATCGACCGCCAGTGGGTTTCACCATCCATTGAGAAACATATTTCCCTTTGAGCTCATAGGTAAGCAGGGTACCTTCCGGCACTTCCAACAGTTCCGTTGTAGGGCATTCGCCATCCACTTTTCCTGTATAATCGGGATAATCGGCCCATACCGTCAATGCTTGCCATTGCGGAGGGTGATTCACGCTGATGCGATAGTTTCCGAGTTCAAAATCCATCGCACGAAGCAGAAAATCCAAATTCGATTGTACTTCGCGGAATGTGTATTCAAATTGGTTTGGTTTGATTTTTTTGGCGCGAATGACTTGCTTGCCAAGGATCAATTCTACATTTTCGGGAAGAATTTGACCTTGAACATCAAAGCGCACTGTTAAATCTTTGCCTTGATCCACCCACAATGATTCAGGAGACAAATGAATGGCAAAGGGCGCTTGGGGGACATATTCGGTTTGATAGTGAAAAACCCGATTCGCTCCGTTTAAAATACCGGCGGATTGATAGGCCGAGAAACCCAAAAGCAATAGCAAAAACAGTGTTAACCGAAAAATCCAACGCTTGTGTTTCACCCAATCCAACGCCTGTAAAAAGGGGGTATTTGAAAACGCCAAAGTCTTTTGAGCGATGCCTTCAAGTAGCAATTGATTTTCCGCAGAAAGGACAGACATTTCCTCCAACTGCAACAGATTCAAAAGCTTATCGGATACTGCAGGAAAGTGATTTCCAATCCATATTGCCGCTTCTTCATGAGAAATCAACTTCCCAACCCCGCGCAATTTCAGGAATGGCCTAAGCACCAAGATGCCCCAAATCCCAAGAATTATAGACCACATTCCAAAGAATAGAAGTGTTCTGGATTGAACTGAAAGCCAAAGTTGGTCTTCTAGGAGAAATAAAACGGCAAGCAGGAGAACGGTCCCTGAAAGGGACATCATCAACCCCCGAACAAACTGTTGTTTGTAATGGGCTGCGATGAAAGCGTCTAACTTGGTTCTGATTTCACTCCTCATGGGGTCCACACAAATATAACAAAGACTATCGCAACAAGTTGTCGAGTAGAATAGCTGTTGCAATCCCCGCGTTCAGCGATTCGGCATGACCTTTTCCGGGGATGGTAATTTTTTCAGTTACCAACGATTCGGCCTCCGGCCGAATCCCGTGAGATTCGCTGCCAATAATGAGCATTGAGGGGTTTTGAATTTTCATTTCGTGCACGGATTTGCCGTTGAGAAAGGCGCCGTACACCCTGCGGCCTGCGGCCGCAGGGTGTAATTTACTATACACTACCTCCACCCGAAGAAACGACCCCATAGTGGCACTCAAACACTTCGCATTGTATACATCCACACAGTCCTCACTCGCCAAAATCTGACGCAACCCATACCAATCTGCCAACCGAATAATCGTACCCATGTTCCCCGGGTCACTGATTCCGTCTAGCGCCAAAACAAAGGGCTCCGTCATATCCAACCCCCGCACTTTTGGCATCCGAACCAAAGCCAAAACTCCCGGCGGCGTGTCAAATCCCGAACATTTTCGATTCTCCTCCTCCGTCATCAATTCAAAATCATATTCAGGCGAAAATCGCTCCGCAAAAACAGCCGTTGCCCAAATCCCCTCAATTTCCCAACCACTGTGGAATACTTCCTCCACCTGTTTGCGACCCTCAACCACAAATTGGCCATATTTTTGCCTGAACTTCGACATTCGCAACGATGCGAGGTGCTTGATTTGAGCAATTGATGGCATACCTAGGCAAATATCCGAAATTTTACCCGAAGTACCTATGGGCCCTCATCGCCATCACCCTGATTCATGCCTGCGGGGTAAAGAAAAACATCCCACAAAATCGCTATCTGCTCAAACGAAATTCCGTTGTGGTTCCCAAAAAAACCGTCAGCGCCTCCGAAATCAAAGAACAAATCCTGCACAACCCCAACAAACGCGTACTTTTTAACAAATTGCCCGTTTTCCTCTGGGCCTATTCGCTAGGAACAAGCTTGAAACATCCTGAACTGAACGACAGTATTGCCTGGAGAAAAAAACTGAGAAATAAACTCGGTGAACCCCCAGTTTTGGTCGATACCGCCCTCGCCGCAGTCTCCGCAGAAAACATCAGCAACCATTTGTTTAATTTGGGCTATTTCGACAACCGAGTGAGCTACATTTTAACCATCGGAAAGCACAAAGCCGAGGTGGATTATATTGTAGAACCTGGGAAGGCTTATCGACTTAACTCATTCTTCCGAGAGCCCGCAGACACTGCCCTTAAACCCTTGATCGATACCCTGGTGAGTCAAAACCAAGCCTATCGATTGTGGTGGCCAGTAAACTTAAATGCACTCAACGATGCCAAAGATGAACTCGCCATCGAACTCAGAGATAGAGGATATTACGATGCAAGTCCGGATCTTTTCCGTTACGAAATTGATACGTTGGCCGACAAAAAAGAGGGCGCTGTATTCCTCAAACTTAACAACCCCTTAAATCAAACCAAATTCCAGCGATACAAATTTGGCGCAACCTACCTAAATATTATTTGCTCCGATATCTATTTGGAAAATCAGTGGCCTCAATCCTATTCGTCCAAAGGCAAACATTTCCAACTCAACCACTACCCCATAAAAGGGAATATTATGGAGCAAGTGGTTTCCATTGATTCTGGCAATTGGTTCAGTCAATCCGTTACCAACCAAACCTATGTCGCCTTGGTAGAAATGGGTCTTTTTTCCTACGTAGACCTGCATCAAGAAGTCGATACAACAAACCACCTC
>DDYM01000026.1:55784-62696 GCA_002347985.1 Bacteroidetes bacterium UBA2234
TATGAGGCGATTTTTAAACGCGGCGACAACAACAATATTCGATACGGACTGCAACAGGGCTTCAACGCCAGACTTTCGCTGCCCAACTTCTCGCTGCTAGACAAAATCAAAGTAAAAAACAGCTATCAACGAAAGAACACCGTATTCTCACTCAGTTATCAATTCGAAAACAACCCCAATTTCAAACGAAGCTCCCTGCCCGCCTCGATTTCACTTCAATACACCCGACCCAATTTGAGTTGGTATTACACCCCTGTGGAATTGAGCTTTAACCGAAATGCCATTTCAGCGGCCTTCCTACCCACCCTGCCAAAGCTGGACCAGGACTTCGTAAAACGCGTCTTTACCGACCAAATTATTACGGCGGCAAAATTCGGTGGCCTGTATACGAACAACAAAAACAAACCCGGACAAACCTATTTCTTTGGTCGGTTCGGCTTTGAAACATCAGGAAATCTTCATCGCCTGATGCGATATATGTTTCAAGAAAACTATAACCCCGATAGCTCTTATCAGTTTTTGGGCGTTAATTATTTTCAATATGCAAAAATCGAGTCGGAAATCCGCGTCAAACGCACCATAGACGAACTCAATAGCATCGCATTTCGGGCCAATTTTGGCATGGCAATTCCTTACTGGAACAGCAGCGTGATCCCATACGACAAGCGATATTTCATTGGGGGAAGTAACAGTTTGAGGGGTTGGAGACCGCGTGGAATAGGACCGGGCAATACCCCAAAAAGTTCGGGCTCTATCATCGACAGATCTGGAGAACTGCTTTTGGAAGCCAATCTAGAATACCGCTTCACATTGGTTAAGAACTTCATCGAAAGTGCCATTTTCTTGGACGCCGGTAACATTTGGAATCTCAGCAAAGAGGGCTCAGCCAATGGATACGGCGTAATCCAGCGAGCCACATTCTTACCTGAGGTAGCATTGAATACGGGGATTGGATTTCGATTCGACCTGAGCCTATTTTTGTTTCGAATCGATTTGGGATTGCCCATCCGCGACCCATCGAAAGATTTTGAAAAGCGCTGGGTAATGACAAAAAATGCAACAGGCAATTTCTCCAATTATATGAGAAATGAAAGCGCCGTGTGTATCGGAATTGGCTATCCTTTCTAAGCCGTATTGGTCCGATCAGCACAGAGTCACATCACCCTATTTTTACGAAATTCCCAAATGAAAAAACCTTTTTGGCATCATTTTTGGCAGTTGCGGGGCAAATCCATCATCCATGTTGAATCGAATTTCAATTCTCGCCATTGCAATTTTTGCCATTTTTTCCTTCAGCAGCTGCTCTAGTTGGCTTGGGAAAGTGAACATTTTTCCTGTTGAACAAGACGTTGCCCTCGGCAAACAAGTCTCCCAGAGTTTTGAGCAAGGCAATGCCTCGGTGATCCTAGATTCTTCAAAAAACACCGTCCTTTACAATTATATCTACGGCATTCGCGATAGCATTCTGAAAACCAACCTTTTGACACACAAAGACGATTTTGCCTGGAGAATTCGCATCATTCACAACGATACCATTCAGAATGCCTTTTGTACGCCTGGAGGATTTATCTATGTGTATACCGGCTTGATGAAATACCTCGAAGGCGAAGACCAACTGGCCGGTGTTATGGGTCATGAAATGGCACATGCAGAAAAGCGACATTCAACCGATGCCATGACCAGAGAATTTGGAGCCAACCTCCTATTGGAATTGATTTTTGGACAGAACAAAGCGCAACTTCTTCAAATCGCCACGGGACTTGCGCAACTCGAATTTGGGAGAGAAGCAGAGACCGAGGCAGACAACTGTTCTGTGGATTGGCTGTATCAAACCGCGTACAACCCTGTCGGCGCCGCTGGCTTCTTTGAAAAAATTCAAAAAGAGAAAAACAAAATCAACATCCCCGAATTTCTCAGTACCCACCCTGACCCTGGTCATCGCGTAGAAAACATGAAAAAAAGATGGGCCGACAAAGGCTCAAAACCCGGTCAGACTTTTTCAGACCGATACAAAAAAATGCTCAACTATTTGCCAAAATAATCCGCAAATGGGCCCTGCAGAATAGGAAACATATTTCATGATCAAAAAAAACCTCATATTACTCATCTGTTTGATTGTCAATTTTTTATCGGCACAAACCGACTCGTTGGTAGGGGATGATCATGCAGATCTCGTGGCAATCAACGCCTTGTTGAAAGAGGCTGGATCACACTTGGGCACTGGCTACCGCGGAGGAGGAAAAACGCCGGCGGGATTTGACTGCAGCGGATTTGTTGGATATTGTTACAATACAGCACTGGGCATTCGAACTCCAGCAAGTTCTTCCCTATTTCACAATGCAGGAATCCACGTCAGTATTGCCAATGCGAGACCGGGGGATGTAATCTGTTTTAAAGGACATAGCACCAGCAGAAGGGTCATGGGCCACGTAGGCATCATCACCGAAGTCACCCCAAACGAGGTCTATTTCATTCACTCCGCTAGCAGCAGTGGAATTCGATACGATGTCTTAAGCGCCCCTTACTACAAGTTGCGTTTTATGGATATTCGAAGATTCTTTTAACCCGCCAAGGGCTTATTATTCCTCCGATTTCTTGTCGGCCTTTGGCTTGGCAACACGCGTTTTCTTTGGAGCTTCGATGGCTTTATCTGCTTCAGGCAAGGCGATTTCCGCTTTCACAGGAGTGAAATTCAATTCTTCTGCTCCTTCTGCGCAATCCACCCTCAATTCATCGCCCTCTTTCAAATGACCTTGTAGCACCTGTTCCGCCAATGGCTCTTCCAAAAACTTTTGCAATGCTCTTTGCAATGGACGCGCACCGAAGTCGGCATCAAAACCTTTATCCGCCAAAAACACCTTCGCCGCATCGGTCAACGAAACCTTATATCCAATCTCTTGAATGCGCTTCAGCATTTTCACCATGCGAACATCCAAAATCTTGATAATCTCTTCTTTATCCAACGAATTGAACACAATCACATCGTCTATTCGATTCAAAAATTCGGGAGAGAAGAACTTGCGCAATTGCGTTTCTATCACCTGTTTTGAATCCTTCTCCTTGTTCACCTCTTTGGTTGCTGTTCCAAAGCCAACACCTGTTCCAAACTCCTTCAACTGCCTAGATCCAATGTTCGATGTCATGATAATTACCGTATTCCTAAAATCGATTTTACGACCCATGGAATCGGTCATCTGGCCTTCATCCAACACCTGCAAAAGCAAATTGAAAACATCTGGATGGGCTTTCTCTACTTCATCAAACAAAATCACTGAATAGGGTTTGCGACGAACCTTTTCGGTCAACATGCCGCCTTCTTCGTAACCCACATAACCTGGAGGGGCACCAACCAAACGACTTACGGCGAACTTCTCCATAAATTCCGACATATCGATACGAATCATCGCATCGTCCGCATCGAACAAAAATTCACTCAACGACTTTGCCAATTCTGTTTTTCCCACACCGGTAGGACCCAAGAAAATGAATGACCCGATGGGTCGATTGGGCTCTTTAAATCCAGCGCGGGTACGTTGTATGGTTTTCGTCAGTTTTTCAATGGCTTTGTCCTGACCAATAACGCGCTTGCGCAAAGTATCCGCCATTGTGAGCAAACGTCTGCTTTCGTCTTCAGCCATTCTCTTCACAGGTATTCCTGTAATCATGGAAATCACGGCGGCAATATCATCTTCGGTAACCATAAACTTTTCGGTTGCCGTTTGCGCTTCCCAACGGGCTTTGGCTGTTTCCAACTCTTCCAACAAACGCTTTTCAGTATCTCTCAACTTGGCGGCTTCTTCAAAATTCTGACTCTTCACCACCTTGTTTTTCTCCAATTTGATGGCTTCGATTTGGGTTTCAAAATCCACAATTTCCGCAGGAACATTGATGTTGCTGATGTGAACTCTCGCACCCGCCTCATCCAAAATATCAATGGCCTTGTCTGGCAAATGTCGATCACTCATATATCGCACACTCAAATCCACACAAGCCTTCAACGCCTCAGGCGTATATTTCACCCCGTGGTGATCTTCGTATTTGTTACAAATGTTATGTAAAATCTCAACGGTCTCCTCTGGCGATGCAGGCTCAATCAACACCATTTGAAATCTGCGCTCCAAAGCACCATCCTTTTCAATGTATTGACGGTATTCGTCTAAGGTTGTGGCCCCGATGCACTGGATTTCTCCCCGCGCCAAAGCCGGCTTAAACATATTTGAGGCATCCAAAGAACCACTGGCACCACCGGCACCCACGATTGTGTGTATCTCATCGATGAACAAAATCACGTCATCCGCCTTCTCCAACTCCATCATCAACGCTTTCATCCGTTCTTCAAACTGACCGCGATATTTTGTACCAGCAACCATCGAAGCGATATCCAAACTCACCACGCGTTTGTTAAACAAGACACGACTTACTTTTCTTTGAATGATGCGAAGCGCCAATCCCTCCGCGATAGCTGTTTTTCCAACGCCGGGCTCACCAATCAAAACAGGGTTGTTCTTTTTACGACGACTCAACACCTGACTTACGCGCTCAATCTCTTTTTCACGACCCACGATGGGATCCAATTTTCCTTCTTCAGCGGCTTTGGTTAGGTCTCTTCCAAAATTATCCAGTACTGGCGTTTTGGTTTTCGTCTTCCCCTTCCTCGCCTCGATGGCCTTTTGCTCTTCGCGATAAAAATCCTCTGGGGTTTCATTTTCGTCTCCACCCGATTCTGAATTTTCATTGCGCAGATTGGATGTGTCTACCCCTTCTTCCAAAGCCGATTTAAACACATCATAATTCACCCCATATTGATTCAATATCTTCGATGCCACATTGTCCTCATCGCGCAAAATCGAAAGTAACAAATGTTCTGTTCCAATGAGATCTGTTTTGAAAATCTTTGCTTCCAAATACGTGATCTTCAAGGCCTTTTCGGCTTGCTTGGTGAGGGGGATATTTCCCAGATTTGCCGTTTTAGAGGCTGTGGTGCGAATGACATCTTCTATGCTCTTTTTCAAGCGCAACGCATCGATATCCAGCATTTTGATTGTTTGAATGGCTTTGCCTTCCCCTTCGCGGATAATCCCCAAAAGCAGATGCTCGCAGCCAATATAATCATGCCCCAACCGGATGGCTTCTTCCCGGCTGTATTGAATCACTTCCTTTACTCTTTGTGAAAATTTTGCTTCCATGTTTTGGCTATGCTTATGTACAAATGTATGGGCTCGAAATGGGATTTTATTCACCTTTAACAAACAAGCCCTAACACTGTATGTTTTGTTGGAAATAGCACGAATTATACCAAGTTTCGCTCCCCCATTTTATCTGTCAATCTGTCGGTTTAACACCCTCCACCGCACATCAAAAATGTTCAAAAGTTTTGTTCCCGAAAAATGAAAAAAACTTTCCACTTTCGTCTTACTTTGTAGGTCCTATGGACGAGAACACCAACCTCCGAAACACACGCAAAAGAGTTAATGTGCCAAAAATCATCGGTCCCGATGCCAGTGGTCGTATGCCTCCAAATGCGCGCGAATTGGAAGAAGCTGTTCTTGGCGCCATGATGTTGGAGCGCGATAAGATTCATACGGCCATTGAAATCCTGACCGAAAATCACTTCTATGCTCCCGAAAATGGCAAGATATTCAAGGTGATTCACAAACTATACAACGATGGTGGCGCAGTTGACTTACTTACGGTAGCCAACGAGTTGAGAAACAACAGTGAATTGGATATTATTGGTGGTGCCTATTATTTGGCCACCCTCACCAGCAAAGTATCGTCCGCAGCCAACCTCGATTATCACGCCCGAATCCTAACCCAGAAATTTGTTCAAAGAGAATTGATTCGCGTAGCCGGCGAAATCTCTATGGATGCCTACGACGATGCCTTGGACTCCTTCGAAATGCTCGATGACTGCGAACGCAAACTGTATGAAATTAAAAATGCCGGTTTGAAACGCAGCTATCAGGGAATCGATCAGCTTTTACAGCGGGCGATGAAAGACTTGGAAGCAAGGCAGGCAACCGACAATTCAGGGATTACAGGGGTTGCAACCGGATTTAGCGACCTCGATAGAATCACAAGCGGATGGCAGGCTTCCGACTTAATCATCCTTGCCGCCCGTCCGGCGATGGGTAAAACCGCCTTTGCCTTGAGTTTGATGCGAAACGCCGCTGTGGACTTCGGTAAAAAAGTCATGATCTTCTCGCTAGAGATGGCCGATGTACAGTTGGTCAATCGTTTGATGAGTGGAGAGGCCGAAATCGAATCAGACAAAATCAAGAAGAGCAACCTAACGGAACAGGAGTGGCAGCGCTTGCACGACAAAACAGGTCTTTTGGGTTCGGCCAGTATTTATATAGACGATACGCCGCAGTTGAGCATCTTTGACTTAACAGCCAAATGTAGACGGATTCACTCTCAAGGCGGTTTGGATTTGGTAGTTGTGGATTATTTGCAGTTGTTGCGCCACGAAACCAAAGGCCAGGGCAATCGTGAACAAGAAATCGCTTTCATTTCAAGAGCCCTCAAGGGCCTCGCCAAGGAATTAAGCATCCCTGTGATCGCCTTGGCACAGTTAAGTCGTGAAGTAGAAAAACGCGGCAACAAACGTCCCCAACTTTCCGATTTGCGTGAATCAGGATCCATTGAACAAGATGCCGACATGGTGATGTTCTTATATCGCGATGAATACTATCAAAAAATGGGAATGAACGAGCCCGGCGCGCAATCCGCACCCAACGAAAGTCCGGGCAGTGAAATTGCGGGATTAACGGAAATTATCATTGGAAAAAACCGTCATGGCGAAACAGGTTCTGCCTTTGCTAAGTTCATCGGACAATTTTCAAAATTTGTAGATTTGGATCCACAGGACAGGATGATGCTCGACAACAAAGGGGGTGATTTCAATTTCTA
>DDYM01000011.1:0-5017 GCA_002347985.1 Bacteroidetes bacterium UBA2234
TCGATAAAGTCGATCACAATAATCCCACCCATATCGCGCAATCTCACTTGACGTGCGATTTCGTCTACGGCTTCGAGGTTCACTTTGAGCACATTTTCCTCGCGATTTTGTTGGTCGAACGAGGTGCTACCTGAGTTTACATCAATTACGTGGAGTGCTTCGGTATGGTCGATCACCAAATAAGCGCCACCGCTGAAGGGTACATTTCTTCCGAAGCTGGCTTGGATTTGGCGGTTGACGTTGTATTGGTCGAAAAGACTATTTTTTCCTTGGTGGAGTTTTAGAATTTTGTCCGCGTCTGTATTGTATTTGCCCAAAGTTTCCTTCACAGATGCGTGAATTTCACTGTCTTTGGTTACAATTTGGGTAAAGGAGTCGTTGAGGATATCGCGCAGCAGGGTTTGCAGGCGATTGCCTTCGCCGAGTACTTTGCTGGAGAGGGGTGCATTTTTAAGTCCACGGATCAGGTCGTTCCATTTTTTCACCAAATCACGCATGTCTTTATCGAGTTCTTCGATGGCAACGCCTTCGGACACGGTTCTAACGATCACGCCGAAGTTGTGGGGGCGGATGCTATTGGCAAGATCTTTCAGGCGGGCTTTTTCTTTGGGGTTGCCAATTTTCCGACTGATAGAAATGTTGTTTTGGAAGGGGACGAGGATAAAATAGCGTCCGGGGATGGAGATATCGCAGGTAACCTTAGGGCCTTTGTTGGCGATGGGTTCTTTGATAACTTGGATGAGCAGGGGCTCGCCGGTTTTTAGGACTTGTCCAATTTTACCGGTTTTGACGATCGGTTCTTCGATGGTAAACTGATCAAGGTCGGCCGCGCGCGGATGACCAGCGATCGCCGATTTGACCACCTTTCGAAGGGATGTTAAATTTGGGCCGAGATCGAAATACGTTAAAAAGCCATCTTTTTCACCGCCCACATGAATGAAGGCGGCGTTGAGTGATGGAGAAATCTTTTTGACTTTACCCAAGTAGAAATCGCCCACTTGAAAGCCATCTCCGGCTGTTTCGCGGTGAAATTCTATGAGTTTTCGGTTCGATAGCAGTGCAATTTCAACCCCAGACGAACCTTTTTGTATGATTAATTCGTTGGACAAAATGCCGTGTTATATTGGAAGAACCAACTTATTTTTTCTTGTGACGATTCTTGCGCAGACGTTTTTTACGCTTGTGCGTGGCAATCTTATGACGTTTTCTTTTTTTACCGCTTGGCATATCTTATAGTTTTAAATTATTGAACTGACTTTTGTGTTTTGATTGCCAAATTGAGGTAGACCTTTGCATTGACAGAATCACCCATTACACCGAAGACATCGCTCATTTCGAACAGCCATCGAGGATTTTGGGGTTGCAAAGATATCAATTTTTCGCATTTTTTCAGTGCTTTTGGCCACTGTTGCGACTTTTTTAGCAGATTTAAATGGATAAAGTGCAATTCTATGTTGGTAGAATCGGCTTTTAAGGCATTTTTTAGTGTGCCCAGGAACTGCATCGGAGCGTTTAAATATTCGCTTTGATAGACGATGAGCGCATTGAGCAGCGGCACATTGTTTGGATTGACCTCCAAACCTTTGTCGATGTATTTTTTACCCAACTGAAACAAATACGCCGATTGTGTAGGTGTTTCGATCGCACCGGCTCCTGCAAAAATCAAGTTCCTTGCGATTTCTTCTTGGGGGACATCGCTCATTTTACTCTCATAGAGGTCTGCATTGAGCAGAGCAATGAGCGGAGCATTTTCCGTTTCTTCGGCCCATACCAAGGCAGCCACCAAAGAATCTTTGGGGTAGGTGCCAGGTTTGGCGGTAAGTACCCGAGCCACGAGTGGGCTGGGTTTTGTTTTTTCGAATACTGCGTTTAGGAATTCGATTCGGGTGATCGGTTGCTGAGGTAGGCCATCATTTTGCATGCCAGGCATTCCGCTAGGCATTTGATCGGCGGCAGCGGTGGGTGTGAACGCAGACGATTTCCATCGGTTCACAACCAATACCACACCAAGCAGTCCTAAGACCGCAATTAGAATCCAAACGCGGAGGTTAGTATTTCCCACGCGGCAAAGGTAGGGAAAGAAGATTAGAGCTTATCGGCCAAAATTTTGCTTTCCTTCACTTGGGCGGCAAATTCTTTGGCTGGCTTAAAGCGAGCAACATGGTGAGCGGGAACAACCAAACTTGTATTGCGTTTGATGTTACGAGCAACCTTGGTCTTACGCATTTTAAGCTCGAAAGTTCCAAATCCACGGAGGTAGATATTGCTACCTGATACCATAGAATTTTTAACAACAACGAAGAAGTTGTCGATTGTTTCGGCAATCGCTGTCTTCTCTAATCCGGTGCGCACTGCAATTTCGTTAACGATTTCTGACTTTGTCATAAGAATTGGAGTGCAAAAAAAATACAAAAGCCGTTCTTTTGCCAAAGTTTATGCAAAGAGTTATCCAAACTTTGTCAAGATGGTACAATCTTGAGTTAAGGGACCTTCCTTGGCGACATACCCGTGATCCATACAAAATATGGATTTCGGAGGTCATATTACAGCAAACGCGGGTGGCTCAGGGCATCGGTTATTACGAGCGGTTTATTGCTGCTATGCCCAATGTTTCCGCATTGTCGCATGCTTCCGAGCAGGAGGTTTTAAAGTTGTGGCAGGGGTTGGGATATTACTCCCGGGCTCGCAATTTGCACTTCGCTGCGAAGCAAGTTATGGATGAGTTCCATGGGGTGTTTCCGTCTAATTACACAGACATTTTGCGGTTGCGGGGTGTGGGTAAATACACTGCTGCCGCCATCGCTTCTTTTGCTTTTGGTGAAAAAGTGCCTGCAATTGACGGAAATGTGAAGCGAGTGGGGGCTAGATTCTTTGGTTTGCACGATGCAATTCACACTTCTTTGTTCGAAAAATCCCTTTTTTCTCTTCTTTTTGAGGCGATTCAGGGGGCAGATCCGAATATTTTTAACCAGGCGATGATAGAAGTAGGGGCAACACTTTGTTTGCCACAGAATCCACGCTGCGAAATTTGTCCGCTCTCGGAGTGTTGCGTGGCCCGTTTGCAAAATTTACAAAAGCAAATTCCTGTGGTGGTAAAAAAGCAAAAACCCATCGCCAAGCACTTTTATTACCTGTGTATTCAGAAGGGCAATCGGTGGGCATTTGCCTTGCCTCGAAATCAGGGTATTTGGCAGGGAATGGTTGAATTTCCCATGGTTGAGGGTTTAGAAGGAGGCATGGATTTAGAAAGTGTTTTGGCCTCTGCGGGGGTTGTGGATAATTTTTCGGTCTTGTCTGAGAGAACCTTTACCCATCAGTTAACGCATCAAACAATTTACGCTACCTGTTGGTATTTGTGCCTTTCGGGCGATAAGTTTGTATCACCGGTGGATTGGCAATGGTGTGATTTGGAAGAAATTCAACGTTTGCCATTGCATCGTTTGATGGAAAAAATGATTAAATTTACTTTATAAAATTGTTCAACAGCGATTTAAACAACAGTGTACTATGATTAACAAGGTGATTTTATTGGGCCGTTTGGGAAAAGATCCCGTGGTTCGCAGATTGGAAAATGGCAGGGTTGTGGCCAATGTGACGTTAGCAACCAATGATTATTATACCAAAGACGGTCAGCGTCTGGAAAGTACGGAATGGCATAATTTGGAGATGTGGGATAAGCAAGCCGAAACGGCGGAGAAATATTTGAAAAAGGGCAGTCTTTTATACGTTGAGGGTAAGATTCGAACAGATAAGTATACCGATGCAGAAGGTCAGGAACGTCAGGCGCGTAAAATTCGCGTGGCAAACTTCCAAATGATGGGCTCTATGCTATCGGCGAGAACTGAGGATGGGGGAAATCGTGATCATAGCAGCGAAAGCCATACATCGGAACCATCAAGCAATGATGGAACCAATGCAATGGATATGGGTCACGACGATGAATTGCCATTTTAATGCAAGTTATGAGTATTGATGAACCTGGGCCCACGGGTCAATTTGTGTTTATGAGCATCGTGAAAACGGTGACCATGGCAGACGCACCAGAGATAACGGTGTATGTATTAATCATGCTGCTTTGTTTGTTGATTGCCGCCATTTGCGCGGGGTCGGAAAATGCATTTTTTTCCCATCGCGACAGTGATGTGGAGGATTTGCGGGACGATAAACGCGCAGCATCGAAAATGATTTTGTCGATTTTGGAGCGCCCCAAGCACCTGTTGGCAACGATATTGTTGTTGAACAGCTTGGTGAATGTAGCATTTGTTCTGATCAGTATACTTCTAACAGAGAAACTCTTCGATTTGGAGGCATTGCCATGGCTCAAGTTTTTTGTCGAGGCCATTGTTGTTACAGTAATTATCTTGGTCTTTGGAGAGGTAATGCCCAAGGTGTTTGCAACGCAGCATTATCGGTCATCGGCGCGTTTTCTGGTGTATCCGATGCGCACATTTACTTGGGTTTTGTGGCCATTTACCCATTTGCTGGTAAAGTTTGGTTCTATTCTAGAGAAAAGGGTAAAAGTGCAGGCCAATGAATTAACACCTGAGGAGTTGTCGAGGGCGATTGATATGGCAACCGACGAGGAAGATGCCAAACAGGAGAAGGAGATTTTGAAGGGGATTGTGAATATGGGTACAATTCAGGTAAAGCAAATCATGCGTTCTCGGGTAGATATGACGGCTGTGGCGAAGGATGTGGATTTTCACAAATTGCTGGGTGTGATTCGCGAGGCAGGATTCTCAAGGATGCCGGTATATGATAAAACGGTGGATGTGATTGTTGGGGTATTGAACATCAAGAGTTTGATTCCACATTTGGACGCGGGTACAGATTTTGCGTGGCAGCAGTTTGTGAAGGCGCCGTATTTTATTCCGGAGAACAAAACGATCGACGATACGTTGCAGGAGATGCGCACCAATCACAATCATTTGGCGATTGTGGTGGATGAGTTTGGTGGGACGAGTGGTATGATTACGATGGAGGATATTTTGGAGGAGGTTTTTGGAGATATGCAGGA
>DDYM01000011.1:5089-10544 GCA_002347985.1 Bacteroidetes bacterium UBA2234
AGTGAGCGATTGGGCCGGATGCCGAAGCGTGGGGATGAGATTCAGGTGGGGAAGGTGAGATTTAGGGTTGAATCGGCGGATGTACGTCGGGTAAAGAAAATTAAGATAAGCATTGAAAAATCAGATGTGGGTGAGAAATAATATTTTGCTGCTGGGTGTCGTTTTAGTGGTGGTAGTTGCCGCCGCCTGCGGCGGCGGCAACTCGGACTACGTCCCCAAGCCGAAAGCCTATCCCAAAATGGAACTCCCGGCCAAATCCTATGGCATCGCATCGCCCATGGACCTCCCCCTGAGCTTCGAAATTCCAACCTATTCGAAATTGAGCCCCGATACCAATCAAGCTGGCGTTCATACTCCCGGTTGGTATAATTTGCAGTTTCCAAGTCTGGATGTGACCCTGCATCTCACATATTACAAGTTTAATCAATGGAACCTATTTGATAGTTTGATCTACGATACCCGAAAATTGGTCAATAAACACATTCAAAAGGCCGATGATATCGTGGAGCGACCTACACAATTTTTAAACCCCGCTGCAAAAGGGTTAGTGTTTAGTATTCAAGGGAATACCGCTACCAATTTTAATTTTTATGTGACCGATAGTACCTCCCATTTCCTTCGCGGGGCCTTGTATTTTAACAATCATACCGAGTCGGATAGCATCGCTCCCGTGTACCAATTTGTAGAAGCCGATGTATTGCATTTAATCAAAACCTTGAAATGGAAATAAGGCGTTTTATGGAAAAGGTGGCTTTCTCAAAATGGCGGTTTGAATCAAATTCTGATGTGGTCCTTAAAGATCTGTCTACATCGTTCAAATCCGAAGCAAGTTTGAAATCGGCGTTGTGCAGGACCCTGATGTTCCTGATCATTGGATTTTTCATTGGAGCACCCCTTGCCGCGCAAAACCCCAAGGCAAAAAAGCAGTTGGACGCGGCGTTTACGGCATTCAATCGGGCTGAATTTCCTGATGCGTTGGGGCTGACAAAAAAAGCCATTAAAATAGATCCGTCCTATGCCGATGCTTATTCACTGCAAGCTTCCGTTTATGAGGCGATGCGTGATACCCAAAATGCAAGTAAATCCTATCAGCAATGTTTGAAAGTGGCGCCCCAGTTTCAACCGATGTATTTCTATTATGGGGAATATCTTTATCGAAATCAGCGACTAAAAGAAGCCATCGCAATCTTAACGAAATTTGATAGCGTTCCTCTTATGTCGTCCTTTGTGCCCAGCAAACACGCGGCATCTCCGAGATTGAAAGAGAAAGCTGCGCGTTTGAAAACGAGTGTGGAGACAGCCATGAGCGACGTCAACATCGCTGAGAATTTGAAAATTCAGAATATGGGCCCCAATATCAATTCTGGGGTAGATGAATATTGGCCGGGCATGCCGTTTTCTGGGAATCGGTTTGTGTTTACCCGACGTTTGGGTGGCACGGGAAATGCCGTTTTGCAGGAGGATTTTTTCATGAGCGACCGGAAAGATTCGGTTTGGGGGAAGGCTTATTCGGCGCCGGGCGACATCAATACTCCTGAAAATGAGGGGACCTTGAGCGTGAAGGCGGATGGTTCGGCACTTTACTACACGCGATGCAATCAGCCTGGTGGATTGGGCAGTTGTGATTTGTACATGAGCGATTTGGACGGCAAGGGTTGGAAGCGTGGTTCTAACTTGGGTAGTCCGATCAATGGCAGCTCTTGGGATTGTCAGCCCGCCATCAGTGGCGATGGTCATACTTTGATTTTTTCCAGCAGTAGAGGTGGTGGATTTGGCGGTAAAGATTTGTGGATCAGTTATTTACATCATGGAAAATGGAGCGTGCCAAAAAATATGGGTCCTGCTATTAATACCCGCGAAGACGACGATGCTCCTTTTCTGCACTACGATGGTGCAACATTATATTTCAGTAGTTTGGGCCATCCCGGTTATGGGGGTTCAGATATTTTTATGTCGAGGCTTGGAGCCGATGGATTGTGGTCTACACCAGAAAATTTGGGATCGGGTTTGAATACGCCGCAGGATGAATTCGGTTTGTACATCGAGCCGGGTGGGAAAAAGGGGTATTTCGCCAGTGATCGAAAAGGTGGGTTGGGCAGATTGGATATATATCAATTTTTGGTCCCAGAGAAATTCATGCCGAAACCGGTGACCTATGTTTCAGGTTTGTTAACAGATGCCAAGACGGGATTGCCGTTGAAGGGTAGAGTTCGTGTAGTTGAGTTGGTGACGGGGAAGGTGGTGTTTACAGACAGCGTTTCGGATTTTTTCATTCCATTACAAGCCGGCGGAAACTATGCCTTGTTTGCTACAGCTGCGGGTTATATGCCTCAAAGTTTGAATTTTCAGCCGTTGGCTTCCGATTTAGACCATCCATTTAAGGTTGGGGCTCAACTGACGCCAATTGATGCGAAACAAGTGATTGTGCTGAATAATATTTTCTTTGACACTGATAAATTTGATTTGAAACCAGAGAGCAAGGAGGAGTTGGCAATTGTTGTGGATTTGATGAAAACCAATGCGGGGATGGTAATTGAAATCAGCGGTCATACAGACAATCAGGGGGCGGCGGATTATAATTTGCGCTTGTCTGAGTCCAGGGCCAAGTCTGTCGTTACCAATTTAATTGCTGCGGGCATACCTGCTTCGCGTTTGAAATTCAAAGGTTACGGGGCAACCAAGCCAGCGGTGGCAAACGATACGGAGGCTAATCGTGCTTTGAACCGTCGCATCGAGATGGTAGTGTTGAAGTTGAAATAGGCGTTTCGGATTTATTCGTGATGCCATTGGTAGCTTCTTCGGTTAAAATTTGATTTGAGATTTCATCGAGATTGGGCTGTCCGGCGAGCATCCAGGCAGTGTACCAATAACTAGCTACGGCTGCGATGGCTTGCTTCATGCGGATTTCCACCATGTTGTGGAGTTCGGCTTCATAGGATTTTACAAATTTGGGATGAATCTGTTTTTTGGTTTTGCCACGGAGGTCGGTGCTGAATTCGTATTTTTTATTTTGGGGCCAATTTTGAGAGAGTTGTTTTTCGGTTTTAAGGACAGTTGGGAGCAGTGCATGGGACTGGGCTACGGCGTTCCAGATGCTATCTGCGGGTGATTCGAGGAAATGTCCATTGGGAGTAAGTAGCACATAATTGGGCAAGCTGATTTCGGGGATTCGGGTTTCCCAGAGCGCATGAATTCCGTGTTGGTGGGTGAGTTGACCATCATAGTTTTCGGTGGTATGAAGGGGCACGTGTGCATCGGCCACGTAGTGGCCGATGTCGGCCGACAGCCGAAGGATGGCGGCCAGGTTTTTCTCCTGAAACGCCTTGGTAAGTCGGTATAACATCATCTGCACGTGATACGGAACAATCCCGTATTCAAAGAGCGTATCGGCCGTGAATTTTTCAACTGCCTGCGTCCAGTATTTGGGTAGCGTGTCTATGGGTAGAGCCCTTTCGTAATGATCTAAGTCGATGTAATGCCTACAAGCCTCAGCCGTATCCGTGTAACGACGCTGGTCGGGGTCAACCGCATGGTCTGTAATGAATTGAATGTGCTTTTTGTAGAAACCGAAAAGGGGTTGCGGTAGAGCAAATACTGCATGTTGGTTGATGGTTTTATGTCCGAGGAATCCCCATTGGTTGGCGGTAGCGAATGCGCTTATTTGAATATGATTGACCGAATTGATTTGCAATGGGTTCTCGCAATTTCTTTTGTTGCTGAGAATTTGAATTGGGGGAAATTCCGCAGGTTGGAATTTTTGAGGAAAAACACTGAGGTTATTGCTCAATGAATTGCGGCAAAAGGAGGCGAGACAAATCGCCAGAAGTATCTGTTGTTTTAGGGATTTCATGGTGTATTGTTCTTGGCTTTTTCACAGGGCTATTGTCACCATTAGACCGTACTTCTATGGATTTTACAATCTCATGAGCGGTCCAAATGTTATGCTATCGTTTATGCAATTCCCTCAGATACAATTGGATGGTGTTTTGAAGTCCTAGCATCAGGGCATCGCAGATAAGGGCATGACCAATTGAAACTTCTTGCAAACCAGGCAGATTGCGGGAAAGGAAATTGAGATTTTTAAGATCTAGATCATGGCCGGCATTGACACCGAGACCCGCATCTACAGCGGCTTGGGCTGTTTTCTGATAAGGTTCAAGCGCTGATTCGGCCATATTTGGGTCCTCTTCGTAGGCTTTGGCGTAGGCTTCGGTATAGAGTTCTATTCGATCTGTACCTGTGCGTTTAGCCGATGCGATAAGTTCAGGATTTGGATTGAGGAAAATGGAGACGCGGGCCCCTGTTTTTTTGATGCGTTGGATAATGAGTAAAAGCTCTGTTTCGTGGGTGATTGTGTCCCAACCCGCATTGGATGTGATTGCGTCTGGAGGATCGGGGACCAACGTGACTTGATGGGGTTTTACAGTTTCAATGAGTTGGAGGAAGTCCTCGCTGGGGTAACCTTCGATATTGAATTCTGTTTTCACTTGCGCTGCAAGTTGCACAACATCTGAGTAGCGGATATGTCGTTCATCCGGCCTAGGATGCACCGTAATTCCTTGTGCACCAAATTGTTCGCAGAGCAATGCCATTTGAAGGACATCGGGGTTGTTGCCACCGCGAGCATTTCTGAGTGTAGCAATTTTATTGATGTTTACGGAGAGTTTGGGCAGGTTCATTTCCAACATAGCGATACAAAAATACGGGGTTGATTGGGGAATTGGCTGTTGTTTTTGTGTAGGAATTCGGCGCGAAACGCAGATTGAATTTTGTGGTGGTGGACTTTGTGTTTGGGTAGGTTGGATGCTGGGGCTGTAGAGTTTGATTTTTGGGTGGGTGGTAATTTGATTTTGAAAGTGTATTCCACGAGGCAGTTGATTCCATAACCTTGTCCGGACAGGACATAATTGGCAATTTCGGTGGATGTGGTGTAGGGTTGATGATAGAGTGGGGTATTGGATTGATAGAAAAGGGATTCAAAGGTTATTTTGAGGGGTGTAAATGGTTTTCGATGGGTAAAGGAAATGGCGGCAAGCATGGAGTTTTTGTAGCTGTGGGGATCGATTTGGGTGGATTGATTTGCATTGGGTAGAGGGATGAAATTTCCTGTGTTGGCCAGTGTGGATGAGGATTGGTTAGGGGATGAGGTATTGCCGGGTGAAACCTGGTTTGAAGTGGCATTGTTGGAAGACGACGTGGTTGCAGCAAGATTGTTGGGCCAGATTTGATGTTGGGGAAGAGTTTGAGAATGGGTTGGTAGGAGGGAAATTTTTGCCAATACCGCCCCGCCTTCGGCGGGGCGGTATTGGACGACCGCCGTCGCGCGACCCCGGAATGCATGAAACGACTGGGATTGAGCGGCATTTATTCCGCCGTATTCTATCCTGTAGTCTAATCCTTGGCCGCTGTTCCCTAAATTGTAATTATTCCCGTTATTAGAATGATTCCCGGTATT
>DDYM01000008.1:0-4180 GCA_002347985.1 Bacteroidetes bacterium UBA2234
TCGAAAAAGGGGGCACTTACAGTTTCTTAATCTGGCGCAGATCATGTGGTTTACAAATTTCAATTTATAAAAAGAAATTCAAAAATAAACTGATAATGAAACCGCAATTATAAAATAACACAAACACCAATTAAGATTAAAATAACGTAATTCCCTTGTTTATCTTTTTTTTAAGCGGAGCATTGAAAAAAAGCAAAACTCGCTTTATTTGCATACATGAAACAATTAATAAGTGTTTTTCTAACAGCTATTCTATTTGCATCATGCCATAAAAAAACTGACATTAATAACAACACTGCCTGTCTCAATACAAATAGGGCAGATTTCGAGAAAATCCTTGTTTTCCCCAACGATCACTTATTAAACAAAGACATTTCGCAGAGCATAGTGGACCCCAATTCATCATCGATTATTGGGGCTATAGGTGCTACAAGTTTACATCCTGATTTTGGAAGCGGAACCTGGCAGGGTGCTCCAATCGGAATCCCCTTTTCTGTGGTTTGCGGCAGTCAATCCAAAGTACCAATTACCTACAGATCCAATTCCTATGATGGCAATTATGGCAACGAAAGCGAACCAGGACCATTTCCAATTCCTTTGAATGCCGCGATTGAAGGAAATGGTATTGGAGACAGCCATGTAATTTCAGTGGATATTGAGAATAAACTCCTCTACGAATTATACAATGCAACTCAAGTTGGATCAGGTTGGGAAGCATCATCTGGGGCCGTTTTCGACTTGAAAACAAATACTTATCGAACAGAGGGCTGGACTTCTGCAGATGCCGCCGGCTTACCTATTTTACCATGTTTGTTGCGCTATGATGAAGTGAACTCAGGAAAAATTGACCATGCAATTCGCTTTACATTAAGCAAGCCCAAAGTATACAAAGGGTATGTTTACCCTGCGTTACACAAAGTGAATGGAACGGGCTCGTTAGGTTCATCTCTACCTATGGGAGCCAGATTGCGGTTGAAATCAAATTTTGATATTACTGGCTATTCAATTGCAAATCAAGTCATTTTGAAAGCAATGAAAACCTATGGAATTATTCTGGCCGATATTGGCTCTGATATGTTCATTAGCGGCGCACCAGATTCCCGATGGGACGACATCGACTTACAAAATCTAAAAAAAATAAAAGCAACTGATTTTGAGGTAGTGGCGTTAGGTACGATTAAGTAATAATTCATAGCTGGAAACACTTTTCGCAGCATTAGTTTGAATCAAACTTATACATCGCGTCGCTGGCGGTTTTGCCCAATTTGTCGTTAATCGCCAAAGCCCAAAGTACCAACTCCATAGAGAAATCTTTATCCGAATCACTCAAGTGCGAAGCATGCTTTTCGATCAAATCGGTTAAGGGTTTGATGGCCTTTAAACTCTTGAAAAACACCTCATCCGTATCTGTGTAATTCAACTCCACAATGTTCTTTTCAAACCAGTGCACCAAGTCGCTGTAAGGGGTTTTGGTTCCTGCCTTTTCCAACTTGGGAATCCGTGGGAAAATCTGATTGAATTGAACCATAATGGCCGTATCAATCAAGATCCTAGCCACCTCGTCGGCCCCCTCTTGCTCACCCTCATAAACCAGTTCGATTTTTCCGGTGATGGATGGAATGATCGACATAAAATCAACCAATCGGATGGTGGTTTTGTCGCTCTGGGTCTCGATCAAGCGGAGTTTTCCTGCGGCGATAAGGTTTTCCATTGCACTGATCGACAATCGCGCGCTGACACCACTTTTTGAATCCACATATTCGCTGTCTCTGGCCGTAAATGAAACCTCTTCCAACAAATTCTTCGCCATATCGGGAATGAAAACCGAGGCCAAATCCTCCGCAGAAATTTTCGCTTCTTGCTCAGTAATAGCCCGCGCCAAAGCAATATTCTTGGGATAGTGCGTAAAAATCTGAGAACCAATACGATCCTTAAGCGGCGTTACGATGCTTCCGCGGTTGGTATAATCCTCAGGGTTTGCAGTAAATACAAATTGAATATCAAGCGGCATCCGCAATTGAAATCCGCGAATCTGGATATCGCCCTCTTGCAAAATATTGAACAACGAAACCTGGATGCGCGCTTGCAAATCCGGAAGTTCATTCAGCACAAAAATGCAGCGATTGGCCCGAGGAATCATCCCGTAGTGAAGCACGCGCTCATCAGAATAAGGCAGTTTCAATGTAGCCGCCTTTATCGGATCGATATCTCCAATCAAATCAGAAATATTCACGTCTGGAGTGGCCAGCTTTTCAAAAAATCTCGCTGAACGATGCACCCACGCAATCGGTGTTTTGTCGCCCAATTCAGCCATCGTATCCACAGCAAACTTTGAAATCGGAGCAAAAGGACTGTCGTTGATTTCCGACCCTTTCACAATCGGCAAATATTCATCAAGCAAATCCACCATGCTCCGCGCAATGCGAGTCTTTGCCTGTCCGCGCAAGCCCAATAAATTGATATGATGCCCTGCCAAAATCGCCTTCTTTAACTGAGGCGCAACGGTATCCTCATAGCCTACCAACCCCTCAAAAACAGGCTGTTTTGCACGGATTCTACCAATCAAATTGGATTGAATTTCTTCGTTTATGGTTTTGTGGGCATAGCCCGACGCTTTTAATTCTTTGAATGTGGTTTCTGGTTTCATGTGCAGTTAAATCCGTTTGATTCTGTTTTTTTCGTAATCTTCAAATATCATTTGGCCCAAATCGGACAGCCCCGTAAGAAACGCCTTACCCTGATTTTCAGCAGTAAAACGCTCTACAAACTGCCTCAAATAAGGGTCTTGAGCAATCATAAATGTGGTAATAGAAATTTTCAATTTTCTCGCTTGTGCGGCCATATTCAAGCATTTCGAAACGATGTATTCGTCCAAACCATTGCTGTTTTTGTACAATTCCCCTGTTGGAAGTTTCACACAGCTCGGCTTGCCATCGGTAATCATAAAAATCTGCTTGTTTGTATTGCGCTTTCGCCGAAGAATATCCATGGCGAGTTCCAACCCTGCCACCGTATTTGTATGATAGGGACCCACTTGTAAATAGGGTAAATCTTTCACTTTGATCGACCACGATTCGTTGCCAAAAACGATAATATCGATGGCGTCTTTGGGGTATTTCCGGCGAATAAGCTCTACCAAGGCCATGGCCACTTTTTTGGCTGGCGTGATGCGGTCTTCACCGTACAAAATCATCGAATGGCTAATATCGATCATCAACACCGTGCTCATTTGGGCTTTGTGCTTGGTCTCATCTACAATCAAATCGTCTTCGGTGAGATGTAGGTCCGAAATGCCATGATTGATTTGGGCATTTTTGAGACTTTCCGACATGTTTATCTGCGACATTTCATCGCCAAATTGGAAGTTGCGAATTTCGCCATCGCGTTCGTCGCCCACCCCGAGTTTGCTCGTTCGATGATTCCCTGCGCCACTCTTCTTGAGTTTACCAAAAATCTGGTCGAGGGCATGCTCTCTCAAAGCCGCTTCCAACTTCGCCGTAAGTAGGTTTTTGCCTTTGCCATTTTTATCGCCATCGCCATCATCCGTTAGTTCGATTTCTTCTTTGATATAACCGCGTTTTCTGAGGTCTTCCTCAAAATCGTGAATCGTATACTCCGCAGTGAAAATATTGTATTCTTTATCGAGCGAATCAAGCCAGTCAAATGCCTCGTCCAAATCACCCGACGTATGTGTCAATAGTTCTTTGAAAATTTCAAACACCCTATCGAAAGGTTCGATATCCTTCGGAATGTGTTTACTGATGATAAAACCTTTTCCCTGATTGAATTCTATACCCTCTAACATCGCTTTGATTAACAAATCTAGGCGTTAGAAGTTCATCTAAAAATGAAATTGACAGAAACATTTGGTTAAACAATCAATTCGTCGACAAAGTCATTCAACATTCGTTTACGGATTATCGCAAAATTTGATTTTACCATTACGGAAAATCGCAACTCTTTTCTTTGGCCGATGTTTAGTTTCGCAGGTGATGACACAATTTAAGAGTTTCATTTTCATTGCGTTGACCATTGTATTGATTGGTTGCACAACTCAACGTAGATATCATCGAGGTGGACTTCACTTTGAATGGCAGATCAGTTCAAATCAAAAATCCGCTAACAAACAAAGGAGTTCAAAAACAATGAAGGAGGTTGAACCTCCGGTTGCTGAAAGATC
>DDYM01000008.1:4255-4735 GCA_002347985.1 Bacteroidetes bacterium UBA2234
CGGACCAAAACTCAATTATTTGCAACCCCTCATCAGAATCGCGCAGACAATTTTGCAAATTTCACAACTGTTCGAAAGCCAATTGCACTACCTCATCAATCCAAGAATCATATCATTTACAAAACAGTTTCAGTTGCATCGTTAAACAACATCCGCCAACCAACCGAAACAAAATCAATGAACTATGAAGACCCCGACCGAATTAAAAAACTTGAAAAAGCCGCCATTGTACTATACACGATCGGTTTATTTGTGGGACTTCTTGCCCTAATTTTTTGGTCGGAAATATTAGGAATCATCACCGCAGTCATTTTTTCGACAGGCTTTGTCGTATTTCTTTGCTGTGGCGGAAAAGCCCATTATTTCTTCTCTTGGATCATGAGTTTTCTGATTGGACTTAGTTTAGCGCTATTAGCAATGACAAAGGGTGGTAATTTCAACGGTTTCTTTATTCCGTAAGTAATATATATCTTGCGAGAT
>DDYM01000008.1:4745-6109 GCA_002347985.1 Bacteroidetes bacterium UBA2234
GAAATTCACCATGTGGTCCAAACAGGATCAAACGGTTGGATGATCATGAATGGCATCTTCTGGGGCATTTTTCTTATTACTCTCATATTTTCAAAAAACCTTAGTGAAGCGGCCCGAAAAAAATTGGGCTGGGGACTGGGTGTACTTTCGTTGGTCAATTTCGCTGCCAGCAATGTCAAGATGATCATCGAAAACACTTGGCACTTGAACAATAGTTTGCCCCTTCACCTCTGTGGAATGTCGGCCTTTATTGCAGCATTTCTCCTAATTCGCGGTTCACAAATCAGCTACGAATTCTTAGTTTACTGGGGTGCTGGAGCTATACATGCTTTCCTAACTCCCGAAATCACCAATGGGTCATCCATTTATAACCACATTGAATACTGCATCTCTCATGGGATCATCATTCTAGGTTCGGTTTACGCTACGATGCGATTGGGCTACGTGCCGCGTCCCGGATCCTGGTGGAAGGTATTTCTATACACCCAACTCACATTGCCTATCATTGGCGGAATCAATTATTTGCTGGGATCAAACTACATGTATCTCTGTCAAAAGCCCGATGCCAACAATCCCTTTGTGGTTGGAGAATGGCCCAACTACTTGATTGGTTTGGAGCTCGTAATCATCATCCACTTTTACGCTTTCTACCAACTTCATCGCGCCTTGGCGACATGGAAAAGTAAAACTGCTTAACCTTATCTTCGCAAGATGCGGAGTTTCTTTTTGATTTTTTTCTGTTCGATATTCTGTGCGCTGTCCGGGCAATCCCTTCAGCCGTACAACAATGCTATCAACCCGGGAATCATTCCTGCGCCGCAGCATATTGAGGTATCGCCCAAGGGTGGTTACACCAAATTTAAAAAGAAGATATCGCGGCTTAACCCAAATCTTCCAGCCGAAGGCTACAAACTCATCATTGAGAAAAAGCAAATCACCATTGAATATGCCGATAACAATGGATGGGATAATGGAAACAACACCCTATTGCAGATCATGGATTTCTACGACGACGAGAAAATCCCCTGCATGACCATCACCGACCACCCCCGATTCCGTTACCGGGGCATACACTTGGATGTATCGCGGCACTTTTTCGATATCGGCTTCCTCTTTAAATACGCCGAATTGGCCTCCAATTATCGCTTCAATGTAATTCATTTACATCTTACCGACGATCAAGGATGGCGGTTCGAGAGCAAACTCTACCCCAAACTCAATACCATTTCCTCAACCCGCGCTGGCACTCAAACTGGGCCGTATTCCTTACAACATTTTGATTCAATTTATTACGGCGGACTCTATACTCAAGACCAACTTACAAACTTTGCCAAAGACTGTCATGACTCTTGGGGCATCACCGT
>DDYM01000029.1:0-1257 GCA_002347985.1 Bacteroidetes bacterium UBA2234
CGCAATGATAAGTCAGTGGTTGAGCCAGACCCGATTCAAATGCCGGAAATGGCAACAACGGGTTTAAGTTCGATGCTGAATAATAGCTCATCTGATTTTGCTGCTGAAATGCTTGATATTGAACCGTTTGGGATCGAAATTCTAGAATTTTCGGACAAATCAAACGTCAACAACGCTACCCTAAATTCGGATCAATTGGCTTGGTCGGTATCGAAAAAATCGGAGAAGGTTTTGGGTCGCTGGATGGTTGAAGCAGGAATTGATGCCAATCAAACGGGCCTATCCTACAGAAGCACCGCAGAATTGTCGAAATACGTTCACAAAAACTATTTCAATCACATGAAAGATGGCGAATTTGCATTAAGTGCAGGTCGTTTCAGCGTTTCAAGTGTGTATCAAATTACAAAGAATCACGCATTCAAACTCGGGTTGGCTTATGCTGAGAATCGCACACAGCAGCGATTTGATTTCAGAGACAGTATGCCAGCAACTGTGATGCCGGGGAACAAGCCAGATGCGTTGGGTTATTATCCGATCTTTGGTTATTTGGGATTGGGACCTACAGTAAAATTCAATTCTCAAACAACGTATTCTATGATTTCTGTGCCACTGGGATACGTAGGATATTTCCCTTTGACAAAAAAATATTCAGTCACTCCGGAGCTTCTGCTACAAGCCAATAAATTGTCGGTTTCAACTGGGGCTCAAACTTTGGATTATCAAACCCTGCTACAAACAGCGCAACAGGCAGATAACTTTAGAAAACTGATTTGGGGTGCTCGTGTTGCGGTGGGGGTTGAAAAGCGTCTGAATTACAGCCATGCCATTGGATTAAGATTCAATGCACAATCGATGTTAACCTCAATGTATATCCCCAATGCCGCTTTGCAGCCTAGGGGTTGGTCGTTGGGATTGTCTGCTCATTATTCTTGGAGAATTCAATAAAGTGAAGAAAAAGTGTATTATATGGTATAAATTGCATGGGATGAGAGTTCAGTCTTTGTTGACCGTACTGTGTTTCCTGTGTATTTCCGCACAGGCACAGGTGTTGCAACCCTTGGGATCTGGTTTGCCAGCTCGGGTTGTGGCATCTTATGCCTCGGGAAATGAATACCTAGCACTGTTTGAAGAAACCTCAACTGCGGAATTGAACGACTTTACCATGGCTCGATGGAATGGTGTGAGTTGGAGCTATTACCCGGGTTTAACAACGCCACTGCCTGTAAAAACAGTTAAGGGTACATACAATTTTCATTC
>DDYM01000029.1:1324-15461 GCA_002347985.1 Bacteroidetes bacterium UBA2234
GTCGTGGATACGAGAAACAACGGAATCATTGCAATGACCGTTTTCGACGATAAGTTGATCGTTGCTGGGTTGTTCGATAATACAGTAAATGGGAATCCAGTCCAGAATATTGCCGCCTACAATGGTAAATCTTGGTCGTACCTTGGAAACAGTGGTACAGCCCAAGGAACAGACGGTGTAATTCGCACTTTGGCTGTTGTGGGAAATCGATTATACATTGGTGGGGATTTTCAAACGTTTGCGGGTTCTAGCACTGGAAACATCGCCTATTATACTGCGGCCAATGGAGGTTGGGGTGGTGTGGGAAGTCCTTTCAAAGGTGAGGTGTTGGAATTGGGTGTTTTCAATAATAAAATTGCTGCCTTGGGTAAAAATGCTTCGGGCGACAAACAAATTTCTATTTTTCAAGGCACTTGGGGCAGCCCAATTGGGTTTGATTCCTTCAGCGTAAGTTCACCTACCACCTTGATGGGTGCGGGTACCGATCTTTTGATTGGGGGTTCATTTGTGAAAAATGGCAATGGTACTTCGCTTTTGGTGTACGATGGAACGTCGTTGAGATTTACAGGCAATCGCATCAATGGATCGTTTAATTTGGGTCAGCGCGGTGATGGCGCCTTCATTTGGGGTGATTTTACCGAGCTCAACACCGATTTGCAATATTTCTCAAAAATCGAATCTGAGTCAGGGAATTTATATGGCGATTTATTCTACGATGTGAATTCCAATTGCGTAAAAGACGATGCAGAAATTGGCTTGTCTAACCAATTGGTAAGAATGGTGAATAAAGTTTCTGGAACTGTTTACTTCGCTGTTACAGATTCAAGTGGCCACTTCACGATGGCAATGCCAGCGGGTGATTATGATCTATCAACCAATCCTGGCAAGCATTTGTATGGCGTTTGTTTGGGAAATAATACGGCCAGAATTCGAAAAGGAGTATACAGTTACGTGAGTTTGGGTTATTATCAGTTGCCATCAATCGTAGATGTTCAATTGGGAATGAATGCAATAATCCCGGCGGGTGCGAAAGCGGGAGATGAAGTCAAAGTGATCGTTAAAATCGCCAACCACGGTGGAACAGCCCTCACCAACGGAACAATACATATTCAACATGGACCCGAGATTACCAATTTCCAATCTGAGCCCATGCCAGACAACTATGCAAACAACGAAGCGGTTTATTCGGTGAGCAATTTGCCCGCTTTTGGTGAGCAAATCATCGTGATAAATACGGCAATTCCTTTGACAGCGCAACCTGCCGATGACTTTAAGTTTATGGTGAAGTCCGGTACTGGATTGACGCTGAAAGATGCAGACACCAAGGATAACAATGATACCGTGAAGTTGAGTTTGAGTCGTCGTGGGGGGATGGTTACTGTCCAGAAATCAAACATCGAAGAAGGTGCTGTTGATTACCGTCAGAAGCAGTGGGAATACCGCGTAGATTTCCGAAATGTAAGTGGTACCTTGGTTAAGCGTGTGGTTATGGTTGATACCCTCGATGCAAACTTGCCATTGTCACGCCTTGTTCTTACTTCCTTTTATCCGAACAAAGCAAATTATTGCATTGAACAGGGTAGGGTATTGGTTGTGGATTTTCCAGAAGCCAATTTGAGTTCTTTTGAAGCCAATCCAATCTCAAGTGTGGGTTATGTGATGTATCGTGTTGAAACTTATCAAACATTGCCGTTGAAAACAGTGATTAACAATATTGCTACGGTAGATTACGATAGCAAATGGCAGGCTACGTCTAAGAATTGTGCAGTCACACTGGTTGATAAAACGGCATCCGTTAAGATGATTAAGGGTGGATTTAATTTGTATCCAAATCCATCGTTCAATCAATTGAATGTGAGTGGATTAAGTGCCTTTAAGAATGGCAATTGGCAATTGGTGTCGATGACAGGCGTTACGGTGTTAAATGGTCAAGTAAATGCTGATTCTCTTTCAATTTCCGTGAAAGACATCGCTACCGGTGTGTATACCTTGCGCATTGGCAATGCAACCTCATTGGTTCAAATTCAACACTAATTATCGTAGTGTTTTTTGGCGAAACGATAAAGGTTAAAGTGGCCTTTATCCAATTCCATAGCAATTTCTTCCTTCAATTGATTCAATGGAATGTGCTTCATTTTTTGTCGTTGAATCAGTCTGAAAGCCCTTTCCGCATACAAGTTACTGAGATTTTGAATATTGTTTTGAGAAGCCAAGTGTGCAGAAATCGCATCGCTCAAATCCTCAATTCCTTTGGCGTCTGTGGCAACGGTATTGATAACGGGGATTTCCCAACCATCGTTTGCGGTTTTGTAATGAGCAAGTTTTTTTAGGTGGTTGGCGAAAGCTTCGGCGCCATCTCTATCGCTCTTGTTGACCACGAAAATATCTGCAATTTCCATTACACCACTTTTCATGGTTTGCACCTCATCGCCACTTTCTGGTACTGTTACCACGAGTGTGGTGTCTGCGATGCCAGCAATTTCAATTTCGCTTTGTCCAACCCCCACTGTTTCGATGATGATTCGATCAAATTTGGCGTGTTTTAGGACGTCGCATACCTCAATAATACTTGCACTGAGACCTCCCAAGGATCCTCTGGCGGATAGACTTCGAATAAATACTTTTGGATCGAGGAACAAGCCCGGCATGCGCAAACGATCACCTAACAATGAGCCCAGATTAAAGGCGGATGAGGGATCTACGGCAACGATGGCCGTTTTGTAACCTTTAGAACTCCAATACAACACCAACGCATTTACCAAACTGCTCTTGCCGGCACCTGGAGGGCCTGTGACGCCAATGATTGGACATTTTCCATTCAGTTGTTCCAGCAGTTCAAGCGCTTGCGGATGCTGGTTTTCTACCCAACTAATGGCTCTGGCGATAGCTCTTTCGCTGCCTTCGGCGATTAGGGTTGGAGTAGGGGTGATTGACATGTTACGAAGATATTAAAATTGGCTGATACCCCATTTATTTGTGCGCTCTAGCAAATGGAGTTGCATTGAGTGGGGTGAATTGACTTTGTTGGAATTTTTCATATCCAGCCATCGCTACCATTGCTGCGTTATCTGTACAATATTCAAACGCAGGAATACAAACTTGAATGCCCTTTTCTGTACCCATTTTTTGGATGGTGTTGCGGAGCTCGCTGTTGGCTGAAACACCCCCGCAAAGTCCAATGCTAGCGGGTTTGTAATTCTGTATTGCTTTGGCAAATCGCTTCGTTAGGCTCAAAATAATTTGATGCTGATACGATGCGCAAATGTTGTTTAACTCATTGTTTATAAACTCGTTGTCTTTTTTTAAATTGTCTCTTAGAAAATAGAGCAACGAGGTTTTTATACCCGAAAAACTAAAATCAAATCCGTGGGTTTGGCTGTCGGGGAATTTGTATTTTGTTGGGTCACCAAGCTTAGCGAATTGATCAATCAATGGACCGCCTGGATATCCTAAGTTTAGCAATTTCGCTGCTTTATCAAACGCCTCCCCAGCCGCATCGTCCTGCGTTGTTCCAACAATTTGCATATCGGCGATGCCATTCACCAAAATGATTTGCGTATGTCCGCCGCTTACCAAAAGGCACAGCATGGGCAACTGTACTGAATGATCTATGAAAAGGGCTGCCACATGCGCTTCGAGGTGGTTGATGCCAATCAACGGAATGTTATTGGCGATGCAAATTCCTTTGGCAACATTGGTTCCAACAAGCAAAGATCCCATGAGTCCGGGGCCTTGGGTAACAGCTACTGCATTGATCTCATTGATTGAGATTTCGGCTTTTTGTAGTGCCAGATGAATTACGGGAATAATATTGCTTTGGTGAGCTCTGGATGCCAACTCGGGTACCACCCCGCCATACTGCTCGTGCACTTTTTGACCCGCGGTAACGTTGGCAAGGATTTTGCCATCGCAGAGAATAGACGCTGCGGTATCATCGCAACTGCTCTCGATGCCCAATATAATGGAGCGGGCGGGTTTTGGTGGATTCAGCGGAGACAACGAATTTTATATTTGAGAGATTGAAAAATAAGCGTACAAAACTACGGAAGTTTTTGCTTCTGATGTTGCTGTCGTTCCTGTTGCTTACGGGAGCCGCAATTGTATTGTCGCGCAATCATATCGTTCAAAATTATTTTGCCCAACAGCTCGCCCAATACCTTTCAAAAGAACTCAAAGCCAAAGTAGAAATCGGTTATGTGGAGATTGATTTTCTGAGAAATATTCACGTAGAACGCATTAGAATCTACGACCAAAGCAAAGATACCTTGATCGAAGCACGTCAGGTGGAGGCCAGGCTGACCAAGGTGGATTGGAAAGCTCAACGCATCGAACTGTCGTCTGTGTCGATTTATAAACCACGGGTAAAAACAGGATACCACACAGCAGATGGCCCTTTCAATATTGATTTTTTTGCCGATTATTTAAACCCGCCATCAGACCCCAACGATCATAGCAAAGGTTGGGATTTTGGGATAAACGATGCGAAAATTGAAGATGGGTACTATCAGTTTTTCAACATTAAACAGCGGTCGAGCGACCCATATTTTGATCCAGACAATGTTGTTTTGACCCATATCGATGCGGAAATGGATTCTCTCACGTTTGGACATCCATGGTTCACAGTGAATGTGAAATCAATCAAGATGAAGGAGCGAAGCGGTCTCAATATCGTAAAAGGCAGGACGCGTGTAGTGGTGGATAAAAAACAAATTTTGGCCAGCAATCTCATGTTGGAAACCCCCTGTAGCATTTTGGGTGACCGTTTTGAAATGCGGTTCAATTCGATGCGCGATTTTTCCGATATTTTTCACAAGGTTACTTTTGATATTCGCTTGAGTAAATCCAAATTCTGCGTGGGGGAGTTGTTGGCGTTCCATCCTTGGTTTGAGAACAGAGATTTGCCCTTGTTTGTGAATGCCCATGCTGTTGGACCTCTGGCTTCGTTGGTGTTAAAGAAGTTTGATTTTGAGTCGTTGACAGATCAAACGCAATTGAAGGGCAGTGGAATATTGACGAGTTTGCAAGATTTGGATCATTTTGAATATCGACTTCAATTGGAGGAATCTCGTTTGGCATTGGCCGATCTCAATGAGGTGGTTTACGAACTTGATTCGATCGATGTTGTTAAAAAGTTTGAAGCGGTTGATCTCGATGCTACCATTTCTGGTGGGCTTACTTCATTTGGGTTTGACGGAGATTTGGATGCCGGGCCGGGACATTTTTCAGGTCACATGGCATTGGATTTCCCCGAGAGTATAGATGCCATGAGCTATGATCTTGAGGGCAAATTGGTGGATTGGGATTTGGGTGTATTTACCGCAAACGGATTGGATGCATCCATCAATAATGCAGATATTTTACTTACGGGAGAAGGCCTTTCTTCTGTCAATTTGAATACGGAGTTGGATTTAAATCTGATTGATTATCAGGTTCTTGGTCGACATCTTACCCAGGTGCAAATGACGGGAGAGTTTGACAAGGGGAAGTGCCATCTAAATCTTGAGTCTGACGATGCTCGGTTTGCATTTTCTGCTGAGGCAACCCTTTTTGATTGGGATAAAGAGCTTTCAATGGACGCGGATTTGTCTGCCAGCAATGTTGAGTTTGATAAGGTTGGATTGGATAAATTGCCATTGATTCTGTCCGGATCTGCATCGTTGATTTATGGAGGTGGAGATGCGGAAAATACCAATGCAACAGTAGAAGTCAGACAGCTTGTAGCCGATCATGGTTCTGTTCGATACTTCTGCAACAGTCAGCAGTTTGTTCAGTCGGCTTCAGAGGGGATTCAATTTTCTGGAGATTGGCTAAATGGCAACATCTCTTCGGGCTTTGATCCATCGGACATCTCAAACATCGGCGAGCATTTCTTGTATACCTTGTTGCCAAATCGATTTGATGCTCCAAAGGCATTCGTCCCCCAGGATTTTACGTTTGATCTGCAGTTGATACAAACCGATTGGCTGTCGTCCTTCGTAGATAAAACCCTAAATTCCGGACCCATTAATCTGGTAGGGCGTTTCGGCTCTCAACACCGCGAGGTAGATTTGGTATTAGGTCCAATGGATTTGTCGTGGCAGGGCGCAGACTGGCATCGCTTAAAGTTGGCGGTAAATTCCAATCCCAATGGGTCATCCACAGTTCTTTTGAATGCTAGGGATTTGAACTATGGTGAGACGAAGTATGATCGGTTTGCGTTGGAAGGCAAATTAACCAATGGTGTGTTGGATTTGGGATTCGACTTGCACGATTTACAAGATCGATACAATGTGAATTTGGGGACGCAGTCCAATGTGAAGTTGGATTCATTTCCCACCAATATTAACGCGGCCAATTTTTACATCAACAAAGAGCCATGGCAACTGGATGAGCAAAGCCATGTGAGTTTGGGGCGTGGGGATCGTGTGAAAGTGAAGAATTTCATGGTAAACAATACGCGTCATTTTGTGGAATTGCATGGCGTGTTGTCTGAGTTTTTGAGTGATACTTTTACCATTGAGGTGGGCAACATTACACCGGAATTGCTGACTCCGTTTTTTCCCAATGGAACCTTTGATAGTTTGCAGTTTCACATGGGAGGAAGGGTTCGAATTGCTGCGGCACTTGGCCAATTTAAAATTGTTGGAGAAAGCTACTTGAATGACTTGATTTATTTGGGCTATCGATATGGAAGTTTTGATTTGAAAGTGGCACAAAGGACCACGGATAAATGGCTCGATATAAATTTGATTTCGCGCAGGGGCGTTTTGAAAAATACTTCCTTCACCGGTAAATTGAATTTCGGCGGAAACACAGCGGCTTTAGACGCAAATTTGTACATTCCAGAAGGAACAACTTTAGGGATCTTGTCTCCATTCTTGTCGGGCATCGCCACCGCGGAAACAGGTACCGTAGGGGGCAATGTAAAAATGGAAGGTCCTTTGAATGATTTGATTATGCAAGGCGACCTCAAAGCTCGAGATGCGATGTTTGGGGTTGACTATTTGGGCACGAAATATCGCTTCGATGAAGCCGATTTCTTGGTTAAGTCGAATGGGATTTTTACGCGATATCCCATTCAAATGTATGGCAAATTAAAGAAGGGGAAGGCCAAAGCCACATTTGCATTTACTCACAATCGCTTCAAAGATTTGGCGTTGGATTTGAACGTGTACGATGCCCAGAAATTGAGGATTATTGAGACCACAGAAAAAGACAATGACCTGTTTTATGGTACGGCTTGGGGCAATGGAAGTTGCAGGATATGGGGTCCGTTGAACAAAATCAATATTAAGATGGATATGACCCCATCTGAAAACAGTAAGTTGAGCATTCTGTATCCTACATTGAATACAAACACAGTATCGGGTAATATTATCTTTAGAAACCATTTTGGCAAGGTTGTAGGGAATTCAAAGGCTAAGAAATCGTCTTCCGGGTTGGGCAATATCGACCTCATGATTCGGGCCACTCCGGATTTGGAAACGGAATTCCTCATCGACAAAAGATTGGGGGATTTGATTAAAGGTCGAGGTACCGGAGATATCCGAATTTTGTATGATGAAAATGAACGATTCTTTTTGAATGGCCAGTATACCATTAAATCTGGATTGTATGTTTTCTCATTGCCGGGTATCAATTTGTTGAATAAGAAAATTACGCTCACCGAAGGGGGTAAAATCACTTGGGTGGGTGATCCTTACGATGCAAATCTGGCATTATCAGGAAGAATCGAAAAGAGAATTTCACCAGCCCAGCTGATGGTTGGAAGCGGAAATGCACCGGGTACAAATTATCCGCCAACCTTGATTGTGAGCGTGTTGAATATCAATGGTAGTTTGATGCGACCTCAGATCGGGTTTGATTTACAGGCCCCAGAATTGGCAGTTAGTGCGGGGAGTAATAGTGATGTGAACGCTGTTATTCAGCGGATTCGTCAGGATAAAGATGAGACCATGCGACAAGCAATTGCATTATTGATTATTGGTAATTTCCTCCCGCCATCGTTCTCCAGCGGAAATCCAACCAGTGGAAGTGTGGTGAGTGGCGTTGGGGTTGCAGGAAACAGTGTGTCCAATATTGCATCAAATGTAGTGAATGACATTTTTCAGAAATACGGCATCAAAACGAAGATTCAAGTGAACATCGATGATGTGAGAAGGAGTAGCGGTACTAGCAGTAATACCCAAGTCTTTGTAAACAGCGAATGGGATTTAAGTGATCGATTGAAGCTGAATTTGAACTACGATCCAACGGTTGCGGTATTGGTGAATGGCGCTGCGGTGCCCTTGAATTTCAATTTGGAATATTCAACAAGGAATGAGAATTGGCGATTGAAAATGTTCTCTCGAAGCAATAATTTGTTGCTACAGCAAAGTGGTGCAACTACCAATGGCGTGTCTGGAAATACCCTTGGCGGCGGTGCGCTGTATCGTCGTGAATTTGAGACTTTCCGACGAAAGAAATCGTCAATCACCAACAGCGTAGAAGAGAAACCTATCGAATAATCTATTTTTGAAAAAGCAATTGTGAATTTCAAGATTTTTATCAGTGAAACGATGCGGGTTTCGGTCTCCGCGATTCGGCAAAATAAGCTGAGAAGTGTCTTGTCGGTTCTGGGTATTACGATAGGAATTTATTGTATCATCGCGGTCTACGCCTTGGTGCATTCCTTAGAGACCAACATTAACAATCAATTTACCAAATACGGCACGCAGGTTCTTTTTGTTCAGAAATGGCCTTGGGACGAATTTGGAGGGAACTATCCTTGGTGGAAGTATTTGAGTAGGCCAGTTTCATCACCGGAAGAGGCGCTTTTTTTGGAGTCGAAATTGTCTAAAAATCGCGTTGAAAGCGTTGGGTTTAGTTTTGGTAGAACAGAGAAGTTGGCGGCTGGCGGTGTGACATTAGAGGGTGTTTCGGTAGGATGTGTATCGCATCAATTTTTAGAAATTCAGCATATTGCCGCTGAGTTTGGGCGGACATTTACGTTGGAGGAGAGTCGGGGCGGTAGGCCGGTTGTGGTATTGGGCAACAATATTGCGATGCAGTTATTCGGTAGATCCAATGCCGTGGGAAATATCGTTCGGGTGGGAAATCGGGTTTGTAGGGTTGTAGGAGTCTGTGCAGCGGAAGGGGCAAGTATTATTGATAATTCAAAAGACGATCGGGTTTTTATCCCGCTGAAGATGGGAATGGGGATGTATTCGTACAGAGAAAACGACGATGCGCAAATTATGGTGAAGGCGGCGAATGGGGTTGATTTGGATGATTTGACGGTGGAGGTGGGGCAGTTAATGAGGCAGTATCGAAAGATTAAGCCAGGCAAGGAAAATACCTTTGCAGTGAATCGGATGACGATGATCACCCAAGCGGTGTCGCAGTTGTTCACTCAAATCAAAAACATCGGAATTGTTATCGGCGGGTTTGCGATGATTGTGGGTTGCTTTGGTGTGGCGAATATCATGTTTGTGAGTGTGAAAGAACGTACCAAGGAGATTGGTATTCAAAAGGCGTTGGGGGCACCACACATTTTTATTCAGGTTCAGTTTTTGTTGGAAGCGATTTGGTTGTGCTTGATTGGTGGGTTGATTGGTTTGTTGTTTGTTTGGCTGACCTTTTTGGGGCTAAATGCCATATTAAAAGAAACGATGGGGGAAGGGTTTGTCTTGGTTTTGAGTGCTTCAGATACGCAGCTGGGATTGTGGGTGTCGGCGATTGTGGGTATAGTGGCAGGATTTATTCCAGCACGTCAGGCAGCTCGATTAAACCCAGTTGAGGCGATGCGGGCCAAATAAACGATTAATTAATGTCAATTTTATTCGTGTTCAACCCGAATATGCTCTTTCCGTTATTTCTTTGCAGTATTATATGATTTTGCGTTTCTTAGGTTTGATTTTTTTCGTGGTTATGGGTTGTGGGCAGTTGTTGGTTGCGCAAGTTTCAGATTCGATGTTGGATAATGTTGAGGTGTTGGATAGCGCTTTGGGTGGTTTGAAAAATGGCGTCGACACGGCGCAGGGGAAATCGGAGAAGATGTTGGGTGTAGAGATTAAGGTATCAGGCCCACTGATTGAAAATAAGGTGGATCGTTTGGTTTACAATGCGGCCCAAGACATCACTTCCAAGGGTGGTTCTGCTTCTGATTTGTTGGCCAAGGTTCCGATGGTGGAGGTTGATATGGATGGAAACGTTTCCATTCGGGGGAGTAGGAATTTAAAAGTGCTGATCAATGGAAGGCCCAGCGGTATGATGGCGGGGAATATTGCGGATGCATTGCGGTCGTTGCCGGCCGATGGCATTGAAAAGGTTGAGGTGATTACGAATCCATCTTCCAAATATGATGCAGAGGGAACGGCTGGGATTATAAATATTATTTTGAAACAAGTTCGATTGAGGGGGAAGACGGGTACGATGAATATGGGACTTGGTACTCGAAGTGCTAATTTGGGAGGGGATGTTTCTATTCAGAATGGGAATACAAACTTCAGCATCAAATTGGGCGGACATTTTTGGCGGTCGTGGGGTTCAGGATGGACAAACCGAACAAATACGATCAACGGGGTTGGGTACGGTTTAAAGCAGAACAATGATGTGGTGAATTGGGGCGGCGGGCCGAGGCTTACGCTTTCCATGGATCATCAGTTTAATAAAAAAAGTGGACTGTCAGTTTCGGCAACCACCAGTACCCGGATGAGGAATTCTAACAATGATGTTGTTACCTACAGTGGCTTGTCGGCACTTCCCCTGAATTATTTGTGGGAGCAAACAACCAACAACTTTACATACGGGTATGGTTTGGATTTGAATTTGGATTACAGAAAAACATTCGACAAAGTAGGTCGGGAATTTGGGATTTCTGCGCAATACAGCGGAAGTCAGGACAATACGGATTATCATTTTACCCGATTCACCGAAACTCAAATCGAAACGCGCAAGGAACAAAGTTTAAACATTGGGAAAAACAATGAGATCTCAATGCAGATAGATTACACCGAGCCCTTGCATTCCAAATTGCTCTGGGAAACGGGCTTGAAAACTACGTTGAGGTCGGTAATTAGTAATTACCATTACGACAGTTTTAATTTCCTTCAGAGTAATTACGAATCAATATCAGCGAGAAACAATCAGTTTGATTACTATCAAAATATATTGGCTTTTTATTCGCAGTTCACCTGGAATATGTCGAGTAAGTTTTCAATAAAATCCGGGTTACGACATGAGTCGACGCAATTTGGGGGTGTTGTATATTACCCGCTGAAAGAGACATATACGGGTCAGCCTTATCAAAACTTCATCCCTTACATCAATTTGAATCGAGTTATTGGGAAGGCCGGTTTTGTTCGAATGACCTATACGAAAAGAATACAGCGTCCGAGTTTGTTCTATTTGAATCCCTATACAAATTTTATAGACCCATTAAATATTACCACCGGGAATCCCAGGTTGAATGCAGAAGTCTCGAACAATTTTGAAGTATCAACGGGAAACTATGGTCAGATTGGAGGATGGGGAGTAAACGTTTATCACCGTAGAATTGGGAATGCCATTGAAACGATGCGATACGTTGGGGAAGACAAGGTTTATAGAACCACTTACGGCAATATTGGAATAAATTACACATCGGGGTTTGATGTGAATATGAATTACAAGGGGAAGTGGAGAGGGAATGATTGGACGCTGACGTTCAATGGCGGCTTGGGATGGGTGGATATCCGCAGTGGAATTGACACGGGTTATTTAAAAGGGGCCCGCAATACGGGTCTAACCTACAATGCTGGGACAAAATTGAGTGTGAAAATCACAAAAGAATGGCAAGCAGAACTGTGGGGTAGGTTTAATGCACCAACGTATACGTTGCAGGGATACACCACAAACTGGTTTTTTCATATGTTGGGTGTGAAGAGACGATTTAAGAACGATAAAGGTGGTTTGGGATTTGGATTGGACAATCCTTTCATTCCTAAAATGGACTTTATCACTCGAGCATCTGGTAAAGACTTTAGCTACAATAATGTTCAACGTTTAAACATGTGGGGTGTTCGGGTGAACTTTGATTACAAGTTTGGTTCGCTTACCATCGAAAAGCCTAAGCCTGTGAATCGGAAACTGCAAAATGATGATTTGAAACCGCCCGGTGGACAAGAAGGCATGTAGATGTGGATTAGTTCGGGGTTGAGTGAGATTGAAATGAGAAACAAAAAAATAGATTTGCGATATGGAAATTACAGGTAAAATTGTTCAGACGCTGCCAAAGCAGACAGGAAACGCGAAAAACGGAACTACATGGGAAAAGCAGGAGTACATCATCGAGGTACCAGGTCAATATCCAAAAAAAGTATGTTTCAATTTGTGGGGTGATAAAATTGCCAAATTTGGAATTCAAGATGGACAGGATTTGACAATCTCTGTGGATGTTGAAAGTAGGGAATATAATGGTCGTTGGTATACTGACATTCGTGCTTGGAATGTGACCAAACAAAACGCGGGTAGCGCAATTGGTGGAACGAACAGTGCACCGAGCTTCGATGCTATGCCAGCGGGCGATCAAGGGTCGAATTCCGCGGCGAGCAATCCCTTTGAGGATGATGATTTGCCATTTTAAGTGTATTCAATAGGCCGCATTTGAATTTTGTGTGGGTGAACGGGGAAACGAAAATTGAAAAAATAGCGTCTAAACACTTAAATTTGTAATATTCATTCATCCACATGAAGTTTTCTACTATACAATCATTTCTCAAATCGGTATTGGTTTTATCGGTTTTTACGATTGCATCAATTCAGTTTCTTTCTGCTACAACCTACTACGTTTCTAAGACGGGTAACGATGCGAATAACGGATTGAGTGCAGCGAACGCAAAATTGACAATCACAGCGGCGGCGAATATTGCTACTTCGGGTTCGGATATTATTGTAATTTCAACTGGCTATTACGCTGAAACAATTCAGGTTGGTTACAGCATGACGTTTAGCGTGGATAGTGTTCAGGTTGATCAATTAACAATGAACAAAACTGGGGTTACGTTAACAATCGACGGTAATACTGCTCCCAAGACATTTAATGTTAAAACCAAAATTACATTAACCGACGGTATTGTGAAGGTGGGTGCTAGTTTGGCGGCCTTTAGAGCGTTGGATGGATGCACATTTGCAGGCGGAGGAACAACGAGTTTTGTTGATGGTGCTTTGCACATAGGATTAACAAGTGGTTCAACAAGTTTGACTTTCCCTCTAGGTGCGGGTAGTGATTACAGGCCTGTGGGTTTGAGTTTCTCAAAGTCGAATGGAAATTTGACATATTACGTATTTCAAATGGTTAAAGGGAAGGCCGCTGGAAATGGTTCTTTACCTACGGGGATTCGCAATTATTCTGCGGTGAGCTATTTCGTTGGAGCTACGGTTCCTGCGGGCGCTACCAATAGTTCCAATTTTGTTGTCACTTTGAAATATGATTCAGTGTCAACCGACGATGGTGTTTATGAAAATTCAACATTGAGAATTTTAGGATACACATCTTCAACTACATGGAAAGATCATGGCGGAACCGGGTCAGTTATCCGTAAAGGTCAGATTACGACTTCCACAACAAGTATGTCGACCTTGGGCACATTTGCCCTAGGAAATACAATCGTATTGACAGCCACTGAGCGTAAATCAGGGATAAACGTTCTTGGCAGTAAAGAGCCTTTCGCTGCATATAAATTTACCGGAAGATGTTCTGCGGATACTTTGAAATTTACCAACCTTAGTAAGAGTATTTCATCGATTCTTACCTACACATGGAACTTTGGCGAAGCGGGATCTGCGGGTAATTCAGTGACAACGAAAAATGCGGTTCATAAATATGCAAATGGTGGAACTTATCGTGTGAGTCTAGTGATTTTGAATGCCGATGGAAATTTGGATTCATGGGTGCAAATGGTCACAGTTTACGCAACACCTTTCGTACTTAAAACTGTGAATAATGTTTGTATCGGCGAACAAACCGTGTTTACGGATTTTTCAACAGCAAACGGAGAGACAATTTCTGGTTGGAATTGGAATTTGGGTGACGGTCCGCCAGCAACGATAAAAACCTCAAAGGTTGTGAATTTCACCTATGTTAATCCAGGAGGATATAAGGTGATTCTTAAAGTCACTACAGTAAATGCTTGTTCTG
>DDYM01000015.1:0-1763 GCA_002347985.1 Bacteroidetes bacterium UBA2234
CACTCCATCCCCTTCTATGTTTGCCTCGGTAACCATGAAGGCGAAATGGATTATTACCTACTGAAAAATCCAGGCAATAACCTCGCATTGAATGCCACCTTATGGCGAAAATACTACTACCCTAACCCCTACCCCAACGGTTTTTATGGTGGCAATGGCGACAAAGAACCTTACGGCGTTGAGAACCCAGAAAATTACTATTCCTGGAAATGGGGCGATGCCTTGTTCGTTGTTATGGACGTATACCGAGACCAATGCGATTCGTCGGCCAAACCCGGCGCTTGGAGCTGGACCCTCGGACTGCCTCAATATACATGGCTAAAAAACACACTTGAGGGAAGCACCGCAAAATACAAATTCGTATTCGCCCACCATGTTTCAGGTCAAGGTAGAGGTGCCGCGGTACAAGCCAAACTATATGAATGGGGCGGATACGACGGCAAAGGTGGCACCAACTACAACTTCCCCAACAAACGTCCGGGCTGGGCGAAACCCATCCACAAATTGTTCGTAGACAATGGAGTGAATGTTTTCTTCCAAGGCCACGACCACCTTTTCGCACATGAAATCCTCGATGGGATCCATTACCAAGAAGTTCCCATGCCCTCAGATTCAACCTATATGATTGGCAAATTGGCCAATGCCGACGCCTACACCTCAGACACTCTCGATGGAACAGGCCATATCAGGGTAAAAGTGAAACCCTCCTGCGTAACCATAGATTACGTAAAAGCATACTTACCAAAAGACACCCTAGATGGCAAACACCACAATGGCGAAGTCGGATTCTCCTATACCATTGGCAACTGTGGAAGCGCTAAAACAGCTGGCCTCAATGAAGAAAAATTCTCGGTTTATCCAAACCCCGCCAAAGACAAACTTATCGTTAGACTACCCCATGCCGTTAGCGAATTGCAAGTGTACATTTACAATACTTTTGGACAATTACAACTGCAAAGTCATCTCAATGAAATAGATATCAGCCAACTTAACAACGGTGTTTATTATGTCACCGCAAAAGGCGAAAATTACTCTTCCACCCAAAAAATCATCGTTCAAAAATAATCTTCTATGCAATTACGCAAACACCTGTTTTCATTCGCAATTACCGGATTCCTACTTTCCGCTTCCAACGCGCAAACACTGCGTCATACGGAAATGTTGAGTCGTCCAACCGACAAAGAAATCACGCTTCAAATTGCCTTTACAGACACCTGCGAAGCCTATATCAAATACGGAACATCGTCGGGAAACTATACCGCGCAAACCAAATGGCAAGGCATGCGAAAAGACAATCCCACGGAAATGGTGATCGGCAATCTGCAACCGAATACGCAATATTACTATCGACTTGTTTATCGAGCTTTGGGCAGCAGCACAGAAACGTCGCGACCTGAATACACTTTCCATACGGCAAGACCAGCGGGTGAGAGTTTCACATTTACAGTGCAAGCAGACCCCCACATGGACGAACAGAGCGATAGCGCAGTTTACCGTCGTTGTCTCCTCAATCAACTCGAAGACAAACCCGATTTCATGATAGACTTGGGCGATATTCTGATGTCGGACAAATTAAAAAGCGCTACAACCAAGCAAATCCCGCGCGACACAGTGACCTACCGAAGTCATTTAATGCGTTCCTATTACGAGCTCATTTGTCATTCCGTACCCCTTTACATCGCCATTGGAAACCACGAAGGCGAAAGCGGCTGGGCCAATACCGGCAAATCAAATTGCGTACCTGTCTGGGGAACGGTGGACCG
>DDYM01000015.1:1854-5633 GCA_002347985.1 Bacteroidetes bacterium UBA2234
GATGCGCAATTCATTGTTTTGGATCCCTATTGGAACACGATGCAAAAACCCGACAGTCTCAACGGCTGGCGATGGACATTGGGGAAAGTGCAGTACGATTGGCTTAAAAACACATTGGAAAGTAGCAAATCCACCTACAAATTTGTATTCATCCACCATTTGGTTGGCGGCGACAAAGATGGTCGTGGAGGAGTAGAAATCGCCAACAAATATGAATGGGGAGGCGACAACCTCGATGGCAAGCGAGGCTTTGAGACGGAACGACCCGGTTGGTACAAGCCCATCAAGGATTTGCTTACGGAACATCGCGTGAGTATCTTCTTTCACGGCCATGATCACTTTTTCGGCAAACAACAAAAGGAATGTCTCGTCTATCAAGAAACACCGCAGCCCAGTCATCCCAACTATTCCTCTGTCAGTTACGCCGATGATTATGGTTATTTCGAAGGCCAAATTCTGCCCAACTCAGGCCATCTGAGAGTGAACGTTTCTCCCAGCGGAGTAAAAGTTGAATATGTAAGGGTTTACAAAGCCGTTGCTGAAACCGCTACCCGCAAAAACAAAGACATCTCAGCCACCTATTTCATTGGAGCTAAAAATTGTTACGATTCTTTATTTACAGGCTCTCCCATCATTTGGAATAGCAATTACACCCAAGAATGGGTGCATCCAAACCCTTCACAAGGCGAAACAATGTTTACCTTTACCGTGGGTATAAAAGAACCCATCAACTTGAATATCTATAACACCAAAGGTCAATTGGTACGAAGAATCATGAATCAAAATNNACCCAGGGGATTTTACAGTTGTTTGGGACGGGACCGACCAATTCGGCAATGCCTTGCCTAACGGGAGTTACAACTATTGTTTGCAAGGGCAGCAGCACGGGGAAAAATGTGGCATCATTATTTTAAATAGGCCGCAATAAGTCAACTCCCGACCAACGCAATTAAAATCAACCAATTATCACCAAAAGAAATTTGAAATAAAATCGTCTCAGTTAACATTTACATCTTAGCATCATGAAAACTCTAAAATACCTCCTCCTTTCAATCACTTTGCTATTGTCCCAATCTATTTTGGCTCACGATGCACATTACGAAATAACCGCCCCACACAATTGGACATTGATCGATGGAACCCAATTGCAGGGTAGTTTCTACCTCACAAAAGGAGAAAGCGTAATGATCGAAACCAACGATGGCAAGGTGGAGACGATTTCGATGTCTAGACTGTGCAAATCCGATCAAAAATTTGTTTCAGAGAAAATCGCTTGGATTAAGAAAATCAATGCGATGCAAAACATTTCTCGCAATGACTTGATGGGTTCACAGCCATCAAAATCCGATAATCATGCTATCAATTTGGGAGCAGCCGTTAGTTCAACTCGCAGCGCATCGAACAAAAGTTATTTAATCTTGATTGGCATTTTGGTTGTGCTTGCTATCGCACTGAAAAAAGCATCCATTTTAAAGCCCCTTAAATTCGCATTTCCCGTTGTAGTTACTGCCATATTAATCACGTTAACCAGTTTCACCGCCATCAAAGCAAAACGATGGATGGGCAGCACCAGAGTTAGCTTTATGGATTCTGCGTTTTCATACTACAAACCTGCAGTGAGCACGCGAAGCGACAGCAAATATTATTACGTGGAATCTTTGGGTTTACCTGATCACGAAACGATGTTGGGCATTACCGGATGGCAGCAGCAGGTCCCAATTCCTCAATGTTATGTGGGCAGCAATGCTTGGTCGATCCCGATGAATCCGGTTGTTGCCGCCACCCCAGTTCCTGTAAATCAGAATCACTTCCTGCGCGGTGCAATTGCTGTTGCAGTGAACGGCATTGCTATTTTCAACCCATACACAAACACAGGCGTGGATGCATTTTTGGATGGACAATTGGACCAATACGGCGGTCACAGTGGAAGGGCAGACGATTACCATTACCACATCGCACCGAATGTGCTGTACAACAAAGTACCTGAAACCTCTCCAGTGGCATTTGCATTGGATGGCTTCGCCATATACGGCAGCAAAGAACCCGATGGCAGCGCGATGAAAACCCTAGATGCTAACCACGGTCACTATGGCAGCGATGGCGTTTACCACTACCACAGCAGCAGTGCAGCGCCTTATATGATTGGGAATATGGTTGGTGAGGTTACCGAGGACGCTACGCTTCAAATCATTCCGCAGGCCGCCGCCAAAGGCGTGCGGCCTGCTCTAACCCCGTTGAAAGGAGCTACCATCACACACAATCATCCCTACCCCAATGGCATGGGCTTTAAACTTACCTATACCCTGGGTTCCGAAAAAGATACCGTGGATTACAGTTGGACCGCAAACGGAGATTATACCTACAAATTCATCACCCCCGCCGGCACCACCACCAGCAACTACAAAGGACAAGCCCTCTGCAAACTCACCGTTGGAAACAAAAATATCAGCGCCTCCAACAGCCCCTATCGCATCGTCATTTCCCAAGACAAACAAATTACTCTGCAATCCATCACAACCTCTAATCCAGTGAACGTCGTTGAAACCAACATTTACAACCTCAATGGAGCCCGCGTGTATCAATCCGGCAATCGCAACGCATTAGAAAACCCTGCCTCAATCAATGCAGCCAATTGGGCCCCCGGCGCCTATTTCTACAAAACCAAATTGAGCGATGGCAACTCGATTACATTAAAATTTATACTGCCCTAAAATGAAATTCCACCCCCTCGCCGCCTTCGCCATCGCTGCCCTCTTGCCCCATTTTGGAAAAGCACAATCCGTTGTCAGAACCATCAAAAAACTCCCCGATACCGGACAAAACACCTCCTATACCAACACCTTTGGGGAAGACAACGATTACTCCATCAACCCACAAAAGTTTAGCCTAAAAAATGGCATCGTCCTGGATTCTGTTACCACCCTCAACTGGCAACAAACCGATGGTGGAGAGATGATATTCGACAATGCCAAAAACTATTGCGATACCCTAACTTTTGGGGGATATACCGATTGGCGACTTCCCCACCCAGACGAAGCCTACACCATCCTTAACCACCAAAACCCCAACCCCGCGATGGACTCAAAATACTTCACCAAAACCGGTGCTGAATACTGGTGGACATCGGCGCAACAAATAAACGATGCCACAAAAGTGTGGGTCACCAACGCAGGAGGTGGAATCGGAAATCACCTGAAAACAGAAACAATATCGGCCGGAGGTACCAAAAAAATCCATGCACGATGCGTGAGAGAAACACAAAGTAGCGTGACCATTACAAGTCGGTTCGTCGACAACAGCGATGGAACTGTCTTGGATCGCCTCACAGACCTAACCTGGGAGAAATCCATCAATCAAACTGCCGTTACTTGGGAAGATGCCATCCTGTATTGCGAAAACCTAAATCTCGGTGGGAACGCAGACTGGCGATTGCCCAATGTGAAAGAAATTAGAAGTTTGAGCGATGAAAACAAAGTCCAACCCTCTGTGAACAATACGATTTTTAGCGGCATAACCATCACCAAATATTGGTCGTCCACCAGCCTACCAAACCAAACAACAAAGGCTTGGTACCTCGACAACAATTTTGGCATCACCACCTACGATGTCAAAACGGCGACCCATACTGTTTGGGCCGTTCGCGGTGGAACGACATCAGCAAGCAGCAATACCTCGCAAATTCAAAAGCCCGAAATCCATTTCTACCCCAATCCGTTTAACGAAAATTTTGTAATTGAAAGCAAAATTCCAATTGCAAAAATTCAAATTCACGACATCAA
>DDYM01000015.1:5681-11638 GCA_002347985.1 Bacteroidetes bacterium UBA2234
ACATCAAAAATCTACCTACCGGGCAGTATGTATTCACACTCTACAGCCCTGCAAATACTGTAGTTTCCAGCAAAATCGTCAACAAGGAAAATCCTTAGTCTTTCAGAATCACAACGCGCTCAACAAATGAACCTTGGGGAGTGAAAACGCGCACAAAATAATCGCCAGCGTACAATTTTCTCACATCGAAATGTGCCATTGTGCTGCCCGTTAGAATGGATTGCACCGCAACAATTCTTCCCTGTAAATCTAACAATTCCACCTTCACATCTTGATGCTGACTCACTGAAATCTGTACCGCCAATACCTCGGAAGATGGGTTAGGCATCACCGAAATTTTTGGCATTTCCTTTCCCATAACCCATGAGGTGCTCGGGGTGTAAGTGCTCACTGTTTCCGTGATTGATGTCACCTTGGCCGCCGTCCGAACTCCATAAAAAGTAGGACCCACGATATAAGGATAAGCCGAATTCCAATTGGCATCCACGGTCGCAAAGTAGCAATAAATCCCATTGGGGTACTCTGGCGTTACGCAGAAACGACCATTGTGCTCGTCCAAATAATCGGGCTGAGAAGCACTGGGTGCGATGTAACCATAATCTTCGCGGAAATAACCCAAAGGATAAGTAGTGCTCACCGCTGGACCATCAATCACATCAGTACCGTCTGCATATACCGTCCGATTCGTAATGTTTCGTAAAAAAAAGCTCGATTTCATGCGGACGATTCCACCTGTACCGTCGGCATTTTTATAGCCAAAGGCCCCATAAATCGGGAAACCATCGTAGGTGTATCCCAACAACGGCGAGTGCTTGGTACTGTCCAAAACATAAAGTCCGTCGGCCGCATACAAATCACAAACGGTAGAAATCACTTTCCTATCTAGGTTGAACGCCGAAGGATTCTGGTGATGGTGGTAATTTCCCATCGCGGGATGACCTTTTGCGCAGTCGAAACCCAATCTTTCACCCACCACAGCATCTCGATTCCAAACGTTATCGCCCATACCCATCAAAGGTCCGCCCTTCAAGGCCTGTTGAGCATTGCTCCAACTCACCCCATCGCGGTAATCAAACAAAGCCACTCCGTTTAAAAAAATTCCAATGTTACCACCTGTTGTATTCGTTGGGGTTCCCGTATTTTTCACCGGCTTTAACGATATCTTAAAAATCGCATTTTGCGAAGATGCCAAACTCGGATTCCCGTCCAAAAATGGACCCGTGATATACGATGGGATGCCATTGGTTGACACATAAACCCAATCTGTAGAATATTGAACTTTTTGAACATTGGCCAAAACCGCATCGTTCACAGGGGTTGAACTCCCCTTCACATAATGTCGTCCCTTGATATTCGTGGTGTTCTGAATCCAACTCACGATCGCAGGATCTGTTTGTGCAACAGATTCAGAGATGAATAAAACGGCCAAAGCAACAAAGAGTATTTTTTTCATACGGGTTTTGAGACGACAAAAATGCGCATTTCCTTCGCAATTCGATGCAATTATTTCGTTTTTAATCGTTGAAGAAATGGTCGATGCGCCACGCTAGCAACGTCCCTAAATCTAACCCCATAAACCGAGAATCTTTTTGGAAAACCAATTCTAGCTATACAACCTTAACAATCATCGCGGTTCCTGAAACGAAGGATTTTGCAAAAAGTCCGGATCCGTTAAGGTCATTAAGAATGCCACCACATCAACTCGCTCCTTTGAATCCAATCGGATTGTCTTTTGTCCGCCACCCAAAGTCTTCGGCAATTCCAGGGTTTGATCAGAATAATATTTAACCACCTCAGTGAGCGTTTTCATTCGCCCATCATGCATATATGGGTATGTGACTTCCACATTTCGCAGCGATGGGATCTTAAATAAAAAATCGTCTGCAGGATTGCTAGAAATTTCGGCACGGCCTTTATCACGCAGTATCGAATCCATCTGTAAGCCATTATGAGCAAATGTGCCGGGCTTGGAAAACAGGGGTTCGGAATGACAAACCGCGCAATTTTTTTGAAACAACTGGTAGCCCCGAAGTTCTTGATCGGTGAAAACAACCTGCTTCCGTTTCATGGAATCATAACGGGAATTGCGACTGATCAAGGTCATTTCAAACTGCGCAAATGCCTTCAGCATGTTCGGTATACCAATTTCCCGCTTTCCAAATGCCCGCTGGTAGCCGGGATCATTTTTTAGGAATGCCAATATCGAATCGATCGACATATTCATTTCTGTACGATGCGTGAGTGGGGCCAGCGATTGAAGATCCAGATGTTTGATGGCACCGTCCCACATGAATTCTGATTGCCAGGCGAGGTTCATGAGGGCCGGCGCGTTGCGCCGGCCCTCCCTATCCAAAACACCATGACTCCGCGGATGATCTACATGGGCAAAGGCCGTATAACTGGAATGACAGCTGCCGCAACTCACCCGCCCATCAGACGACAAACGCACATCGTAAAATAACTTCCGACCCAATGCCACCATCTCGGGGTCGATGGGATTTTGTGTGAAATCGTATCTCGGCAATGGCCAACCCTCCGCAATCAGTGTCCGCTCCGATCTTGCACTCAAACCAGCACCAGAAAAAACCAATTTGGAGCCGTTCGCATCGCCTTGAAAAATGATACAACCGGTGATTGATGAAAAAACAACCCCCGCAATGAGTCCTAAAAATCGACTATTTGTGAAAACTGACACCGTCCGCAATAATACGACAATAATCGCGGGCAATGGGACTAGGCGACATAACGCCATATTTTTTTCGATGCACAACTTCCGCGAGAAATGGCGAAATATTCCACCTCGCAACCACAGAATCCACTGATGAATCAAACATAAACTTTGGTAGTAAAACCTGAGCATTGGCAGGTCCATCAAAACCACCCAAATGCAATTCCAAAGGACTCTCTGCCCCATCAACCCGAATCGCACCCTCCATCTTCCACTGAACATAGCCCGTTTGCCATGTCCAATACATCCCCCGTGCAGGATCCAAAGCACCCGTTCCAACACCTCCTACTTGGATTGCGCTATCGATGCCAAATAACAATGAGATGTTTCTGACGACCCTGTCTGAGCGGGTTGGATACATATAAATTTGATTCAAACTCGCCGAATCCGACAAATCCAAGAGCCAAGCTTTACAACCTTTTTTTTCCGCCGTAGGCAAACTCACATACCATCGCAACTTATCAATTCGAACACTCACATTGCTGTCTGATTTCTGCCATACACCCAATGACAATGACACATCGCCCAATTTAACTTGATGTTGAATTTGAATAGATGATTGCGCAGTTACAAACGTAGATTCCAAGCTCAACAACAGCATCAGACAATAAACCCATCGCAACAAAACAACTCTCATATACAATTGCAAAATTAGGGGGCCTCGGGTTTTGAACCACCATTCGCATTGCCTTTCAAGCCATCAACGGGTTTTTCATTCATCCCTTCAACTGGCTTGCCTTTCGGACCGCGACCGCGAAACATCCTTGATAAATCCTTGGTCAACTCTTCAAAATCAGCCCTCTGCTCAGGTTTGCAAATTTTCTGAATATCCAAAAAGTGACCGTAGTGAATCCGCTGAATATCAGCATTCAACGCTCCAATCCTATCAATCAAGGAATCCTTTGTTGCGGCATCCAATCCCGTAGACACCCCCATAAACAAAGAGGTTCTCAACGCTTGAATTTGCCCCTCCTTCTCACCTACCATTTCACGATGCTTCACAATCAATGAATCGTATTGTGTCACTTGATTTTCATCAAAATGCAATCGGTCTATGATTTCATTTCGAGGTCCTGCACCCTGACCTTGGCCGCCGCGTTCTTCACGTCCGCCATTTTTATTGCCGCCATGTAAAAACCAAAATGCAGAAACTGCTATCAGATTCAACACCAACAAAACAATCACCAAACGCTGAAATCCTGTTTTCATATCAATACAATTGCTCTGATGGACTAGAAAAACTCTTGGTTATATCCACTTTTGCCGTTGAAAAACCACTTCGAACCGCACTAACCTCAATGAAAATTATCAAAACCAAACCCACCACAATCGAAGTCCAAGAAATCCAACCCATCTGCCGTGGCATTTCGTTTATCGCATCAACCTTCGCCTGAATTCGCGTAAACAAATAGGGACTCGGACTTACCCTTGCAATGTTTACACCTGGGGTTAAGGGATCTCTCTCAATCATACTTTTTGTATCATTAACACTTCTAAAATTCATGTCGATTGGCCCAATAGACGTCGATTTTTTCATTTTCCTTCGCTTTTTAATTCTATTTTTATCAAATTCTTCTTGGCTCTTTGTAACAGAGAATCCACGGCCTTAACGGACAATTCCATGATGGCCGCCGCTTCTGCAGGACTGAATTCCTCAATTCTCACCAACACGATGGCCGTTCGCTGATTTTCAGGCAGCTGATCGATGCGATGAAACCATGTCGATACCAATTCTCGATGTTCCAGTGCCACACCAGGGTGATTCATGTCGTTGTTCGGCTGAGCCACATTTTCAGTCGTCCCGGTGAGATACGAAAGCAAACCCCCACCCCTTTTTTGTCGGTTCCGGGCCTTAATAAAATCCAAAGATTTATTCACTGCAATTCGATGAATCCACGTCCCCAACTGCGCTTTTCCCTCAAACTGACTCTGTTTTTTATAAACGGTTAAAAACACATCTTGGGTGACCTCTTCCGCATCTTCAACATTTCGTAGGTATTGCAGGGCGATATTAAAAACGCGTTCTCCGAACTGTTTGTATGTGGCTTCGAGGTTGAGCAATTTGTTGTGGTAGAGGGTAGACGACAAAAAAGCGGGATTCGTCCTCGGATGTTGAGATTTTTACGTTGGAGGTTAAATTGGATTGGGGTAATTATTCAAAAAGCGACCCATTGACAAACACTTGGTGGCAATGATTTTGGCCCATAAAATAGGGGATGGCTTGAATGGCGTTTGGGGTTTTTGTGGTGAAGAAGTTGGCGCGCTGGCCTGCGGCCAGCGCGCCAACTTCATTTTCGGAACGCAGCGCGCGCGCTGCGTTCCGACTAATTGCACAAAATGCCTCCGCCGGCAACAACTTCATCTGCGTACATCCCAAGGCCCAAACGATTTGCAAACTGGCAATCGGACTGCTGCCAGGATTGAAATCCGTAGCCATCGCAAACGGCAAACCTGCATCAATCAACGCCCTACCCGGCGCATAAGGTATCCCCAAAAAATAACTCGTCCCAGGTAAGCCCACCGGCACCGTGCCCCCGTAAGCTTCGTCCATAGAACGCTTCAACAAATCTATTTCAACCCCACTGCAATGCTCCAAATGATCCGCACTCCAACTTCCATTCGACACCGCCACCTGCACACCACCCGTTAACCCCAATTCGTTCGCGTGAATCTTTGATGGCAATCCCATCGCCGATGCCGCCTTTAAAATCCGGTCCGTCTGCTCCACAGTGAAAAATCCCCGATCACAAAACACATCTATGTGATCCGCCAACCCCTCCGCCACAACCTTGGGCAGCATCTCTTCCACCACCAAATCAACATAAGAATCCGGATTCGATTTATACTCCATCGGAATGCCATGTGCACCCAAAAAAGTGGCCTTTATCAAAATATCAAATGACGATTTTAATCGTTTTATCACCCGCAATATCTTTAACTCCGATTCCACTGTGAGACCATATCCACTCTTTATCTCCACCGCCGTTGTACCGTGCGATATCATCACCCTCAAACGCTGCGCAGCCTGTTCAAACAACAAATCCTCATCCATCACCTGCAACTTCCTCGCCGAATTCAATATTCCTCCCCCCGCAGCCGCAATCGCCTCGTAACTCTCTCCTTTGATGCGCATCTCAAACTCCTCATGTCTCGGTGCCGCAAAAACAATATGCGTATGAGAATCCACAAGGCCCGGCAAGACCTCTACCCCATCCAAATCAACCAAATC
>DDYM01000015.1:11716-16519 GCA_002347985.1 Bacteroidetes bacterium UBA2234
GTGAGCCATATCCGAACCACAACTGTAAACGCCATTTGTAGCCGCCACACCCCACATCCGAGAAATACCATGAAATAATTTGCGCATCACTTGCAAATAACGCAATTTTGAAAGGATGACGCCCGAGAAATTGTTGCAAAAATTGCAAACACCGCCAAATATCCACCCCAGCGCTTTCGTCGCACCCAACGCAACTGCCATCGGTGATGTGAACGTCGAAGCGGATGCATCGCTCTGGTTTGGGGCAGTACTCAGAGGCGATACCGATACCATTCACATCGGAGAAAGAACCAATATTCAAGACAATGCCGTGATTCATGCCGATCCCGGAGCGCCTTGTAAAATCGGAAACGACTGCGTAATCGGTCATACCGCAATCGTTCATGGAGCCACCCTCTCCCACCACGTCCTCATCGGCATGCATGCCACCGTCCTGAACCACGCCCAAATTGGAGAATATAGCATCATCGGCGCCAACGCCATGGTCCCCCAAGGCATGATCATCCCGCCCTATTCACTCGTTCTCGGCACCCCCGCCAAAATCGCAAAATCGCTGGGCCCAGAAGTAGAAGAACAAATCCAAAACAACGTAGATGAATACGTTCTTCGCTCCAAAGCATATAAAATTCACTTTGCCCAAACCAATGCGGAATGATATTTGATATTTAAGCACCGCAACCAAAACCCATGGCACGTCGCACCAAATACTTCTACAACCCCAAATCACTCAGCTTTGAGAGGGTCTCAGACCATCGAAGTTATGTGCTTTGGCGAAGATTTGGCGCAAGCTCCCTATTCGTGGTGCTCGTGGTTGGCCTCAGCTTTGTCATCAGCCACTTTTACGTTCGATTTAACATGCTCCCCAGTCAGCAAAACAATTTTGCCGTGCTTCAGGAACTTGAATCTGTGAACCGACAAATTGAAGAATTAGAAAAACGCCTCCAAGACCTCGAGGAGAAAGACATCAATATCTACCGATCCATTTTTAACGTTGCACCACCCAAACCCACCGATTTCCGAGGAAAAGACTATGCAGAATTGTCAAAACTGCCCAACGGAAAACTGCTGCAACGCATCAAAGAAAAAGCCGATCAGCTGCAAGCGCTCGCCGAAGCCCAAGAAGCAAGCTTCGTAAAACTCCAAAAACTCTCCAAAAATAGAATCAACGCCATCGATGCAATCCCAGCAATCATGCCCGTTGCCAACAAAGACCTACGTCAGCTAGCCAGCGGATTTGGCTATCGCAGAGACCCGTTTTACCATACCCCCTCATTCCACCCTGGGATGGATTTCACCGCCGCAGTAGGTACCGAAATCTATGCCACAGCCAACGGAACCGTTTCATTGATAAAAACCGAACCCTGGGGCTATGGCAACCATATCGTAATCAACCATGGCAACGGCTATACCACCCTGTATGGCCACCTCAGCAAAGCCATCGTAAGGCCTGGGCAGAAAATCAAGCGCGGTCAACTTATTGGTTATGTGGGCAATACAGGTCGTTCCACCGGCAGCCACCTCCACTACGAAGTACGCAAATTCAACAACCCTCTCAATCCCGCCTTTTTCTATAGAAACGACCTCTCCGATGAGGAATATCAGCGCATGATAGAACTTTCACAACGTGAAGCCACCCGTTTCGATTAACCCAAATAGCATTGCGATTTTCCTTGATTTGATACTAATTTAGCCACAGCAAAACCGCCCATGGAAACCGTGAATCAATCCGACCTGTCTAATAGCGACGCTTCAACCCCCCTTAGCAGTTCGATGCAAAACACCCCGCAAACCAAAACTTATTTAAAAATTGGCGAAGCGGCCGAAATCATTGGCGTTCCAGCAAGCACTTTGAGATTTTGGGAGAAGCAATTCCCTCAAATCAAGCCCATGAAAAACAAAAAAGGCGACCGTTTCTACAACGCCAAAGACATGGAGGTACTCAAAGAGATTTATTATCTTTCACATAGCAAAGGCGTAAGGCTATCGCAAGTTTCCAAAAAAGTAAAGCGAGACGATGCCAAAATCACACCCCAAGCCGAGCTAATTTCTCAATTGAGAAACTTTAAAGAAAAACTACTTAAACTCAAGGAACAACTGGAATGACAAGGGCTGCAAGCAATATCGGATGGATCAAATACCCCATTGCGATGTGCTTGTTCTCCTGCTTTTCCGCCCTCCTCGCTTCGCCCATTTTGAGCGATTCTATGCCAACCCTTGAACACAAGTTCACCCGCCCCATCCCCTATAAAATCATCTTCGAAACCCCCGTTTGGGATATCAAAGGAAGTACGAGGCCGGAAACTTTTTGCATTTTTCGCAACTATGCATCCGGCACCGGCTTGCAAGACCTCAACATCGCCCATTATCAAGGCCGTTTACGATGGGATTTCGAAACCAAAGGTGCCCGGGAATGGTCGGATTGTCGACTGATGAGCCACTACAAACTGCAACTAAAAAAAGAACTTGGCATTTCCATAGGATTGGGTGTATCGGCCTCGCGATTGTTGGAGACCTATGCCTCATCATCCACAACGGCCATTGGTCCTCAGTTTTTGGGATTGCATGGATTTGCGCCCATTACACAAATTTCAGGACAGTGGACAAATTCTACGGCGGGCGATTTCATCGTCAGCCTGCGAACCTCACTGTCGCCACTGAATTCTGGGAACGGATTTCGAACGATGTTNNTGGGAACGGATTTCGAACTATGTTACTGGGCCCTTCCGATTCCAAGACATCCACCAACGCCGCCTATGTTTGGAATGAATCCCAATTGATTTGGCTACCAAAAGTCAAAAAAGGCAGCGGTCGTCCCTATTTACTTGCATGCAGCAACCCTGCCCAAAATTACATGGAGGCCGGATTCATCTATTCGGGGTCGATTTTCCCCAACACTTTTAAAACCTATACAGTGATTTTGGGTCTTCGAACGTCCGAAACCCCAGCATCACTACAAATTATAAAATATTGGAAATCATGGAGCGGAGGAATCAAAGTGTATTGGCACCAACAATTGGGTTGGCAGAGCGCAATGCAAATCAAAAAAAGCTGGTAATTCTTATTGTTTTTGGGTTTTTCACTGTTCCACTTTGGGGGCAGGTATCGGACATTGGCTGGAACAACAGCGGAGCCCAAGGAATAACAACGGCAGACAGTTTCATCTATGTAAATGAGATTACCGCCGAGGAACTTATTCGTCATCCCTTACTGACATTCGATGAGGGGATGATGATGATTCAACATAGAGCCCAACACGGTGAAATTTTGGAATTAATGGAATTGCAACAATGTCGTTTCAGCCCTAACAGACTTATGGAACTGCGTCCGTTTTTGATTTTTTCACCCTCGGCAAAATTGGCCCGGGCGGAATGGATTCGGGAATTGAAGTCCCCAAAAGGAAACCACAGTTACAGCAATACGTATTATCCATATCGAATCAAAACAACCCCAAATACGTTGGGTGGGCCGTGGGGACATTCACTGCAGTTGCGGTGGAACAACGGTCAAGTCGTTTCTGCAGGGGGCTCAATGCAATTGGACCCAGGCGAGGTGATGCGGGGATTCAATTTTCCATTTCAACAGTGGCATGTAAGGATTGGGGACATACCATTGGGCAGGAGATTTGGAATGGACAAATTGGTTTTGGGACGGTACAATTTGCAATTGGGACAGGGCCTGGTGCAGGGCGGACTTTCGGGCTTTTGGAGTGCACCGCTCTTGTGGGCGAGGAAATCGCCGGATTGGGATTTGGCCGAAAAAAGGGGCTTCGACGAGTATCGCGGTCATACCGGAGTGGCGATGTGTTTTCACTTTGGTATTGGCGGTGCGAATCGATTGGGTTTCGGCAATGGCAAAGTGAGGGCGGGCCATTTACGGATGATGATTGCATGGTCGGACGACAAAATTTCTTCCAGAACCGACACATTGGGGCGGATACAAAGTTTAATTTCGGATGGAATGTTCAACACGGTGAGTGCGATGCAGTGGTTTCATAATACGAAACAACACCAGGGGACAATTGCGTTGCAGTATCAATCATTGAAGCGTTGCACGTATGGCATTTCATGGAGTGGGTATCGATATTCTCGTCCTTGGAATGCGATGGGGGAATGGATGGATTTTGTTCCCGCGCTCCGCGCGGGAACAAAATTTTACTACCCGCAGTTTTGGTTCACCCATTTTCAAAAATCAGGAGGAATGTGGTTTTTGAATACCGCATTGCAATGTCAGCCCGTGAATGTTGATCTTGTATTCTTGAGATCCCGAGAGCAGTCCATTTTTTATCCAACGCAATTTCCGTCCGCCCCAAGGACTGTTTAATGAGTTTCAGCAGAATCATCAGCGACTCAGTATGACATTGAGCAGCAATCCCAACTTTAAATACACCATGAAGTATGGGACTGAAATTGGCAAGAATCTGAGATACAATGGGAGTGGAGAAAAACCCGTGACAGTAATTTATCAGTTGGGGATTTCGGCAAAACATTCAAAGTTGTGGTCTACGGAGCTGCTTTGGCAGCTCCGTAGAAGCGATGATATTTCGGCGGTGGAATATGATGCGGCCACGCATTATTCGGCTTCTCCGGGATATGATTTTATTCAATCTCGGGGATTGGATTCCAGCGGACAGATGATAAATTCCGGGGGCGGAAATCCGGGCGGGAATTCAAATACCGGGAATCATTCTAATACCGGGAATAATTCTAATAACGGGAATAATTACAATTTAGGGAACAGCGGCCAAGGATTAGACTACAGGATAGAATACGGCGGAATAAATCCCGCTCAATCCCAGTCGTTTCA
>DDYM01000062.1 GCA_002347985.1 Bacteroidetes bacterium UBA2234
GGTGGTGGAACACCACCCTACAGGCCCAGCCGCAACCCAAAAGCCTCGTAATGACAAAAATCCCCCTTGCCAAAAGAGACATTCTTACCCAAGGATTGAGGACTTTAATGGATGAAGGTTGTATCATTGAAAATAATCAAGGCGAACTGAGATGGGTAAGCGAATAATTTTTACAGTAACCAATGACTTGCGCTATGATCAGCGAATGCTACGCATCTGCTCAACGCTCACGGCCGCGGGCTACAAAGTAGCCCTGGTCGGCCGTGAGCTCCCCTCCTCCATCCCACTCCAAAACCAACCCTATCAACAAATTCGACTCAAACATTTGATCTTCAAAACAGGCAAATTGTTTTATATCGAAATTAACCTAAGACTCCTTTTTTTCTTACTTTTCCAACGTTTCGACGCGGTTTGTAGCATCGACCTCGATACCGCCATTCCAGGCATCATAGCAACCAAAATCAAAAGCAAACCCCACCTTTTTGATGCACATGAACTCTTCACACATACGCCAGAAGTTGTCCGAAGAAAACCCATCCAAAAAATCTGGGAATCCGTTCAGAAATTCACTTTCTCCCATACCCAAGCCGCAATAACCGTAGGCCCTGCCATCGCCCAGTATTTCGAAGAAAAATACAAAATTCCCGTTGCCGTAGTTAGAAATATGCCCTTAAAAACCGCATTAAAAGACAAGCAGTCAGAAACAAGCAACCTACCTCCAAACAACAACCTACCCGAACCAAACGAAGAGAACGCCTTAGAAGCCAACCCATCGAAAATCACAAATCTACCCAATGAATCCATGCCCGCCTGGCAATCCAAAATCGATGCCATCCAAGGACAGCAATTCATACTCTATCAAGGCGCATTAAACGAAGCCCGCGGGTTAGAAATCCTAATTCAGGCAATGACAAAAATTCAAGGAACCCTGGTGCTTGCAGGCGAAGGTGACTTATCGCAAACACTCAGAAACCTCACCCGTTCACTGAACCTCGACCACAAAGTCATATTCCTTGGAATGATCCCCCCCAATGAATTGCCCCAACTCACAAAACAAGCCTATATCGGCTACAATGTGAGTCAAAATGCCGGACTTAGCTATTACTTATCGCTCAACAACAAGTTCTTCGACTACACAAAAGCCCTACTGCCATCCTTGATAAACCCATTTCCAGAATACCTCACTTTGATGAAGGAATTTCAAGTAGGCCTTCCCACAGAGCCCACCGTAGATGATGTCGTAAAACAAGCCAATCAGTTGTTAACGAACTCAACATTGTACAACGACATCAAATCAAACTGCAAAAAAGCGAGCGAAAAATGGATCTGGGAAAACGAAACACCAACATTAATCCGAGTATTTCGAGATGTCTTGAATTAACAATGTAAATTTCTCTGTAAACTTTTCATTAAAAATCAAGACCTTTACAAACGCTTAAATCCTTTGAAATGTCGGCCCCGCGCATTCATATCATCGCATTTGACCTTCCATATCCACCGGATTATGGGGGTGCCACCGACATATTTCACAAAATCAGAAGTCTACATGATTTGGGTGTTGAAATCACCTTACACGTCTTTTTGTACAAAGGCAAAATGCCCGCACCGGCATTAGAAGCCTTAACGCGAAAAACACATTACTATTACCGCCGTTCATGGGTAAACCCATTTTGGGGAACCACTCCTTTTGTTGTTACTACAAGAAACAGCAAAGCATTGCTTGTAAATCTTTTAAAAGACAACGACCCGATATTGTTTGAGGGCCTCCATACAACGGCGTATCTGCAACACCCCGAAATACAGAAGCGGATCACAGTGGTTAGGGCGCACAATGTGGAGCACAATTATTATCGGGCGCTCGGCTTCGCCGAGCGCCGCTGGATCAAACGAAAATTTTTCTTCCTCGAAGCCCAACGCCTGCAACAATATGAACCCATCCTGAACAAAACCACAGCCATCGCTGGGATTTCACCCATGGAAACCGCCTACCTGCAGTCTACCTACGGCCACTCCCATTATATCCCCGCATTCCATTCCAATACCGATGTCGCCTCCCTCACCGGCAAAGGTGAATATGTGCTCTATCATGGCAACTTGTCGATTCCCGAAAACGACAATGCCGCGATCTACTTGGCATCCAAAGTATTTCCCCTCCTCTCTCAATCTTGCATCATCGCCGGAAGCAACCCCTCGCAAATGTTGCAAACTGCTGTTGCCAAATATGCCCATATCCAAATCAAAGCAAACCTGACCGCTGATGAAATTTTCGACCTGGTAAGAAATGCCCATGTACATGCCCTTGTCACATTTCAGTCAACCGGCATCAAACTGAAATTGCTGAATGCGTTGTACCGAGGACGACACATTGTAGCAAACACCCCAATGATAGAAGAAACAGGCCTCGAAAGTCTTTGTCAAGTGTCTGACGAACCCAAAATGATGGCCGACCAGATTAAAAACTGTTTCCTAACCCCTTTTACAGAAAACGACATTGAACACCGCACCAAAATCCTCGGTGCTACGTTTAACAATAAAATCAACGCCAGAAAACTCTTGCAATTGCTGCACCCGTAAAACCTCTATCACAACAAGCCCAATTTCTAAGGGCATGGAGAGAATCACATATCAGAAAAATAGCATTTGCCTGGGCTGAGCCCATACTTCAAATCTTATAAATATAACCCAGTCCAAACACCCAACTATTCTGCCACGCACTCATCCCCGGTGGAACCAAATCCTTGTCGAATATCGAAATCAGTGTATAATTCACATTGATATACTTCGTTAACTTCGCCACCAAAGCAAAATCAATGCGTGAATCCAAATTCGCTGATTCGGCAACATACGGAGCAAATCCCAAGTAATTCAACTTCATTCCCAAGCGCTTCTGCTCGCCAAACTCACGCTGAATACCCATCTGAATCTGAACACCCATCTGATTATTCAAGAATTTCCCCTTTTCAACACGTGCAATCACCGCCTCATTCCGAATGTCGTACAGCGATTGATTGATCACATAGGTTTGCTTCAAGGTGATATATCCCATACGAATAAAAAAGGTAGGCAAAGGCTTATACTCCATACCCAAAGCAAACTGGGTTTGACCTTGGCTTAAAAAACTCGAATTCAAAGTCCCTACCTCTCTGCCTATCGTATTGCGGGAGTATTTATAGCCCGGAAGCAATTGCGTTTGGAAATTCAAACCACCGAAGATCGACATGCCTGGTTCGGCGGTAACTGTATGACCCAGTTTACAATCCAAAAAGACGTTGTCGAGGTTTTTCTTTAAAATACGATATCGAATGTTATAATTATCCAACTGACGAGACGATACGCCCCCTAAGTTCACTCGAAAAACATTATCGAAACTGGTATTGGGCCGTTTTACCTGTGCAAACGCATTCACGAAGCCATTGCCATTGATATTGCTTGATCCGCCGCTCGACCAATTGGGCGATGACCCAGCAAACGAAAGGGTAAGACCAAAATCCGCTCCGTAAGTAATGATGCGCCTCTCGTTACTGTCGCGATGATATTGGAATTTCACCGGATCTACATCCGAGCCACCTCCAAAAAACATCAGCAAACTCAGCAACACCATTTTTACCGCAAATATCCCAAATAATTATCAATCAACGGGCTTTTCCGAAGTTTCATCCTCTTTTACGATAATCTCTTTGGCTTTGTTCAGTGCCTTCACCACCAAAAACAAGACAAACGCAACGATCAAAAAATGTAAAATATTGGCGATCAGTTTCCCATAATTGAATGGCCCAAAACGCAAATCATCAAGCTTAGCCCAACCACCCACCAAAGCAATCAATGGCATGATCAGGTCGTTTACGATACTGTTTACAATATTTTGAAACGCAGTACCGATGATAACAGCCACAGCCAGATCCATCACGTTTCCGCGATTGACAAACTCTTTAAATTCTTTGATAATCCGCATAATAAACAGGCAATTTAATGCCTATCAATTAAGCTTCCAAGCCCATTTTAGACGATGCGCGTTTGCGATCGTTCTCATCAAGCAACACTTTGCGCAAACGGATGTTTTCAGGAGTCACTTCAACGTACTCATCTTCCTGAATGTATTCCATCGCTTCTTCCAATGAGAATTCACGTGGCGGAGCCAAAACAGCATTGTCGTCTTTACCCGCAGCCCTGAAATTCGTCATCTGCTTTGCAGTACACAAATTCACAACCAAATCTCCGGGCTTGATATGCTCACCCATGATTTGTCCGGTATAAACTTCAGCACCTGGATGAATAAAGAAAGTACCGCGGTCCTTCAACTTATCCATACTATATGGCGTAGCAGCTCCTTTTTCTTTTGAAATCAAAACACCATTGATACGCATTGGCATTGCACCTTTCCATGGTTCAAAATCTTTCAAACGGTGAGCCATAATCGCTTCACCTTGGGTTGCTGTAAGTAAGTTATTTCGCAAACCAATCAATCCACGAGAAGGAATTTCAAATTCCAAACGCACCATATCGCCCTTTGGCATCATGCTGATCATTTCGCCTTTGCGCTGACTCGCATATTCAATCACTTTTCCGCTGTGCATCTCAGGCACGTCTACCGTTAAAATTTCAATTGGCTCATGCACTTTACCGTTGATTTCTTTCAAAACCACACGGGGCTGACCCAATTGCAATTCGTAGCCTTCACGACGCATGGTTTCAACCAAAACACCCAAGTGAAGAATTCCGCGACCGAACACCAACCACTGGTCTGCTGAATTCGTTTCGTCCACACGCAAAGCCAAATTCTTCTCCATCTCCTTCATCAAACGCTCACGTATTTTCTGACTCGTTACGAACTTACCTTCTTTGCCAAAAAATGGACTATTGTTGATCGTGAACAACATACTCATGGTAGGTTCATCAATCTTCATCAAAGGCATCGCCTCCGGATTTTCAAAATCCGCGATGGTATCACCAATCTCGAAATTATCAATACCCGTGATCGCACAGATATCTCCACAATTTACACTTTCTACTTTGCGTTTACCCAAACCATCAAAAATGAACAATTCCTTGATTCGAGTTTTTTCTATTTTACCATCACGCTTCACCAAACTCACCGGCATGTTAACCGCCAAACTACCTCTGTGTAAACGACCAATGGCAATACGACCTGTGTAATTGCTATAATCCAAGCTGGTAATTTGCAACTGTGGCGTACCTTCTCTTACAATCGGTGCTGGGATAATTTCCAAGATGGTATCCATCAAGAATGTCAAATCCTCTGTAGGCTTTTTGTAATCCGGACCAAACCAACCGTGTTTTCCAGATCCAAAAACAGTAGTAAAATCTAACTGCTCTTCGTTTGCATCCAAATTGAAAAACAAATCGAAAATATCATCATGGGTCTTGTCGGGATCGCAGTTGGGCTTATCCACCTTATTGATAACAACAATGGCTTTCTTACCCAATGCCAATGCCTTTTGCAACACAAAACGAGTCTGTGGCATCGGACCTTCAAAAGCATCCACCAACAACAAAACACCGTCTGCCATGTTCAATACTCGTTCAACTTCACCACCAAAATCTGAGTGACCTGGCGTATCGATGATGTTGATTTTTGTATCCTTCCATTGAACACTTACGTTTTTCGCCAAAATGGTGATTCCACGTTCGCGCTCAAGGTCGTTGTTGTCCAATATTAATTCCCCAACCTCTTGATTGTCTCTGAACAAACGGGCTTGGTGTAACATTTTATCAACCAAGGTAGTTTTACCGTGGTCAACGTGAGCAATAATGGCGATGTTTCTAATTGGTGTAGACATTTATCCGTTAAAAAGTCCGCGAATTTCGGCATAATAATCCACAACTCCCTACAAACGTGGATTTTGTTTTTGTGAAATCTCCTTTACCCTACCTTTGTACCCTTATTTATGGCCTTCGAATCCGAAATCGCAAAACGCAAAACATTCGCCATCATCGCCCACCCAGATGCCGGTAAAACCACCCTTACAGAGAAATTCCTGCTTTTTGGAGGTCAAATCCAAACCGCGGGTGCCGTAAAAAGCAATAAAATCACCAAAGCCACCACCTCCGATTTCATGGAAATTGAAAAGCAAAGAGGTATCTCCGTGGCAACCTCTGTTATGTCGTTCCATTACAAAAACAAATGGGTCAACATCCTCGACACTCCCGGGCACAAAGATTTCGCGGAAGACACCTATCGCACACTTACTGCCGTGGACAGCGTAATCCTGGTTGTAGACTGCGTAAAAGGGGTTGAGGAACAAACCGAAAAACTCATGGAAGTATGCAGAATGCGCAATACCCCCGTGATTGTATTTGTGAACAAAATGGACCGCGATGGAAAAGACCCTTTCGATCTCTTGGAAGAACTCGAAGGCAAACTCAATATCGGCGTGCATCCCATGAGCTGGCCTATCAACGGCGGAAAAGACTTCAAAGGTGTGTATCTCCTTCACAACCAATCGCTCAACCTATTTGAAAGTAGCAAAACAAAGATGGCAGACGATGTGGTGAAAATCAATGGGCTGGCAGATACTCAGCTGGACAAAATTCTGAACGCAAAGGACGCGAGTAAACTCCGTGAAGATGCCGAACTCATTGACGGCGTGTACGGAGAGCTTTCCAGTGAAGATTACTTATCAGCCAAAACAGCCCCGGTATTCTTTGGTTCTGCCCTCAATAGTTTTGGTATCCAAGAATTGCTGGATACATTTATCGAAATCGCGCCAAACCCCTTGCCACGAGCCACCACAAAAAGGGATGTGGAACCCAGCGAATCCAAATTTTCAGGGTTTATTTTTAAAATTCACGCCAACTTAGATCCCAAGCACCGGGATCGTATCGCTTTTTTGAGGGTTTGTTCAGGAAAGTTTGAACGCAACAAGAATTTCAAACACGTTCGCCTCGAAAAGCAAATGAAATTCGCAAACCCTTACCTCTTTTTGGCACAGTCCAAAGAAGTAATGGACGATGCATACCCCGGCGATGTTGTTGGTTTGTACGATACCGGGAACTTTAAAATTGGCGACACCCTCACCGAAGGCGAGAGCTTTATCTTCAAGGGAATTCCAAGTTTTTCTCCAGAGATCTTCAAGGAACTCATCAACACAGACCCAATGAAAAGTAAACAGCTAGAGAAGGGAATTCAGCAATTGACCGATGAAGGATTGGCTTCATTGTTTGTACAAGAGTTGGGCAATCGGAAATTTGTGGGAACCGTAGGAGAATTACAATTCGAAGTGCTTCAGTATCGCCTAGAGCACGAATATGGCGCCAAGTGTAGGTTCGAACCTCGCAGCATTTACAAGGCATGTTGGATGAGCGGATCGGAGGCAGATTTGAAGGATTTTATGAAATACCGACAAAACAATATTGCCTACGACAAAGACAATCAACCCGTTTTCTTGGCCGAGACAGGATTTATCCTGAGAATGGCCGAAGAAAAATATCCGGATATAACTTTTCACACAACGAGTGAGTTTAAGGTGTGATTCAAATGAAACTATTATCTTCGCATCACCATTTAAGAAACATCTATTCATGAAATTCGATATTGCAGTCATCGGTAGCGGTCCTGGAGGTTATGTAGCCGCCATTCGCGCCGCCCAATTGGGCAAGAAAGTTGCCATCATTGAAAAAGCCGACCTCGGCGGTGTATGTTTGAACTGGGGTTGTATCCCAACCAAAGCGTTGCTGAAAAGTGCGCAGGTGTTCGAATACATCAACCATGCAGCGGATTACGGCATCACAGTAAAAGACCACAAAGCCGATTTCGACGGGATGGTGAAGCGTTCTCGTGGTGTTGCTGAAGGCATGAGCAAGGGGATCGCCTTTTTGATGAAAAAGAACAAGATTGAAGTCATCAAAGGCGCCGCAAAATTGGCTGGCAAAGGCAAAATCTCTGTTACAGGAGAAGATGGCAAAGCGCAGATCATCGAAGCCGACCATACCATTTTGGCTACAGGTGCTCGCAGTCGCGAATTGCCTAATATCAAAATCGACGGAAAATACGTAATCGGATATCGCGAGGCGATGGTATTGCCAAAACAACCGAAGGAAATGATTATCATCGGTTCAGGAGCCATCGGAATGGAATTCGCATACTTCTATTCTAGTATCGGAACCAAAGTAACCATCGTAGAATTTATGTCGCGCATCCTCCCCATCGAAGACGAAGAAGTGAGCAAAGCGATGGCGATGGTTTACAAAAAGCGTGGCATCGAAATTTTGACAGAAAGCAGCGTAGAAGCGGTTGAAATCAAAAAAGATCGTTGCAAAGTAACCGTTAAAACCAAAAATGGCGAGGTTTCATTGGAATCAGACATCGTATTGAGTGCAGCGGGTGTTCAAACCAACCTAGAGAATTTGGGTCTGGAAGAAATGGGCATCAAGGCAGACAAAGGAAAAGTTGTAGTTGACGATTTTTATCGCACTTCAGCTCCCGGTGTATACGCCATCGGCGACATCGTACCAGGTCCCGCATTGGCTCACGTAGCGAGCGCGGAAGGTATCATTTGCGTGGAAGCTATTTGTGGTCACCACCCTGCCCCATTGAATTATGGAAATATCCCAGGATGTACCTACACACACCCCGAAGTGGCAAGTGTTGGTTATACTGAGGCCCAAGCGAAAGAAAAAGGATACGACATTATGGTGGGTAAATTCCCATTCTCTGCAAGCGGAAAAGCAGCTGCAGGCGGTCATAAAGACGGATTCGTAAAGGTTATCTTCGACAAAAAGTACGGAGAGTGGTTGGGATGTCATATGGTAGGCGAAGGCGTTACCGACATGATTATCGAAGCGGTGGTTGCTCGTAACTTGGAAACCACTGGCTTGGAAATTTTGAAGAGCATTCACCCTCACCCTACAATGAGTGAAGCGGTAATGGAAGCGGTAGCACAAGCTTACGGCGAGTGCATTCACTTGTAAGAAAATTGGATCGATTCCAAACGCTGCAATGATGTTTTAAATCGATTATAGAACGAATAAAAAAGGCGGCCCTGCGGGCCGCCTTTTTTATTAAACCAACCCTACCTTTGCGACATGAAATTGCAGTCGTTTTGCTTCAACCCCTTGCAAGAAAACACCTACATCATTTGGTGTGAAAAAACACTTGATTGCGCCATTGTGGACGCGGGCATGTATGATTCTTCAGAACAAAAGCAACTGCAAGACTTCATCGAATCAAACCAATTAACGCCCAAATTGCTGCTCGGCACACACGCACACATCGACCATATCTTTGGCAACTGGTGGGTGAAACAAATCTACGACCTACCCTATTATTTGCATCCTTCGGACGTGGTGATGATCGATCGATCGGAGACTATGGCGGCGCTTTGGAATTTGAAATACACCCCGTCTCCGTTGCCTACAAACAATTTATCACATGGCGATATAATTTCTATTGGTGCATCGGAATTGCAAGTGCGATTTGTACCGGGTCATGCACCAGGGCATGTGATTTTCATTGATGTAGCTGGTGAGCAAGTGTTGGTGGGTGATACGATTTTTAGGGGAAGCATTGGCAGAACTGATTTGCCTGGCGGAAACCACGAGCAGTTATTACAGCACATCGAATCACAGATTTTTACGTTGCCCGACAACTACAAACTAAATAGCGGTCACGGTCCCAGCACCACGGTGGGATTTGAAAAGTTGAACAATCCATTTTTTAACAACCATTAATCCAATTGCACAAATCCTAATCATTTGATTGATATTTATTTAACACTAAACCAGAATACAGTTCCACCAAACAATTGAATTTTTTCCATATAAAACCACGACACAATCACTCCCAATTTGTTCCATTGATACAACTACCATGAACGAGGCAAACTTCCACATACCCGACATAGAACAAGCTAACGGAAAGATCCAATTGGATTTTATTGCGTGTTTACTGGCCGATGCAGGGGTTACTCGGTGGATGGTAAGTCCGGGTTCGCGCAATGCGCCTTTTGTGGCTTCGATGGTGAAACACGGTGGTTTTGATTTGCACAGTTTTCCCGATGAGAGGGTGGCGGCTTTCGCGGCCCTGGGCGCAGCCCAGGGCTCGCGCTACCCCGTAGGGGTAGTCTGTACCTCCGGTACAGCCGCCACCAACCTTTACCCCGCCGTTTGCGAAGCCTACTACCAAAGAATACCCTTGCTCATTATCACTGCAGACAGACCCCCAGAACTCATCGATCAATGGGATGGTCAAACCATCCACCAATCCAACCTTTTCCATCCACACACGCAAGGCAACTTCAATCTGCCTACCATTGCGCCAAGCAACGACATACAATTCACATTGCAATCTCTGCAGACACTGATTCATACTGCGATTGCACAAACACTTTATCCAATTCCCGGCCCGGTACATATCAACTTGCCTCTGCGCGACCCTATTTACGAAGACGTTTCCAAACCCTTTGAATACATCACTCCCAGCAGACCGTTTTTAATTCATCATCCCACACCCCCGCCGGTCAACGAAACCGATGCATCGAAGTGGATCTGTCATACCACCCCCCAGCAACCCCGCATCCTCATCGTTGTAGGCATGCATCATCCCCAAAACGAACTCTCGCTCGCGCTGCAATCGCTCCAAACGCGACTCCCCATACTTACCGATATCGTCTCACATCAGCACACGCACGGACTTGCCCAGTGGGACAGAGCCTTTTTGGGTGACACTCCGGGCGATGGCTTACGTCCGGATATCCTCATCACCTTAGGCATGGGCGTGGTATCCAAGCCGCTCAAACTTTGGCTAAAATCGCAAAAGCCAAAAAAACATTTTCATATTTCGCCACTACAAGCACCGGTGGGCGATCCTTTCCATACACATCCCGAGCATTTGCCACACCACGAGGTGGATGCCCTTTTTGTCATCGACCAAGCATTGGAAGCATCAGCATCCGCAACTAACTATCTCAACAGTTGGAAGCAATGGATCAGCGAATCTCTTTCCCAACTGGGCGATGGGCTGCCTCAAAGCGCTGGCGAGGTCTATCAGCGCGAATTTGATATTGTAAACAACCTACTAAGCAGCTGCGATGCGCGATTCACAATCCACATGGGCAATTCCATGAGCATCAGATACGCTTCTTGGGCAAAACAAAGTGGGGCCCGAATTTTCGCCAACCGAGGCACTTCGGGCATTGATGGTTCCTTAAGTACAGCTGTGGGCTATGCGATGGCAAATCCCGATACGCACTGCGTAGCCATTCTAGGCGACGTTTCTGCAATTTACGATGCGCATGCCCTGTGGACCAACCACTTGCCAAACAATTTAAGCATTGTGTTGCTCAACAACCGTGGCGGCCAAATTTTCAACTGGATTGGCGGTCCGAAGAAAGTCCCGGAGCTTATGCCATTGATTGAAACACCCCACAACTACGACTTCAAACACTTGTGCGATCTATATCAAATCCAATACGCACGTCACACCGACCAACCCTCAACACCTTGGCCAACCCGCTTCCTAAATCAATTGGGTTGCACGCTTTGGGAGTGTTCTTAGACCAGCGAATCAATAACCCAACTTGGTGTTTTTATCGCTGAATTTACATAAACATTAATGCCATCAGTGATCTCCGCCACCAAATTCGCTGAAGTGCCTGTATTGTCAAAAATATAAGCCCGATTGGTTTGTTTTATCGCATTCTTTAGGTTGTTCAGACTTCTGTAATACCTATTCCTGATAATTTCCGGTGCTACAAAATGACCATTTTGTGCCACCCTAACATTTACTCGATTGATATTAATATCGGGATCTTCTGTTGCGATAAAATACAAATACACTTTGTAACCCTTTTTTCTTGTCTCTTCTAGAAATTTAATTTTATCGGGAAAACTCAACACCGTCTCAAATGTGAAGGATATTTCTTGAGCCACCAAACATTGCCTAACAAATTCTGCCAAATCAGCTGCCAAATAAGAATCAACTGCAGTTGATATTGTTAGAATATTCTTTTCAACTATTAATTTTTGAAACAAATCAGTTTCAGATCGTTTTACTGGTGAAAAAGTGCTTTGTATAAAAAAAGCCTTTAACTGCACATCTGATACCGAAATTTGAAATTGATTAAAATCAACAGTTTTATTTTCTTTCAACTGCATCTCAATTTCATCCGCGTTTATATAAACACCCAAATTGACTTTGCTATTCTGCAAAATCTCTTTAAAAATGGTTGTTTTCCCGGAACCATTTGGACCAGCAAAAACCCTCATTCTCTTCGTAGACATATTAAATCAATTGAAATTGATCTGGCAACAATCTTGTGGATTTATTCAAATTTTTCACCAGCCTCTTCTCCCCATTTACGTCAATTTCGTACAGTGCACCATGTTCTTCAACCATTTGCGGCAACCGTGTCTTCTTTGCTTCAATACTCGCTTTGGTAGTGGCAGATATAGCAGCACCCAAAATGGCGCCAATTACAGCACCGTCTTCCTTATCATTGGACAAAAACGCACCCAAAGAAGCGCCAATTACACCGGCAGCTATTAATGAGTCCATTGACGTCTTAGAAGATTTCATACTCGAATCTACAAAAATTAAACACAAATCACAACTCAATACAAAACAAATAATTCTTCCTCTCAAACCGATTTCCTGAACCCCGCATACAAAATCGCACCATGCAGCGCGATGACCATGCCCCAAACCCATATTCCTGGCATCGAATGCCAATAGATGGTAAGATCGGCACCATCGCTATTGCACACAACCCCACTCACGTAGGTCTCAAGCCAAATCGGGAAAAACAACAACATCAACGTATTAATAATCAAAAGTTTGACTCTTTTATTATTTAGAAATCGCCATTGATTATAGGCAATAAACAGAATCAATCCCAATTGAATTTTGTATGCAACGTTGATTCCCCAAAATGAGGTGTCTTTTCCAAAGATGTATCCGCCAAAGATGTAAATATCTGGCACGCTTGGACCATAATAGCGATATCCCATTGGACCAATTTCCATATACACAAAAGGCAAAAATATGCTCAGCACCGTGAGCAACAGTGATATTTTTATCGCCACATCGCTTTGAAACAATCGATTCAAACGGCTTTGCATACGCACAGCTTCACGCATACCTCACTTTTCACAACAAGTGGTCAAATTGAAAAGAAGATCTACTTCGGATTGAGACAGTTTCTTATTAAAAATAATCACATCGTCAATACAACCCGTAAAATCTTTACCAATAAACAAATCACCAATATCAGTGCAACTCGGCTTACCAGAGCCACAATCCGCATTTCCCTTTGAGGTTTGCTGCAACACCCCATTTCG
>DDYM01000018.1:0-10850 GCA_002347985.1 Bacteroidetes bacterium UBA2234
CTTACGGCGACCCAAAAAATATCAATATTTCCAAACTTCAAAAAATCGGAAATGGATCCACTCTCGCATTGTCGCTCAAAAAAGATTCTGTAATGCTGTTATCAATCACCGATAGCAAGGGTTGCACTGTAACTCGGGAATTGCGCATCAACCAGATCATTTCTCAAGATTTGAAATGGAAGAAAAAACCGCTTGCCCCGGTTTGTGGCAATGCCAAGAGCATTTCGTTGCTAGACCCGATGAACAAAGACATGATTTACGGGAGCGAACAAACAGGAATTCGTTGCTTAAATGGAAAATACCTCGACAGCATTGGACCTAACAATTACAAAATCAAGGCGCCGGCAAAACCCAAAACCAGCGATTTTATCAAGCTCACATTTGTAGCCACCTATGACACTTTGGGCTGTTTGAGTCGCGACACCAACACAATCGACTTAATTTATCGCCCACAGTTTTCTTTAAGTCGCAATGCAGAAGTTTGTACCGCCACACCGGGATTGTTGCTGGAAAAAATCGTAGCGCAAACGCCGAAAAGCGCATCGCCATTTGATTGGACATTGTTGTCGAGCCCCGTGAAGTCGAATGCACAAATCGGCTATACAACTACCTCACCCAAAAAGGCCATTTTGCTAAGTTACCCCGATTCCATTTCCGTGGGCAAATACAAAATCAGTGCCTGCGCTACGGATTCCGCTTTGGGCTGTCGTTTCTGCGACACCACAATAGTGACCTCGGTTCAACTGTATTTTGCCAATTACAACGGCGACACTTTGGCTTGTCCGCACAGCGCGGCGATCAATTTAAACGGCGGATTGAAGTTGGCTTCGGGTCAGCAGGCCGACACCATCTACAACTGGAAAGTGGTGAGCATCAATGGCGATACATCTAGAACCCTACCGGGCTTCAAGAATGGGGTTATAAACAACAACTTCAGACCAGCCGCGGCCTCCGGCCGCTGGCTGATCTCCTACAAAGCATCAAAGCCTTGCTTTCAAGAATCAACCATCAGCATCCGGGTGCAAGACACACTCCCCATTTCAATTTCATCCAACCCCGATTCTGCCATCATGTTACCCAAAACATCCTTCAATTTTACCGCAAATACCCAAGCCAACCGCATCCATTGGGATTTCGGCACAGGCAATCCAAGTGATACCGCAACGCTAAACCCCATCAACTGGTCCTTCGCGAACTCTCCAGCCAACTACCTGGTAAGCGTGCAATCCTTCCATCCAAACGGATGTTACGGAATGGCAACGAAAAAAGTAAAAGTGGTGGAATTTTCAGGCACACAAGCCATCAATCTAGCGCATTGCGGTTGGACCGATCAACTTCGATTCATTTCTTCCCAGTACGCATTCAAACAATTGACGGTCTATAATATGAACGGACAAATGGTCTTCCAAACCAAAGAAAATCTAGGGGTACCAAACCAAGCCATAGCCCCTGGAACCTATTCTTTTGTTTTTGAAGTAATAGACCCATCCAATCCACAAGCCAAATTACCCACCGTCAAAGGAAAATGGATTCATTTCGTGGATTAAACCACCCCAAAGTTCAACCGGTTTCGGTTGAACTTTGGGAACTAAATAGGTAAACAATTCGTCATTTCGCGATCGCATTTGTAATTATTGTACTTTTTACAATATATTCGCTCAAATCATCCGCGACATCGATATGGATCCAACCCTAATACCCTTCTTTAAAGCCGCAGTTTCTGTAGATAACGTAGTCTTTGGTTTCGACCAATCAGGACTAAAAGTTCTGCTCATTTATCGCGGAGCCGACCCCTATCGAAACTGCTGGGCATTGCCTGGCGACTTAATCAGCTTGGACACAGATTTGTCGTCTTCGGCCGAAAAAGTGCTTCAAGACCTTACAGGTTTAGACAAAATTTACATGGAGCAAATCCACACTTTTGGCAAAGTAGATCGACACCCATTTGGTCGCGTTTTTACGGTCGCCTATTTCGCGTTGATCAAAATAGACGACTACAACATTCATCCTTCATCGTGGGCGGAAGAAGCCGCTTGGTTTCCTATCTCTGAAATTCCAGAACTTCCATTTGACCACAATGAGATATTGGCGTTTGCGAAAGAGCAAATCAAATCAAAAATCCGACGTCAGCCCATTGGCTTTGAATTGCTCCCCAAATATTTCACGCTCACGGAATTACAAAAACTCTACGAATCAATCCTAGAAACAGAGTTTGATGTTCGCAACTTTAGAAAAAAGATCTTATCCATGGACTTTATCTCGGAGACCGGCCTAAAACAGTCAAGTGTTACGCATCGACCTGCAAAGTTGTACAAGTACAATGCGAAGAAATACAATAAACTCACCAACAGTGGATTTGCATTTGACCTTTAAAAACAGAACCTTGAAGTATTTAATCGCCCTCATAGCATTCACAGTATCCATCCAATCGCAGGCCCAAGCCGTTAAAGTAGAGGTGCGCCAAACGCCGCAAGGATGGGAAATGCTGCGCGATGGAAAACCTTATTACGTTAAAGGTGCCGGCGGTGATACCCATTTAGACATCGTTGTAAATATTGGCGGAAATTCCATTAGAACCTGGGGGATTGACGATGCCCAAACCATTTTGGACAATGCCCAGAAACACGGACTTACAGTGATGCTTGGGATGTGGTTGCAACACGAACGACATGGATTTGACTACAGCAACAAAGCGAAAGTGGAAAAACAATTGAATCATTTCAAAAGCGTCATTGATCAATTCAAAAACCACCCAGCGCTTCTGATGTGGGGCATAGGCAATGAGGTAGATCTGTTTTATTCAAATACCCGAGTTTGGGACGCCATTGAAGACATAGCCAAATATGCGCACCAAGTGGACCCCAATCACCCCACTTCTACGGTTACCGCTGGATTGGATTCGATGGAGGTTTCACTTATCAAACAAAAGGCGCCCGACATCGACGTATACTGCGTAAACACTTATGGTGATATTGGCAATGTTCCATACAACATCAGAAAATGGGGTTGGACTGGGCCGTATATGATTACAGAATGGGGACCCAACGGCCATTGGGAGTCGCCAAACACACCTTGGGGTGCCGCCATCGAACAAAGCAGCTTAGAAAAAGCGGAAGTTTACAACAAGCGATACACCAATTACATCGCGGCAAATCCTCATGACTGCATCGGGTCGTATGTATTCTTATGGGGGCAAAAACAGGAGTATACTTTAACATGGTATGGACTATTCACCAAAGAAGGGAAGCCCACGCAGGCCATAGATGCATTGCAAATTGCTTGGAGCAGTCAGAGCCCATCCACTTCCACACCAAGCATTGCGGGGCTCCTCGTGAACAACAAAAATGCATACAGCGGACTCCATGTGAACGCAAACTCCATCAACCAAGCCTTTGCCGACGCCTATTTAATACAATACAATCAAACGGCAAACGACACACAGAATCTTCATTACAGTTGGAAAATCCTTGCCGAAAGCAACGACAAAAAAGCGGGAGGTGATGTAGAGAATGAAGCCGCTGAGATTCCCGGCTTAATCAAAAAAGGAAAAACCAAACGCATCACTTTCAAAGCGCCCAATGAATCGGGATCCTACCGATTGTTTGTGACGATTGAATATCAAAACAAAATCGCCTACGCCAACTTTCCCTTCTACGTTGATGCAAACAACAATTCGCAAAAAACGAAATCAGTTCGAGTAAAAAAATTCACCATGGACAGTTTTAATCCTTAATCCAATGAAGAGAGCTTTACTCACAATCGCATTTTGGGGCTTTGTTACAGCAAATGCTGTTGCACAAATTACAAATACTATTTATCCATTGGGGGTTTATCCAAAACAGGCGCCAGAAAAGTTGGAGCGATTCACAGTATCTGGGTATTACCGATTTATCACCAACGTAAGATATTTACAGAATTCTCGTGAAATGCTTACCCGCGGTAGTTATACGGATCAAGCGAAAACACCCACTCATATTTTTGTAGGAGACGATGCCCAAATCCCCCAACTCATGCTAAACCTGGGTGGAAGCATCACTCCCAGTACAAGATTTTCAACCGATTTTTACCTTTGGACCCCGATGACAGGCGCCGGACAGGCAGAAAACGTAAAAGGACTCAACCTTGGCGTTAGTTTAACCGGAACCCATGATTTTCAAAAAGGAAGCCTCAATGTAATTGCAGGAGGTATCAACTGGTATGCCTTAACCCCGTTTACATTCCACACCAATCCCGGCTTCAATCGCTATTCCATCTTTGAGAGAAACCCTTGGGACCCTCAAACCCGAAATATCGCGGATCGTTATAACACCTTTTATACAAACGGTGCGCTAAATCAGGATACTCGCTGGGGCCGTCAAGCGTTTCAGGGTATTATTTTAGAAGTCAACGACATGCCAAAGAACTTGTCGGGAGTAATCATGTTTGGAAAAACACAGCTCAACGGCGGGATGGCTCCACTTCCCAATCAATCGTATGGCGGGAAATTGAAAAAAACGGTTGGAAACCACTATATCAGTTTAAATTCATTCAACAACCAAACCTATTCAGATAGCTTACTCACCCATGGCGTTGGATTCAATATGCATACGACCGAATTCCAAATCAAAAAACGTGTAATTACGATTTACGGCGAATTGGGTGCCGGACGATACTTTAGTCCAACGGTGGCAAAAGGTTGGGGCGAGGCCATCGACCTAAAACTCAGTTTCCCCAAAACCGTAACGGGCATTCCACTATTGGTTCGGTATTACCGTGTAAGTCCAAAAGTTCTGAACAATTCATCCGTGTTCTGGAATTCCTCCATTCGCGAAGGCAATGTGAGCAGTTCTAGCAGTTCCGACCAACTCGTTTTGGTGCCTTTCTCCAGTGCAATGGTCCCTGTAGGTCAGATTACCAACAACAGGACGGGCATCGAATTGAATACAGAATTCGAAATCGGAAAACTCAAAACGAGCATCGGCTATACCAATGCCAACGAAATTGATAACATCTCATCACAGTTAACCTATTCTCACCCTGTGAACAATTTGGCGCTTTCTCGCTTCTGGCGATGGGGATTCCCCGCCAACGTGGGCCCTTACCAAAATCTAACCAAAGTTTATCGCGGAGTATTCGAAACAGTCAACCTCACCGATGGCACACCCACCGGAGTTCCTTTGTACAAAAAGTACTTCAACAACATCGAGGTAAATGCGAAATACAAAACCAAACTTGCCTACAAAGACCTTTTTATCAACTACTTAGGGTCTTACGCATCGGTTCAAAGAAAACGCTCTGCCATAACCGTTTTCACCGAAGAAGCCTATTTGAGAACCTACTACCATCAACTGGAAGCCTACTATCATTTATCGCCAAAAGTCGTTTTTGCCAATTACGTTGGATGGGAGCGAATCATCGCCAATTACAACACCACTGTTGATGCAATTAGTCGACGTCCTCGAAACCAGGAAGGATGGGGTTTGGCGACCGGGTTCGACATTGAAATGAGCAAAGGCGCGGGTCTTTATATCCGTCAGCGATGGATGAATTACCAAGACCGAAGCTTCAGCAAAGACCAATACAAAGGCTGGGAAACCACCGTTGAAATCAAAATTTTCTTCTAATGCAACAATCCATGAACCGATTATATACCCTTTCCACAGCCCTCTTCGCCACCCTGTTCGCCAATATCTCCCAAGGCCAAACAGGTCCCAAAGTGCGATTCACGGGCGGAGCACGTTCCATCATTTCCAATGCGGATATTCAAGTAAACGATTCCATACCAGACAAAACCACAGCCAAAAAAGCCGTTGGTGGTTATGCGCTTGTTGACTTGGGATTCAATATCAGCCCCAATAAAAACACCGAAATCTTGGGAATGATCCGCATCAACAATAAATACGGCGGGTTCTATGGCGCTGGCGTTGCGTTCGATGTTCGACAGCTCTGGGTAAAAGGCATCATCGCCGATGTAGTTCGATACCAGTTGGGCGATATCAATTTGAAACAAACCCCATTCACCCTTTACAACCACAATGAGGATCAAATGATCAGTCAGCCCGGTGTTTTTCAACTGCAGCGCGACATCGTGAATTATGAAACTTTCTACAAATCAAACACTTGGCGACAACAGGGTTTGTCGTTGGATTGGGGTCTACAATTCAACAAATTTGTAAAAGAACTCAATGTGAACGCCTACCTAACTCGAATGAATGCAACCAATTTTGGCAATGTTCAAGACAGATTGTTCGGGGGGTCTACGGTTGATTTGATGCAAAGTGAGCATTTGAGCGTTGCTTACAATATCGCAGCGTTGTTTGATGTCAAAGGCACGGCTTTAGATACCAATGTTTTTAGCAACGTGGTGAACACAATGACATTTCGGTATTCCAATAAATTGGGAAAACTAAATGCGAAATTGCAGGGTGAATTCGGAAATTCTCGATACCATTACAGCATCGACACAACAGCCCCCACCCTTACCGATTATTTCATGAACCCCACCTTTAGCCTAACACCAGAGAGCAAACAATGGGAGGCCGAATTGGGCTATTTGAACGTAGGTCCTGATTTCCGCAGTCCGGGTGCGCAGAGCAAGCGAGTGGACTACAATGCTCAACCCAATTTCTTCAATCGTTACAAGCAGACACAGGCAGACAGACCTTTGAATTTTGGAGACATCCTGAGTAACAGTCAATTATACCGCACCGGCATAAACCCCAAACTGATGGCATACAATCCTTTGATTAACAATGTACTACCATACGGACAAGCCACTTTTAACCGACAAGGATTATACGTAAAAGGAAAATACAACACCAAAAATGATGTTTTGCAATCCGAATTCAGCCATCACCAACTCAAGGAAATTCGCGGACAAGGCACATCGGCTTTGAAATCGTTCATGATGACCCGCCTCCAGCTGGGCGCCAACATCGGAAAATATTTACATTGGGATCGCATTGCCAAGGTTTCAGCGTCTGCTTGTTATCAGAGCACCCAAAGAACTGGGCAATTTGCTTTTGAATCTGTTGATTTAACCTCATTCCAAACTGGCTTGGGCGCAGAAATCGAAATTTTACCTAGCATGGACTTGATGATTGGCTATACGGCACTTCAGGGCAAAGGACATGACCTCATTTCGGATCGAAATAGCTTCACCGAGGTCATTGATTTTAGCAAGTACAACACAGACGTGAACCAAACCGTTTCGGCCGCTGGCATTCGATTCAGATTTGGAGAAAACGCCTATTTGGCTGCGCTTTATCAGCAAACGAATTACCAAAATAAAACCCAATCCTTTGACAATTACAAAATCAACCACTGGATGGTTGTTTACAATATGACCTTTTAATCCATAGCGATGAAAAAACACATTCTTACCCTCACCCTTGTAGCAACCCTGCTCGCATCAAGCTGCAAGAGAAACAACAGCTCATTCGATGGGCCTAGTCTGAGTGATCTCAACGGTCAATTCGGCATGTTACAACCCTTCCAAGCCAGCAAATCAACCGTAGATTTTTCAAAAGCCGAAACCGTTGGCTTTACTGCAAAGTTTACCAAGCTTTGCGATTGGACGATTCGCATCAAAGGAAGCAATTCAGGCGCTCAAAAATTCATCACCGGCAAAAGTAGAATCATCGATGCCAGCACTGCAACTTGGAATGGAAGTACTACGCTTTTCCCGATGTTTAAAAACGAACCCTGTGTTGCCACCCTGCTGGTGAATGGTGTAGCCGACACTTTCAATGTAACGATTGGTATCACAGGCCTGAGAATTCCTGCTGGCTTTGTTGTCGCCAATTTCGAATCAGGTATGAATACAAAATGGACCACGTTTATCCAATCGGGCGGTGGAATGGATTTTAAAATTCACAACGACCAATTCAATGTGGAAGGAAGCAATTATTTAAATATGGCGGGGACTGTGAACTGGGATTGGTTGATTGGAATGATTGATTTCCCTGCTTCGGCCTATGGAAAAACCACCTACCCTCTAAGCAGCGTGGGTGAAGATGTTTACTTCAACTGCCTGATTTATGGTAAACCCAATACCAATGAAAGTCGGGTCTTGTTTCAGTTCCGAGAAGACGACAATGGCAATGGGAAGTTTGATCCGGCTAGCGACGACCAATACGACAACGAGCTCCGGGTTACATGGGAGGGTTGGAAGTTGGTATCGTTTAAATACACGGATATGATTCACCTTGTTAACGGGGTTCCAGCGAGCAACAACGGAAACAGTAGACACAATCCGAATTCGCTTGTTATGGTGAGTATGCTTCATTTGGCAAATCCTTCCAACGGCGCTGCGAGCACGAAAGTTGATTGTATTATGTTCACCGAAAAGGGACCATTAGAGTTGTAAGGATGACCCAGAGTGGACAACATACTATGATTTGGCATCTACATCGCGGTGGTTGGCTTGGATTGGCTTGGATTTTCTTTGCGATGGTCCCTGCGTTACTTGTTGCGCAATCCGATACCGAAGCCATTCAAAAAATGGACACAGTTTCGGTGAAGGGGAAATGGTTGCATCCAAAAAAACAAGGGTTATACGATATCGCTTCAGCACCCGAAAGTCCCAATATCAATGGCTTTTATGCCCTGCAATTGTTGGATGAAGAGTTGGGACAGCAAGTATGGATTTCCAAAGAACCCAAATGCGTTCAAATCAAGAAAGAAAGCGGAATCGCCCAAAAAGGAAACAATTATATCCGTTTAACTTGGGATAAAATCGGTGGCGGATGCACTTGGATTGGTATGGGTATCGGCTGGGACAATTGGCAACCCAAAGACATCAGTGGCATTCGCGAGGCAGCGCGGCTCTCGTTTCAATTTAAAAGTACCAGCGATACAATCCGTTCACTTCCCTTTGCCATTGCTTTTGAAGATTATACCGGAGCACAATGTTGGCTCGGTTTTTCATCAAAACTAATCACTACGCCGATCTCAAATGGCAGTTGGACAGAAGTTTCAATTCCACTGTCGATGTTCCCCTTTGAATCCTTCAAAACAGACCCATCAATGATTAAACAGTTCATACTACAATTAGAAGCCGACGGCGAGATCTTGATCGATAACATTTGTTTCAAACCCCTGTAATTTCAAATTATGCGAAAGTCCAATCTCCTATTTTTTGTTCTTCTTTCAATGGCGATATCGCCTACGGCAGTTATGGCTCAAAAGGCTTCTACCCCAGCAGCGATAGGTGGCGAAATTCCCCAAACACCAATGGAAAAAATCATCGCATCGATGTCGTTGGAGGAGAAAGTAGGCCAAATGACCCAAATCGATTTGGGGGTTATCGCAAAAGGAGCAACGTGCGCACTAACACAGCCGCAGACCATTGATGCCGACAAACTGCGCATCGCTTTTGAGAAATACCACGTTGGATCTATACTAAATGTAGGCTGTGGCTCAGGGACTATCAGCCTAGAAAACTGGAAACAGATTCACAGCGACATTGCGGCGGCAAACAAGAAATACCTACCCAATGTTCCTGTTTTGTTTGGTATTGATGCGATTCATGGAGCCAATTATACGATGGGGGCAACCATGTTCCCACAGCAAATCGGACAGGCGGCAACGTGGAACCCAGATTTGGTCACCCAAGCGGCAGAAATAACCGCCTATGAAGTCAGAGCCAGCGGTATTCCTTGGAATTTTTCTCCTGTTTTGGATTTAGGTCGTCAACCCCTGTGGTCGAGGTTTTTTGAAACCTACGGCGAAGACGTTTTCCTTGCAAAGTCAATGACATCTGCCTGTATCCGTGGATATCAAGGATTGGATATGTCGTTGCGAGGCCCATTATTCGACCAAAATTGGAACACAGTGAATATCACGGAATCGTTGCATATCGAGAATCATGTACCACAAGGCATCGACCCTTACCATGTTTCGGCCTGCATGAAGCATTTCTTGGGATACAGCTACCCTTTGAGCGGGAAGGACAGAACGCCGGCCTGGATATCTGAACGTGAATTGAGGGAGTATTTCTTACCCACTTTTGAAAAGGCGATTGAAGAGGGTGCACTCACGGTGATGATTAACTCTGGAGAGATCAACGGAACACCGGTTCACATCAACCCCGACATTTTAACCAAATTACTCCGCACAGAACTCGGGTTCAAGGGATTGGCGGTCACGGACTGGGAAGACATTTACAAATTGCATACAACCCACAAAGTGGCGGCCTCGCTGCGCGAGGCCGTGAAACTGGCCATCAATGCCGGGATCGACATGTCGATGACGCCCAATGACTATCAGTTCACAGAATTGCTCATCGACCTAGTAAAATCGGGAGAAGTACCCATGTGGAGAATCAATGAATCCGTGGCAAGGATACTATACGTGAAACAGCAACTGGGCTTGTTCAATCCAACGGCCGTGGAATATCCAAAATTCGCTTGTGAAGAATACAAAAATGCTGCTCTGCAAGCCGCCGAAGAAAGCATCACACTGCTAAAAAATAACAATTCCATTTTACCCCTGAATCCCAACCACAACGTTTTTATTTTTGGGAACGCCGCCAACAACCTAAACATCCTCAATGGAGCTTGGTCTAACACCTGGCAAGGAACCGATTCACAATACCAACACAATCCCAACTACCCTACAATACTCGAAGAGCTGAGAGTCAACAACGCATGGCAAGGAATTAAGTATGGTAAGATTACACATTTATATGGTTCGGATGCCAAAAGCCTGATTACAAAGAAAATGCAGAAAGAAATCAGCAGCACTCCCACCGTTGCGATCTTCTGCCTGGGCGAAAAACCCGGAACCGAAATCCCAGGGAACATCAACGAACTTGAAGCCGAAATCGACCCCAATGATCGCAGCATCTATGAGTATTTTAGAGCAAAAAA
>DDYM01000018.1:10881-14617 GCA_002347985.1 Bacteroidetes bacterium UBA2234
ACGCCTCACAAGCTGTAATCCAAGCCTATCTACCTGGAAATTCAGGCGGAACAGCCATCGTAAATGTCCTACTGGGAACCACCAACCCCTCGGGCAAACTGCCTTATACCTATCCAAGATTCGCCGGCGATGTGGTTCATTACGATCACAAAAACGCAGAAAAGAACGACATTCAATTTGGAACAAACGCCTATAACCCCTTGTTCGATTTTGGACATGGACTGAGTTACACCACCTTTGAAATGACCGATTTCAATATCAGTGAGGCGGAATTTCCATCGGTGATAAAAAACGGCAACCCAGTAGAAAAAAACCTCAACGGAAAAGGTTTCATGTGTCGAGTAAAAATCACCAACACTGGCAAAATGGCCGGCAAAGAAGTTGTCCAAGTATACTATCGAGATGAGTTTGCGAGCATTACCCCAAGCAGTAAAAAACTCTGTGGGTTTGTCAAATCGCCATTGTTAAAACCGGGAGAAAGTTACCTCGCGGACATTTGGATTCCGCTTTCAAACATCAGTTTTATTAACAAAGACCTGCAACGAATCATCGAACCCGGCGATATCACCTTCATGGTTGGTACGCTTAAACAAACTGTAACCCTAAGGTAAATCAATGAAAGACAGTATCATCCCTCGCCCAAATAGAAAAAACTGGTTGCTACAAACCGGCATCGCAGGACTTATTGCACTGACTTCAATTGGAACGTCTTGCGAACAATCCGACCCACCAACGGGAAAACACGTAATCAAAGATTCTGGCGATCTCGTTTTCTCTGGTTATGGCTGGAAGATCAAATCGAGTTCAACACCCGTTGGACCCGGTCCTTGTTATTTCAATGGCGATAGCTGCGTCTGGGTAGACAAACAAGGTAGATTGCACATGCAAATCGCTTATATCAACGGCAAATGGCAAACCAGCGAAATCATAAACACCGCGAATACGGGATATGGGACGTACATCTTCACGGTGGACAGCGACATTTCCAATTTCAATGATCGCGTTGTGCTAGGTCTTTTCACTTGGGACAACAACACTTTCCAGGATCAAGGAAACAGCGAAGTGGATATCGAATTTTCAAAATGGTTTAAGGCTTCTGATTCTCTCATGCTCACAACATCTGTACAACCGGTTTCCTTTGAGAATTCTACGCCTTACGCAGAAAGAACATATAAGCCAACGATGTTGGTGAGTAAGTTAAAAAAGACAACCACACATGCCTTCAAATGGACACCCAACGAAATTACATGGGCCAGCTATTCCGGCGATCAATATCCCGGTTCTGAGCAAATTGCTTCATGGCGATTCGATAAATCCAACCAACCCCGAGTGAAAATTGAAGGGGGGATATCGTCCAATCCTATTGTAATTCCCGCCCCGGGAGCGACTACCAATGCCAGGATTAATCTTTGGTTGTTGAATGGACTGCCTCCGAGCGACAACAAACCGGTAGAGGTAATTTTAAAATCGTTTGAGTTTATTCCGGAGTGATAATAAAAAAAGAAAGGGGGCCAATTGGCCCCCTTTCTTTTGGAAATATAAATGAATGATTATTTATTCAAAACAAACTCCTTACGGATTGTTCCTTTAGAAGTTGAAACGCTAACCATGTAAACACCAGCAGAATGCGCAGTCATATCAATGGTTTCGTTCACAGCAGCACCCGTTAAGGTTTTGCTGAACAATTTGTTTCCTTGAACATCATAAACTACTACACTAACAGTTTCTTTCTGTGTCAATCCCAAATTCAAATTGATTAAACCTTGGGTTGGGTTAGGATACAAATTCAATGAAGCGATGTTCACCGCATTCAAACCAGAAGAAGAACCACAAACGTCACAAGACTCATAGCAAACCGCATTCAATACAGTAGGAGCACTGAATTTCAAGAAACGGTTGGTAAATCCAGAAGTTGTCTTCACGCAAGGAGTTCCAGGAGTCAAAGTTTCTTGACCTGTCCAACCATCTAAAGTAAACTTATATTCAATTGAATCCTGTGGCAATGGCAATTTCACTTCCCAAATTCCGTCTTTGTCAGCATCGGTCATCACGTTGCATGATCCGCACCATCCATTAAAATTACCATTTACATAAACACTAGTGAAGGTTGCACCTTTGTAGTTTTTCATGTCTACTTTGAAAGTAACATCGTTGGTACAAGCATCGCAACTAGCCCAACATACGTTGTCCAAAGTCTTGTTACCTGTCAATTTTACAAAACGATTCGTGTAACCACCTGTAGTCTTAACACAAGGAGTTCCAGCAGTCAATTTCTCGTCGTCTTTCCAGTTGTCTACCTCGAACTTGTATTCGATTGAATCATCAGTCAAAGTCAAAGTTGTGCTGTAGATTTTGTCTCCATCAGGGTCGGTCATTTTGTTTGCATTTCCAGACCAACCGTTGAATGTACCCGCAACATAAACATCAGTAAATGCTTTGGTGTATTGCTTCATGTTGCAATTAAAAGTCACTGATTTGCTTGTTACTTTGGTACAAGCTGAACAGCTATTCCAACATACCGTTGCGATGGTTACATTTCCGCTCAATTTGATAAAACGGTTTGTATATCCAGAGGTTGTTTTTGTGCAAGTAGTACCTGGAGTTAAGGCTTCCTGACCAGTCCAACCATCCAATGTGAATTTGTATTCAATTGAATCTGCTTTGATGTTGATCGTACCTTCCCAAACACCGTCTTTATTGGCATCTGTTAAAGCATTACATGATCCACACCAACCGTTGAAATTTCCATTCACATATACACCAGAAAATGCAGCACCGGTGTAATTGTTCATGTCCACTTTAAAAGTGACATCTTGTGTAGATTGACCTATCGCGCTGAGCGCCAAAAAGCCAATCGATAAAAAAGAGTACAATTTTTTCATTTGAGTATTTTTAGTTTGATAACAAACTTAAGAGAAAATTTAATTATTGTAAATTAAACAATAAGATTTGCGCGAGCATTTTGCTCTTGTTTAATTTTTATCATTTCACTTTTATACAAAAAGACCCATCGCATCGTCATTAAAATCAACACCTCACACAAACGAAAATTACATTAAGTGTTTTTGTCACAGAAATGTCATAAAAAATGTTCGGTTTTTTTCAAAACCCCATTAAACCAAAGACGCCAATCATGGGTCTATTACAAAAGTTCACAACGTAAAACAATGAGAAAACACTACTTACTTTTGTCCTATCCTCAATCGCATAGGATTCAAACAGTACTCAAAACAACAAAGCCACTACTTCAGAAATCCATTGCAATTGCCCTGTTTTTCTTCGGCCTCTTAATCCCCAATTTCACAACCGCTCAAACCAATACCATCGTGCTCGGACGTCCTACCGACACATCAATTACGGTGAGCATTCAATTCTCGAAGGACGTCGACTTTTTCATCGAATACGGCACCACCCCCGGTATCTACACCAAAACAACACCCACCATCAGTCACAAATCGGTAAAACCCGACGAGGTAGATCTCCACAACCTCTACCCCAATACCCAATACTATTATCGCGTAAATTTCAAATTGCCCAGTGCCACAAACTTCACCAAGGAGCCTGAGCATCATTTTCATACGCAACGACCTGCAGGCAGTGAGTTCACTTTCACCATTGAAGCGGACGAACACTTGTACGACAAAAAAGGCGTTGCCAACATGTACAAGGTCACCCTAGAAAACCAAGCAAAAGACAACCCCGATTTCATGCTGAGTCTGGGCGATATTTTTGGTGA
>DDYM01000020.1 GCA_002347985.1 Bacteroidetes bacterium UBA2234
GGATTGAGTGCTGATGGATTGAATGCATTACAGCGATTGTAACCGAACATATCGAAAAGAAAAAAACCCAGCAAGGCTGGTTTTTTTTTCTTTTCGGGCGGAGAGAGGGAATTTGCATTTTCGTTGCATTCCCATTAATAATCAATTAGTTACGCAATAAAAAAGTTTTTCACAGAAACCACAAATTAGAACCCTATTAACTTTTTGCCTGTGTAAGTACGGCAAACCCACCACTACTTCCTTTTGAGTTGATTCATTAGACGGGGGCAATTTAGGGTTTTTTGCCGAATTTTATCCAGTACGAATTTTAGGTCTACTTACACAATGATCTATTGCTATGCCGGTCCGTCGAATTCAATTAATTAAGTTTTTTACTTGGCAGACAATTCAATGTACAAGGTGTCGCCAGAATCAATAAATTCCATCCAAAGATCTTTCGCAGTCAATCTCTTGATATCATATCTCTCAATCGTACCATCATCATATCGGAAATCAATTGCCTCTTTGTCTAATGCAAAATCCCATTTACCATGATCAATGTAGCCGCTTGATACCACGTTGAACTGCCCGTCTTTTTTCATTTCCCATGTGTAATCCAAAAAGTTAGAAGTTACGTCAACGGAGGATAATTTCACTTTTTTGAATTCCCAAGTTGCCGCAACACGTGATTTTTTAGAACGAAGAGAAAGACCAGGGCCATCTTCATATTTTTTGCAACCCGACAGCGAAATGATGGTGCAAGCAGCACACATCAATGTAAAGTTTATTATTTTTTTCATAAATCAAATCAACCAAATTGTTATCTACATAAAAAACGGATTATCGCAACTCAACTGATTGAATTTTAAGGATTACCGCAAATTTCATCAATTCCAACCCACCATTGCCTACAACTCAGGTTTCGGAAAATCTTAACTAAGCCTGTTTGCTGAACTCAAAAGATGTCGCAGCAACATGTTGGACTACTTAAACGATTACGAAGGACTCGCTGGTTTGTTGTAGCGTAACCATTAAATGAGTTGGCCAGAACATTCAAGGGGGGTTATGATTTGAGTCGAATTTCAAATTCCACATAATCCCCCACCCAACTCTTTTTCGCGACCACGATATGGGGTTTGTGCAAAGTATCGGTTATCGCGCCGAAACCAAAAGCACCTGCCCCATTGGGTCCATGATTGGCGATATAACTCATCGCACAATACCATTGCAATTGTTGCACCTGTGAAAACATAGAATTGAAGGGGATTGATACAGCAAAGAACTAGGGAGGCTCTGTAAATAACTAATTGGAATGCGCTCCAGTCCACAGCTGTGGACTCAGCTGATCGATTTCCCCGCCCGGTTGGCATTGTTCAGCGCATTGTTGACAATTGATTGAATTCTGGAAATCTCACCAATTTTTTTACAACAATTAAACACCTTTAAACCACAAAATATGCAGTTGATTTACCTTGTCCTTCTTTCGTAATAATTCCTTTTGAAACCAATTCTCCCAAAGACTTTTTAACTGTTGGCAATGCCATATCAAGTTTTTTTGCTATTTCTCCTGAGCCGCTCCCAGCATGGTTTTGAATAAAAAACAAAATGCGTTTATCACGTTGTGAAAGTGGCTTGTCCGTTCTGTTTTCCTCCAATTTACTCATCAATTGCTCTTGAATGTTTATCATACAGCTGCAAAAAAACGCAAGCCACTCTGTTACGTTTTCTCCTGGTCTGTTGCGCTGTGTTTGCATGAGCACTTTGTAATACTCCGACTTCCTACTTTCAATCTCATGTTCAAAACTGACGTATTGAATCCAGGAATACCCATTTTTCAACAACAACAAACTGCCAAGCAATCTACTTAATCTTCCATTGCCATCCTGAAAAGGGTGAATGCTTAAAAACTCATACACAAACAGAGCTGCCTTAATTAAAGGAATTGTTTCCTTGTCATTATTATACCAATCAAACAACTGCATCATGGCATCTTGGGTTGCCAATCCTGGCTCCGTTGTTCTAAATACAATTTGTTTGGTTCCGTCAACCAAATTAGCCTCTACAGCATTACTAACTTGCTTGTAATTCCCTCTATGCCATGCATCCTTTTCTCCATGTTGCATCAATATTTTATGCAAGTTTTTAATTTGGCTTTCTGACACGCCAATGGATTCATAGCTTTCAGTTATTATATCTAATGTTTCAAAATAGCCAGCCACTTCTTGCTCATCTCTTTCTTCTAATTTTGACACGTCTAAATTTCCAATCAACACCGCTACTTCATCATCAGTCATTTTAGAGCCTTCAATCCTAGTTGAAGCACCTACACTTCTCACCGTAGCAATTGATTTTAGTTGCTTTAACGATGCTCCTTCACGCTTTTCTATGGAAGCCCAAGAAGCATCAAAACGATCTATTTTACTCAGCTCAGTCATGAGTTTCATGCCCATGTCAAGCTTCAATGTATGTATTTTCAAACTCATAGAATATACGTATTTATACGCAAATATACGAAAAAAACATCTGATTCAAACCCATAAAATATCCGTATATATACGTAAATATACGAATCGAGATTCGGAAAGCATGCTGGAATAATTAAATAAATTGACCCATTTCGGTGGCTTATCATCACAAAATAGACGGGAATTGTATACGACCCTTTTGGATTCGAAATCCTGGGACCTAATGCAAGCGGCGCTGGCAGTCAATATGACCAACTTTTACAAGGATGCTTAAGAACGTGCGAACTTTATCAGTTGAGAAAAATCACCATTATCGGCCAATTTCAGCGCATTGAGATACATTTTACGCTGCTCAGAGCTATCAACCAAACTGCTATTACCCCAACTGAATTTATTCAATCCATACACATGCAAAGCAATCAAATCTGCCATGATTCTGGAATGCCTACCATTTCCATTGGGGAAGCAATGAATAGATACCAAACGGTGCTTAAATCGGATTGCAATTTCTTCAGGTAGATAAGTCTGATGCTCAACCCAAAAATTTGCGTCTTCAACGAGTAACCTTAGTTCCATTGATATTCTTGTCCAATCAATTCCGATGTTGGTTTCAGTTTTCCTAAATTGCCCAGCCCATTTCCATACCATTCCCAGCATTCGTTTATGCAGCTGAATCATAAACTCTTCCGACAACACAGCTTTGATTTTTCTTTTAGAATTCAACCATTGTAGAGCTTCATTGATGTTGGTTTGCTCAAATTCATTCAATTGCTGCTGCGTGGAAATTGTTTTGATTTTCAAACCATTGATCTGCTCAGGGTCTAAAGGAGTTTGCCCTTCCTGATAGGTCAATATCAATCCCATAGATTCTGAGGCATTTTACTCATGATATCCTTGGTCAGCCTTTCTAATTCTAGTTCCTGAGTTGAAGAATTGGTCTCTTGATCTTCCAATTTCATTGTTTGATTGGATTGGTTTAGAATTTCCTGCGCCTTTTTTCTGGCCTGTTTCTCAACAGCATTTTTGATAGAACCATCCTTCGGCTTGAAGTAATACACCAATTCCATATCCATTGCATTTGCCGCTTTTTTCAACGTGGCAAGTGATACTGAATCGGTCTGCTCTCTCTTTTCGAAATTAGTGAGCGCGCTGACCGAAACACCTACCCTTTCTGCAAGTTGTCTCAACGACATACCAAGGGCCAAACGCGCGGATTGAATCCAACCAGCCGATGTTTGCGCATTCTGTTTGCCCGAAACAAAGGATTGGATCAATTCATCCATTTGCTTTTGAATCAGTGTTTTTTGTATTGACGACATAACTTATAGGTTAAAATATTACACACAAATATACACCTTTAGGTTAAATTTAAAAACAAATCTTTAATCCTAAAGGTTAAAAAACACAAAAAACCAAAGTTCATTTCACCGATGAACCCATTCAAAAAAATGAAATAATCTGACAAATTGACCATACCAAAGGACAGGAATACATAAGACCCTTTTTGCATTTTCAAAAAGGGGGCACCAGAAGGAAACCCAGTTGGCGTACAAACGCGAACATTTTCGGAAAGTAAAGAACAAAAAAAAGTGTGTAAATCAACGACTTACACACTTTTCAAACAGTTGCGAACTGTATCCAGCGGAGAGAGAGGGATTCGAACCCCCGGACCTGTAACAGTCAACGGTTTTCAAGACCGCCGCATTCGACCGCTCTGCCATCTCTCCAATGAGGGTGCAAAAATACGCCTTACGAATGTCATTTGCAAAGGATTCCTGAAAGTTGATGCTTTTTTACTTCGATAATTGCATTTTTATTGCCCTAACCCTTCACAAACCATTGAAACAAAGTAAATTGTTGGATATTTGGTACACAATTTGACAATCATCGATTCGTATGGAAATCAATAAAGCATTCGCAAAAGTTTCCCTGTCTATGACAGTTTTTACCCTTTGGACAATCGCCAACATCGGAGCGCAAAACTTGGAATTCCCGAAAAACATCCCGAGAACGCCAAGCAAACCGCAATTCAATCCACCGTCGCGACCCACGCAACAATCCCCATCCAATCAACGTCCACCATCAATTCAAAATCGACCAAGAATACCCGCGCCTTCAACGCCATCCTACCCCTTTCCCATTTATTACCCCCAAAACAGAACGCCTCAGCAAGTCGGTTCTGGCCAAATGTCTGAGCCTGTTTATTCGGCACCCCTTTATATTCCCGACAAAAACGGCGTAACCCACGTGCCATTTCTGAGCAGTCAAAATCAATTCAAAATGTACCATTGTCCCAATCCCGCGGTATACCAAGACCCTTGGTTGATCAAAACTGGCGCATTGGACACCTTAAAGGCGATGGCTCCCAAAATCGAGACGTTCGATATCAACCACGCAGAGAAGGCCTTTGAAATCAAAACAAAAACGGGAATCACTTTGAAGTTTCCTGAAAATGCTTTTTCCGATGCGATGGGCAACCCCGTTTTAGGCAGAGTTCAACTGAGTGTGCAACATTTTCAAAGCAAGACCGATTTCGCATCAGCCGGACTTAGCAGTAGCACGTCGGACGGACAAGCACTGGAAAGTGGTGGAATGATCGATATCAATGCCAAATCCGGAAATGCAGACGTTCGCATCGCCGATGGCAAATCCTATAAAATCGAGGGAAATTCGGCCTACAAAGAGGGTTTTGAAACGTTTTATGGCGTTGGCGGAAACCAAACCACTTGGACAAACAACCCGAATGCGGCCACTGCAAACAGTCAAACTGCCAACAATAGCGAGGGCAGCGACATAAAAAATAGAAAATTCACACTTTCGTTATTGCCCATCACCCGCTCAGTCAATGGCGTTGCGCACAGCTTGATCGTCAACGACCTAGGCGATGATATGCCCCTCAGTCAATGGTTTTACAACAATGCAAAAATCAGCAAAGACTTAAAAAAACGAATCAAAATGGATGGTATTGTTTTCCCAGCGAGGTTAACATTCAGTAAAACGGGAGAAATCACAGACGTTCAATTGATTGATTCTTCTCAAGCCGCGAGCAGCATCATCTCAGATCAATTCGATTATTTCCGCGAACTGTTAATGTCGGCTCCGAAAGCAAAATTCAACGACAGTTTTGGCCTGCCCGAATCAATTGTCATTCGCTTTTCCACTTTAGACGCCAACTTTAATACAATCAAACAATTACCCCTACCTCCGGTTGTCGCTGGATTGGGCAAAATGGCAACCAACAATGGCGGAAACTGGGCGTTGGAATCCTATTCAACCCACCTGGTCAACTGCGATCGATTTAGCAAATACAAAAAAAGCGACGATTCTATCACATACAAAGTGGATCATGCTAGGGCTCTGGTTTACTTGAATTTTAGCGATATCAACGCGTTGCTCGCACCCTCTACAATCAGACAAGAACAAACGGGTTATGCCTATGCGATGCATCAATTCCCCGAAGGTTCCCATGCTCGATTGATTGCAATTGTTTACGACCAACAAGGCGGTGTTCACTTGGAAGTATCTGACGTTTCTCCTGGAAATTACCATATCCAAAAAACCAGCAAATACCCATTCAACCAACTCACGGTAAGGGCGGCTTTTGAGATGATGCCAATGGACTTGTTTCCGGCAAAGAATTAATCGCGGGGTTTGAAGCGCGTAAATGGCTTTGGCGGACCGGCGGGTTTTGGCTTCGGCGCATCATTTGACGGCTGATCTCTGCGATCAGAACCTCCGCCCGCATTTGAGAACCCCGAATTGTTCTTGAGATTCGCTTTCTTCCTCGCCACACGCTGATTGCCGTTGTTTCCATCGTTGTAAAAAGGCTTGGCATCATTGGCCTCGGCCACATGCGTTCCGGGCAAATATGGATGACTTGTCTCCACAGGAATTTCCTGCTTGATCAACTTCTGAATGTCTTTGATGTAAGGAACTTCCTCGCGATCCACAAATGACCACGCTACGCCGCTATTCCCCGCTCTACCCGTCCGCCCGATGCGATGCACATAGGTTTCAGGGATATTTGGAACTTCGTAATTGATCACGTGCGTTAGCTCATCAATGTCAATTCCGCGGGCTGCAATGTCCGTAGCCACCAAAACGCGGGTTGTGCGATTTTTAAAGTTCGACAAAGCCGTCTGTCTTGCATTCTGACTTTTATTTCCATGAATGGCTTGGGCTGTGATATTCAACTTCACCAAGTCTTTCACCACTTTGTCCGCACCATGCTTTGTACGCGTAAATACCAAAACCGAAGGAATTTCAACGGCCGATGAGTCCAATAAATGTCGCAACAAAAACCGCTTATTCTTCTGATCCACATAAAACAACTGCTGAGTAACTTTTTCGGCGGTGGTTGATACCGGTGCCACAGAAACCCGAACAGGATCAATCAAAATATTCTGGCTCAATTTTACCACTTCCGCAGGCATGGTGGCAGAAAAGAAAAGGGTCTGACGTTTTGTTGGCAATTTCGCAATCACCTTTTTTACATCGTGAATAAAACCCATATCCAACATGCGATCCGCCTCGTCGAGCACAAAAAACTCAACATTTCGCAAATCAATAAAACCTTGTTGCATTAAATCCAACAAACGTCCGGGCGTAGCTGTCATAATTTCAACACCGCGTTTGATGGCATCCACTTGGGGATTCTGACTCACACCGCCAAAAATTACCGCATGGCTGATTTTTACATTGCTGGAATAGGCGGCAATGCTTTCATCAATTTGTAAGGCAAGTTCACGTGTGGGGGTTAATATCAACGCTTTGATCGTTCTACGGTCACGGGTAGACGACATCAAATTTTGAATAATTGGGATGGAGAAGGCCGCGGTTTTACCTGTTCCTGTTTGGGCCGTTCCGAGGATGTCGTTGTGGGCTAAGGCAGCAGGTATGGCTTGGGCTTGAATGGGTGTTGGGGTGGTATACCCTTGTGCGGAAAGCGCGTCGATAATAGGCTGCGCAATTCCTAGTTCAATGAAATGTTCCAATACTACAAAGGTAGGCATTGGAAAAGGATTCCCACCCTGATGTTCTAACAACCCATAAAATTCAAATCAGCAGACAATTACTGTCCGAAAAGACGTGTTTTCAATTCAGCATTGCGCCAAACGGAAACAATCCAAACGATGGCCAAAATCACACAAGGAGCCATCAAAGGCTGAGCATGGGTAAAATGCGTTGCGATAGCACCACCCATGTAGGCGGTCAACAACAAAGTACCCAATACGCTGGTGCGAGGAATCAAAAACAAAATAGCACTAAGAATCTCAATGATAGCCAAGTTCTTAGCCATTGCAGGAGTGACCCCCTGATTCGCCATCTGAGAAACAGCTTCGGCAGGTAGATTCAGCTTCATAGTACCACTCATGAGGAAAATGGCGCCTACCAATCCGGCAGCAATCCATTGTACGATGTTTTTCGTTTTATCTGTCATAACAAGACAAAACTAGCAATTATTTTGAAATTTGTTACAACAAGCAAACAAAGCGATGCAAATACTTGCTTCCACCAACCCAATTGCAGAAATTTGAATTATGCAGTATCCCAACCAGATTCTCACTCTCTCAGATCAACAAAAACAGTACAACGAAAGTATCGAAAAGCCCGAAGAATTCTGGGCCGATGTTGCGAACGATTTTACTTGGAAGCGCAAATGGGATCGCGTGTTAAACTGGAACTTTGAAGAGCCCAAGGTGCGATGGTTTGATGGGGCGCAGTTGAATATTACAGAAAATTGTTTGGACCGACATCTGCTGGAACGGGGCGATGACATGGCGTTGATTTGGGAATCCAATAGCCCGAACGAGGAGAGCAAAAAATACACCTACAAAGAGTTACACGAGGCGGTTTGCGTTTTTGCTGAAGTCCTCCGAAAAGGAAACATCAAAAAAGGCGATCGCGTTTGCATTTATATGGGCATGTTACCGGAATTGGCCATTGCAGTTTTGGCTTGTGCCCGGGTGGGTGCCATTCATTCCGTGATCTTTGGGGGATTTAGCGCCCACAGCGTTGCCGACAGAGTAAACGATGCGCAAGCAACCGCCATCATCACTTGCGATGGGGCTTATCGAGGGGCAAAAGACATTCCGTTAAAATCGATTATCGATGAGGCCCTTCAACACTGTAGCAGCGTAAAAACAGTTTGGGTTTACGAGCGAACAAACATCGAAATTGAAATCAAGGAAGGACGCGACGTACGATGGAAAGACGCCGTAGCCAAAGTGAATATCGAGGAGGCCATTCATTCACCCGCGGAGACCATGGAAGCCGAGGACCCCCTATTCATTCTCTATACTAGCGGATCCACAGGAAAACCCAAAGGAGTGGTTCATACTTGCGGCGGATATATGGTTTGGACGCATTACACCTTTACCAACGCCTTTCAATACCAACGCGGCTGGGTCCATTTTTGCACCGCAGACATCGGCTGGATCACTGGCCATAGCTATATTTTGTATGGTCCGCTCACCGCAGGTGCAACAACATTGATGTTTGAAGGCATCCCCACCTACCCCAACCCAAATCGCTTTTGGGAGATTGTTGAAAAACACAACGTCAACATCCTTTACACCGCCCCCACCGCCATTCGAAGCCTCATGAGCGCCGGCGATGAATGGGTCCTAAATCACAAAATGCCATCGCTAAAAGTCCTCGGAACCGTGGGCGAACCCATCAACGAAGAAGCATGGCATTGGTATGATGACCACATTGGGAAAAATAACTGTCCGATCGTAGATACCTGGTGGCAAACCGAAACGGGAGGAATTATGATTTCCAATTTGGCGGGAATTACGCCTGCGAAGCCTTCCTATGCTACCTTACCCTTACCTGGAATTCAACCGTGTTTGGTGGATGATCAAGGGGAGGAGATTGAAGGGAATGAGGTGAATGGAAACTTATGCATTAAATTTCCTTGGCCAGGGATGATTCGAACAACCTACAACGACCATGAACGCTGTCGCCAGACCTATTTTTCGGTGTATACTAACAAGTATTTTACGGGGGATGGATGCATGCGCGATGCCGAAGGAATGTACCGAATTACGGGTAGGGTAGACGACGTATTGAATGTGAGTGGTCACCGCATTGGAACGGCTGAAGTGGAGAATGCTATCAATATGCACGAGCGCGTCATTGAAAGTGCCGTAGTAGGATATCCGCATGACATTAAAGGACAAGGAATTTTTGCGTATGTGATTTTGGATGCAGGTTCTTATGATGAGAAAACCATGCAAACGGAAGTGTTGAATACCGTTTCAAAGGAAATTGGTCCAATCGCTAAACCGGATAGAATCCTTGTGGTGCCGGGCCTACCTAAAACACGAAGCGGTAAAATCATGCGAAGAATTTTACGAAAAATTGCGGAGGGGGATGTGTCGAATTTGGGAGATACCAGTACACTGTTAGATCCAAGCGTCGTGGAGGAGATCATTGCACGCGCAAACAAATAATGCGCATCAGTTTCCTTGGAATTTTATTTGCTGTGGTCTTCGATACAATCCGCTGCTGC
>DDYM01000064.1:0-200 GCA_002347985.1 Bacteroidetes bacterium UBA2234
CCCAAATTGGTTCTTTGCAGCGTTTCCTGAATGGCTGTTACGGAATATGTATTTTCCGCGATGCCAGTCACCGTTAAACAAACCCCATTGTGAGATAGACTTTGGTCGATTTTTAATTCAGACGCCAAGTCTGATTCAAAAGTGAAATCTACATTGCTCCCCTTGGGGTTGATGGCAATCACTTTGGCTAATTTTTCGAC
>DDYM01000064.1:239-471 GCA_002347985.1 Bacteroidetes bacterium UBA2234
ATACCGGTAAACATGTTGCTTGAATAATAACAAATAACGCAAATTCTGCAGAATAGTTCGTATGACAATATGGCATTTCACCATAATTGGCAATAAAATTGAAAGTAGCAGAGAGCAATGCCTAAAAATAAAGATAAATCGGTGAATGAAGAGCCCTTGAAAGATCACGAAAACAATGGTGATGTGGTTGATGGGCACGGTGACAATGCGACCTCTACGCAGGAACAAGAAG
>DDYM01000064.1:651-824 GCA_002347985.1 Bacteroidetes bacterium UBA2234
AAAGCCATGGAAAGCATCGGTGAGATTTTTGATGCAGAGATTCACGAGGCGATAACTCAGTTCCCTGCGCCTACGCCCGACATGAAGGGCAAGGTAATTGATGAAGTGGAAAAGGGATATTATTTGAATGATAAGGTAATTCGTTTTGCCAAGGTTGTAGTTGGTAGTTAAAA
>DDYM01000064.1:1015-1588 GCA_002347985.1 Bacteroidetes bacterium UBA2234
AGAAGATCTGCTGGATCCAATATTCGCATCAAGATCAAACTGACATTGCCCGAGATGAAATCTGGGGTTGAGAAAACAGTGAAGTATCGCAGAATGGTGCAGGCTGAGGGGGTGAAATATGCCACGTGTAAGCAATGTAACGGTTCGGGTTCGGTGCGAAGAGTGCAGAANNTTCTTGGGTCAGATGGCCACCAATAGCCCCTGTCCAGTTTGTTCGGGCATGGGTAAGATGATTGAAAGCAAACCCAAAGAAGCCAACGAACAAGGTTTGATCTCCCAGGAAATCGAGACGAGTATTCGCATTCCAGGTGGCGTTGCGGAAGGTATGCAATTGAGCATGAGCGGGAAGGGGAATTATGGTCCTGGTGGAGGTTCTGCCGGAGATTTGATTGTCTTGGTNNNNGAAGGAATTCCACACGAAGAGTTGACCCGTGAAGACAACAATGTAATTTATCATTTGTGGTTGAGTTTCTCTCAAGCGGCTTTGGGTGATAGCGTTGAGGTGCCCACGTTGGATGGCAAGGTGAGAATCAAAATTGATGCAGGTACCCAGCCAGGCAAGATGCTGCGATT
>DDYM01000064.1:1627-3091 GCA_002347985.1 Bacteroidetes bacterium UBA2234
ATTCTTAATGTTTACGTTCCTACAAAAGTGAGCAGCGAGGAAAAGGCTTTGCTTGAGAAATTGGGCAATGCTGATAATTTTAAGCCGTCTTCAAAAGAAAAGTCATTCTTCGACAAATTGAAAGATTTGTTTTAAGTTCTTCATATTCAGTAAAACCAGGGGCCAGCAGGATTGTTTGGTCCCTTTTTATTGGCAATTTTTTTTGCCGGAATTGTTGCGGTTAATTTGCAACGATGAATAATAAGTTGAGATTGTTTGTTTTTCGATGCCTGTTTCAGACAAATCGAAGAGGTGCGTTGAATACATTTCTTTTGTTGGTAGTATTATTGACAGGGATTTCANNGTTGAAAAAATAGATAAAGCCCTAGCGGAATATGAGAATAAAGATTTGGGTAAAAAAGAAGCGGCTCTGGAAGAGGAACATATCATTCGAAGTGTTTTTGCGGTAGATGAACTTTTGATGTCGGGCAGGATACTGTTTGGCGATCCAATGTCAACTTTTGTGGAAGAGGTAGGTCAAAAATTATTGGCTGCCAATGATAGGACGGATTTGATGGAANNCATTGAGATTCTATGTGTTGAAATCAAATGAGGTAAATGCCTACGCTACAAGCAATGGAGTGGTGATTGTGACTGTGGGATTGTTGAGTAGAATTGAAAATGAAAGTCAGTTGGCATTTATTCTGGCGCACGAAATTCAGCACTACATTCAGAAACATTCGCTGCAGCAGTTCAAGCGACAAAAGTCGAAAAAGAAAGGCGGTATGGGAGGTAGGTACAACGATGAGTCTTTGAAAGACGTGTATCAGTTTTCGAAAGAGAACGAGATGGAGGCGGATGAGAAAGGTTTTGAAATGATGGTTCGTTCGGGATATGATTTGGTGGAGGGGGTGTTTGTATTCGACATGTTGAAATATGGCGAATATCCATTTTTGGAGGCCAAATTGTCTTTGGATTCCTTCGAATCTGGGGAGTATAAATTNNCCAAAAACACTGAAGGATGCAGTAGAAATGGAGGTGAAGACGCTTGAGATTACTGATGGTACGCATTTGGAAGATATGGGGAATGACGACAATTCAACACATCCTAGTTTGGATAGAAGGATTGTTCGTTTGCGTGATATGATTGANNGGGGTAACCAAGAGCAAAAGAGCATTTTTTTTGGTGGGCGAAGAGAGATTTCGTTTGATGCAAAAGCTGGCAAGGCATGAGTTGCTGCTGGTGTATATTCAGCGGGCGGATTTTGGCCAAATGTTGTATTTGACGCATGTAATGCGTGTATTGTATGGTGAGAGTCTGTTCTTTGATCAAGTGGAGGCGATGGGGCTTTATGGGACGTTACTTCATAAAGTGAAAGAACATGATATGGACCGATATGGTTACAATGTAAATAGGAGTAGAGGAGAATGGAGGCCTTATATCAGTGGTATACGTCAATTGGATGCCAAGGCACTTGGTGCATT
>DDYM01000063.1:0-254 GCA_002347985.1 Bacteroidetes bacterium UBA2234
GGACCCCTCACCGGACTACTGAGCTATTTGGCCTTAATTGGTTTGGATGAGAGTTCGAGAGAGGCAAATACATCAGCGGATCAATTTTCCGTTGGAGAAAAGCGCATCGAATCGAAAAAACAAGAAGAAAAAACGCTGCCGCAACACCTTATCCTCCTGGGCTGTGATTACAGAAATATCACCGAGGAAATCCTCTCAAATCTCCTCGCCGTGGGACTCATGAATCAGCAAATCTGCTGCTACAAAAACCCAAT
>DDYM01000063.1:386-5955 GCA_002347985.1 Bacteroidetes bacterium UBA2234
CCCCGCCCCACTGAAATACAATTTCCACGCTAAATCCGATTTTAGAAACTAAATTGCATCTCGCAACGAACCATTCCCAAAATATCATCGCACCGGATTGCCATCGCCAACCACCGCACAGAAAACATCCATTGTCTACCAAACTCAGCATATCACCCACAGAAATCATTCGCCTAGAACACGGCAAATCCCTATCAACCAATGATTTCGTGGCCGTTGAGGAACCCCTAGAAATCCGATTAACCGGAGCCAACCTAGAACCCAATACCCAAAAAAATATCGCCATAACGATGCGCACGCCCGGAGACGACGAAGCCCTGGCCGCCGGATTTTTGTTTACCGAAGGCATCATAACATCCGCGAGCGACATCCTTGACATCGCAGCATCGCAAGACCAAAGCAGCATCACGGTTCAACTTCGCGATACAGTGATCGTGGATCTTGATTCCATGGAACGACATTTTTACACCACTTCCAGTTGCGGAGTCTGCGGAAAGGCCTCCATCGATGCCGTGCAAGTCAAATGCAAAATCGCCCTACCCCAAACCCAATGGAAGGTGAATGCTAGTCTACTTTTTGGACTGCCCGATATACTTCGCAAAGCCCAATCTTCCTTTGAATTTACAGGGGGAATTCACGGCTGTGCCCTATTCAACCTGGGTGGAGAAATCATGGCCACGGCAGAGGATGTAGGACGTCATAACGCCTTAGACAAACTCATTGGCGCATGGCTCATGAATGCCAAAACGGATGAAATCAATGGTCAAAATTCCAAAAACCTCACCGATCTCTCCAACCAAATCCTTCTGCTTAGCGGACGTATTTCCTTTGAACTGGTCCAAAAAGCAGCCATGGCCGGCATCAGAATGATTGTCGCCGTAGGCGCACCAAGCAGTCTCGCGATCGACCTCGCCGATGAACTCGGCATCACTCTTGTCGGATTTTTACGCGGCGAAAGATGCAATATTTACACCCACAGTCAAAGGGTGGAAACCCATTCCGAGGACTGAACTTAAAAAAATCGAATCGCGGAAAAGGCAACCACGGAAGAAACAACCATGAAAATTCGCATCAAAGACAACCACATACGATTTCGAATTCAGGAAAACGAACTGGAAAACTTGCTCAGTGGCGGGTCATTAGAAACTGCGTTGTCTTTCCCAAACCAAACAATGACATGGGTGCTGCGTATTGGCGACCCAGAAGAACACCACGCCCATTACATCGATCAAAAATACATCATCGAATTGGGCCAAAGCACCCGTGAAATCTGGCGCGAAAACCCCAGGCAGTGCATCGCGTTTTCATCGAATCAGCCCACAGCCAACGCCCTTACTATTGAGGTAGAACTCGATTTGATGCGTGATAAATAATTGACTACAACGAGTAGCGATAAATAGAAACGTGAAAGTTTGATGCAAAATGTTTGAAGTTGTCTAAGATTTCAAATCCAGAATCAATTATGCTATCATTACAAACAGGATTCACGTACACAATATAAAGATTGGATTGATCTTCACTTCCATATTTGATGTAATTCGAAACTACCTTCGAAACAATTTCACATGGAAATGGATTAAATAGGTAGATCAAATTAAATCCTGCAAATTCTGTCACTATCGAGGCATCTTTATTAAGCAGAAGGTCAGATGACATCTTAAACTTACGGAGGTTTCGCTTGCAAATCTCAACTAAATCAGGCTTTAATTCTACACCACCTACTTTGGTTATCCCAAATTTCTTAAATTTAATAATAGACAAACCTTTTCCTGAACCAAAATCCAATACGCCCGTGATTTCTTCCTTGGGAATGACTTTGAAAATTCTCGTAAGCAAACCCGGATAAAATGCGGTAGAATATGCGATATACAAGGGCTCATCGCTATTGGCAGGGTTTTTAGCCCTATATAAATCAGTGCCCCGAATTAAATCTAAGAATTGATGACTCCAATAAAAAAATCGAATTTTATTGGAATTGAAAATTTTTATTATTATTGATTTCACCGTGATTCAAATTAAAACAATGATAGTAAGTTCAAGTAAAAAAATGGATTACTATTTTATAATATTCACAACTTTTTCAATTTTTTAACATTAATTGCTTGTCAAATGATTAATTGGAATAAACATCGCATTTTAGTTATTGCCCCACATCTTGATGATGTAGAACTTGGCATGGGTGGTGTATTAAATCAAATATGTAAGTCGGGCGCTGAAATTTTCTATATAGGTTTATCATTGCCACATCATGTTAACGAAAGGGTTTTCATGTCTGAATTTTGGGAAAGCCAAAAATATTATCAAATCCCAAAAGAGAATTATTTCATCCATAATTACGATCCAAGGGACCTATTCTCGAAACGTGTTGAAATACTTCAAATGTTCTATGATTTTAATCAAAAATTCAAACCCAATGTTGTTTACGTGCCTGCCTCCACAGATATTCATCAATCTCATCAAGTAGTATTTGAAGAAGCTCGCAGAGCCTTTAAATACAGCTCCCTCTTGGGATATGAATTGCCCTGGAATCAATTTAAAACGTCGTCTGATTTTTTTGTAGAACTAAATCAAGATGATATTGACTGCAAGAAAAGCGCCATCGACAGTTATAAAACGCAAAAAGAAAGGTCGTTTTTTGGAAATGATATTTTGATGGATTTGGCGAGAATCAGAGGCAAACAAATTGAAGTCAAATATGCAGAGTGTTTCGAAGTGATACGATGGATATCTCGAATTTAAAATGTTCTGTTCATCAGCCACATTTTTTTCCATGGCTGGGATACCTTGCAAAAATAGCGAGCTCCGATGTCTTTGTTTTATTAGATGACGTTCAATTTACCCGTAGGAATTTCCAAAATAGATGTAAAATTATCAGCAGCAATGGTAAAGAAAATTGGATAAGCGTTCCTCTAAAAAGCGCATCACAAAGTAGTCGTATAAACCAAATGGAAATTGCTGCAAATTTTAGTCCGAATCAAATCATGGCTAAATTAGATGCCGTATACACCAAGAGCATTCATTATCAATCATTTCGCTCCGAAATTGCTGCCATCCTATATCATCCTCACGAGAAACTCATAGACCTCACAACGGAAACCATGAAATGGTTGCTACATACGCTGAACATTCCACATCAGTTAGAATTTCTCTCGTCTTCAATGAATCTTTCCCATCAAATCGACCCCAACCAGAGGATAATCGACATTTGCAAACACTATTCAGCGACTCAGTATATTGCCGGTTCCGGAGGCAAAAATTATATGCATTTAGATATGTTTGAAGACGCAAATATTGAGGTTTGTTGGCAGGATTTCAAACACAATCCGATCCAATATTACAGCATTGATAATAAATTTCATTTTGGGTTAAGTTCATTGGATGCCATTTTTTCACTGGGTTCTGAGGCAACGCGTGCGTTGATTTACAGACATATATTGGATTAAATTACAACCACTTTTTATTTTGGTTGAAAAACCCTTGATGGGTTCACCAAAAGAATTTGGTATTTTTGATTTTCAGAGTACACCATGGCGAACAATAAGCACATCAAAAACACCTCACACGACACTTCAACTACACAGGTTCACGCCGAAACACCGGAGCAGTTGCTCAACCTAAAGTTGCATAAACCCAGTGTTTCCGCGGCAGGTATAACCGGTGTGAAAGTCGCCGTGCAACACGTGCTCAAAGAAATGAATGTCGCCCGAGGTGCCAAAGCCCTCTTTGCCCTCAACCAAAAAGGCGGATTTGACTGCCCCAGTTGTGCTTGGCCTGATCCCGATGACGAGCGCTCTCCCATCGGTGAATATTGTGAAAACGGTGCCAAAGCCGTGGCCGACGAAGCCACAACCAAGCGATTGACCCCCGATTTTTTTGCCAAAAACAGTGTAGCGGATTTGTCGTTGCTCAACGATTATGAAATCGGAAAGAAAGGTCGTATCGCACAGCCCATGTACCTCGCCGAAGGTGCATCGCACTACACTCCCATCAGCTGGGACGATGCCTTCTGGAAAATCGCATCGCATTTAAACAAACTCAAATCGCCCGATGAGGCGGTGTTTTATACAAGCGGACGCACATCGAACGAAGCCGCGTTTTTGTATCAACTTTTTGCCCGCGAATACGGCACCAATAACCTCCCCGATTGCTCCAACATGTGCCACGAATCCAGTGGTGTGGCCCTCAACGAGAGCGTGGGCATCGGAAAAGGTTCGGTAAAACTCGAAGATTTCTACAAGGCCGAAGCCATCCTGATCATTGGTCAGAACCCCGGCACCAACCACCCTCGCATGCTCAGTGCATTGCAAAAAGCGAAGGAGAGCGGCGCCACCATTATCTCTATTAATCCATTGCCCGAAACCGGCCTGATTGCATTCTCGGATCCGCAATCGGTAAAGGGCGCGTTGGGTATCAAAGCCAGACTCACGGATATTTTCTTGCAGGTGAAGCTCAACGGCGACATGGCGCTGATTCAAGCCATCGAAAAGTTGCTGCTCGAAGAGGAGAAGAAGGCTCCGGGAACAGTATTAGACCACAATTTCATTGCCAACAACACCCAAGGATTTGATGCTTGGAAGCAGAATATCGAAGCGCAATCGCTAGAAAAACTCATCGAACAAACCGGCCTCAGACAGTGGCAAATTGATGAAACGGTGGCGGCACTCAAAGACAAAACCAAGATCATTGCTTGCTGGGCGATGGGACTCACACAGCACAAAAACGCGGTGGACACCATCAAAGAAGTGGTGAATTTGCTGCTCATCAAGGGCAGTATCGCCAAGGAAGGCGCTGGCACTTGTCCCGTTCGAGGTCACTCCAACGTGCAAGGCGATCGTACCATGGGCATCTACGAAAAACCACCCCAAGCGTTCTTGGATCGCATCGAAAAAGCGTTTGGATTTCACCCGCCTCAAGCCCACGGCTACGATGTGGTTGATTGTATCCACGCGATGCAAAAAGGCGATGCAAAAGTGTTCTTTGCGATGGGTGGAAACTTCTTGTCGGCCAGCCCCGATACAGAATACACGGCCAATGCCTTGCAAAATTGCGACCTTACGGTGCAGGTTTCTACCAAGTTAAATCGCAGCCATTTGGTGACAGGCAAGGAAGCCATCATCCTCCCCTGTTTCGGCAGGTCTGATTCCGATATCATCAACGGCGAGCACCAATTTGTCACTTGCGAAAACTCCATGGGCGTAGTGCAGATGTCGAAAGGAAAACTCAAACCCGTTTCCGGCGATCTCCGTAGCGAACCCCAAATTGTGATTGGTTTGGCAAAGGCGACATTGGGTAGTAAAAGTGTGATTCCTTGGGATAAATATGCTACTCATTACGACCACATTCGCGATGCAATTGAGGCCAGTATCCCTGGTTTTGATAATTACAATGAGCGCGCGCGCGAAATGGGTGGATTCTATTTGCCCAACTCAGCCCGCGACGGAAAGTGGAATACCTTGAATGGCAAAGCCAATTTTAATGTCGCAACACCCGTGGCTATCACCGTGGCCGACGATGAATTGATGATGATGACGATTAGAAGTCATGACCAATTCAACACCACCATTTATGG
>DDYM01000063.1:6000-14978 GCA_002347985.1 Bacteroidetes bacterium UBA2234
AAAGACATCAAGAAATTGGGCTTTGAGGCGGGTGAATTGGTTGATTTATACAATTTCCACGGCGGGGTGGAGCGAGTGGCGAAGAAATTTATCATTTTGAGCTTCAACATTCCATTGGGCTGCGCGGCGACCTATTTCCCCGAGGCCAACATTTTGGTACCGATTGATTCCGTGGCCGACAAGAGCAACACGCCTACCAGCAAGATGGTGATTCTGAAACTGCGCAAGCACGGCTAAATTCAAAGTCCCTTCAATACCTCCACGGTACGCTGAATCATTTCTGGGGTAACGCCCAAATGGGTAACCATTCTGATATGCGTGGGCGACATCGCCGAAACGCGGATATTCTGAGAATTGAGGGCTGCAATGATCTCCGGGGCAGTTTTGAGACTTGAACTAGGACCACTCGCCTTACCTGAATCACTATCAGCAGCAACTGAACTAATACCAGCAGCTGAATCACCATTTCCCAAAACTTCAAAAATCACAATATTGGTTTCCACCGGGAAGATTTCACCCACCCAATTGCAGCTTGCCAACGCCGATGCCAATTGCTTCGCATGTGCATGATCTTCAGCCAAGCGGTTGATGTTGTTTTCCATCGCATAGAGTCCGGCTGCAGCCAAATACCCTGCCTGTCGCATCCCGCCGCCCATCACTTTCCGCACCCTGCGTGCCTGTTTGATAAAAGCCGCATCGCCCAGAAGCACACTGCCCACCGGAGCCCCCAAACCTTTACTCAAGCACAGTGATATACTGTGAAACATCTTGCCATACTCTTTCGGATTTTCTTGGTTCGCCACGATGGCATTCATCAGTCGGGCCCCATCCAAGTGAAGTCCAAGGCCGTGCGCATCGCACAGAGAACGAATTTTTGCGATTTCCGTCAAATCATAACAACTCCCACCCCCGCGATTGCATGTGTTTTCCAAACTCACCAAACGCGTTCTTGCCCTATGCACATCGTCTGGGTTGATCAAAGGCAAAATCTGATCGGCAGTAATTTGTCCGAAAGAACCCTGCACCAACCGCACTTGCGCGCCGGAATTCTTGGCGATACCCCCGCCTTCATAGAAATACACGTGGGAACCTGCTTCGCAGATCACTTCATCGCCGGGTTGGGTATGCACTTGGATGGCAATTTGGTTTGTCATTGTGCCAGACGGACAAAACAGCCCCGCTTCCATCCCGAAGAAATCGGCCACACTGCGTTCCAGGGCATTTACGGTAACGTCTTCCCCAAACACATCATCGCCCACTTGCGCCGCAAACATGGCTTGCAACATCGCTTCTGAGGGTTGGGTAAAGGTATCGGATCGAAGTTCTACAGGTATTGGATTTTGATTCATGATGCTGATATCAATTTCCAATTTCTAATTTATCGATGTAAAACGAAACTCGCTTTTTCCCATCTGAATTTTTCATCGTTTGATAACCATAAAAAACGAAATAGGAGTCATACCAATGCTGCAAACTAGAGGATGCTCCTTGGATCACTTCGTTTTCATTGCCCTTGGCAACTACCTCGCACTGATTCCGGCTAATTTCTGTGCCTGAATGGTTAAATACCTTGTAAATCAAATATTTATCAACCACAAAACTCATCGCAATTTGATAGGGCACCGATACATTTAATGTGATAAATCTCGGAACGTCTCGAGTTCCCAAAAGTTGACCGGCAGAAACAAACTTCTTCATTGGCAAACACTGGTCCATGATGCGTTTTCCGTTGAGGTCGAATTTCACGAGAACTGCATGCGTATATTGAATACCATCAAAAACTTGAGATCTAGTAGTCTTTCCATTAACAACACTGGTTTCAGTATGATAAACAGAATAGTAGGCTTCACCAACCAAAAAATATCCATCGGCCGTACTCACCAAAGGATGAATTGTGACGTAATAATCCAACGTCATTTTCCGCCCTGCATTCTCAGCTCTTTCAACTCTTTTGTTGATGTAATTCTGCGTTCTTTCCGGCATATAGTCGGTAAAATTCTTCAACTCTAGGAATGTAGTTGTAGTCAAGTATTTCAAACCAGTATTATCACTTTCCGCGATAAATACACCCTCCGCCATTTTTTGTAATCTGTTGTTGTAGGTCCCCGCAAAAATGAATTTATTTTGGGCAGGGGAAGAAATACGACATTCGATAATGGTTACATCCTCCTGTTTGGGGCTAATATCGATAGAACGAATCAAATCGCCATTTGCCGAATGCATCATACACAGATTTCGCGACGGGCTCTTCCCTTTAATTCTCAATACCGTGGCAATTTCATTGATATTGCTGAGTTCTTGAAAGCTGAGGATGGTAACCTTTTTGGCTTTTACGCCTTTGGGCAATTCCACTGGAGTCAAAACCACATCCCCAGTTTTCCAATCGAAGAACAGCAGTGAAATGGCAGATTTACTCTTCATGGTGATAATGAATTTTTCTTGGAGAACCGTTACAAATTCTATTCTGCCGTTGATCGGAAACTCACCTTCTACTTCGATGGGTTTTTCCAAACCTGAGCGGGAGATGCTGTGAATTACGAACTTCTTTTTCCCAAGAAACAACTGATGAAAGTGGGTTGGGCCAAGAAACGACTTGGTTATCATGCCCGATCCGATACGCACTCTATCTACACCCAAGATATTGTGTTGAATTTCTTGAAGATTGGAATTAATAATTGAATAGCGATAACTAGATATTCCCTTTTCAGCTTTTATTGACTGTGCGGTAAGCAACAAACCATCTTTTCCCATTTGTTGAATCCGACTGTTGGAGAAACCTTCTTCATCGGGAAATTCCTTCCGAGCGCGACTTGTTGCCGCAGGATATTTACTTGTTTGTGCCGTGAGTGGATTGCTAAAGGTTAGCAACATGAATAACCCCAGCACGAAATAACAATTCTTTAGAATTCTCATACTACAAACAAAGCAAAATACCGACGAAAATCCTAAGCGACACAGAATTAATGACCTAGCAAATCACAAAATGTTTGAACCATGTTTGAACCGGCAAAAAACAGCAAGGCCCCAGATTGCTCTGAGGCCTTGATTTTACTGGGTCGGGATGGCGAGATTCGAACTCACGACCCCTTGCACCCCATGCAAGTGCGCTACCGGGCTGCGCTACATCCCGATTTGGTGGTTTGATGTGGCCGAAACCAAATCTCCCGGTGGTAATGCGCATGGGAACGGGTCACCCTTAAAGGGACTGCAAAGATAATCAATTCCAAGGAGCCCTACAAGAATCGTCGCCACCCTATTCTTCTATCACCATCAAATTGTAGCCCCTGTTTATAAAGTTTATCGCTCTCCCCTTTTGAAAAATCCGATATTTCAATCTAACCTTGCACTTCAATATCAACACGGGGTGAAAATCAACCTGAGACATATTCATACTCGCTTAAGAGCATTAACTCTAAGACAGTCAATTCTTTGTCTTTTGATTTTCCATTTCATTTTTTTATCGAATGCAATCATCGCCCAGCGACTTTCGCTCAAACAGCAATTGATCGTTGAAAAAACGTTAGAACCCATTTTGAATGCGGAATCAGGAAAACATGAATTACACATGGGAAAAGGTGCCTTTATTCAGATCGGACAAGACACCATTCTCAGCATTCACGGCCTGCGATATCTTTTCAAAATTACCGGAGACACTGCAATCCGACTGGACAAATCCATCTTCCACGGCAGTAACTTTTGGCGATATCTATTTGAATATAACGGCCAAATCTTCTCCATGGGTGGCTACGGTCAGTTTGTGACCAACAACAACCTTGAAAGTTTCAATTTTGATAGCAAAGAGTGGTATTTGATCAAAACAACGGGCCAAAAACCCGCATACATTAAAGGGTGTGTAATCCGACAAAAAGAACAACTCTATTTGTTTTGCAACACGCTCAGCGGCAACGGGATTGAAGGCGATGTTTGCGACCCCTTTTTCTATCAACTGGATTTGCCATCCATGCAATGGAAAAAATATCCCGTTATACAACGCGAATTGCAAAATTTCCAAACACAAATCGTCCTATACTCAACGGATTATATCGTTGTTCTGGATGATCGCAATGCGATGTTAATTCAACCCAAAAGCATGGAATTTATTCAAGTGACGCAAGAAGAATTGGGCATCAGAAAGTCGTACTTGAACATTTCAGTAGATGGAAATTCTCTGTATTTCTCCAACGATATTCATCACCCAATCAATGAAAATTTGCCTGGTGTCGATTTGCTGCACTTTTGGAATACGCACAAATCAAAAGCTGTCAAATTCAATCTAAATCCAAGTTATTTGGAGAGATATCCGAAGGAGATTTTCGTTGCCGTTATCTGCGGAATCATTGCACTGGTGACTGGACTTTTCTTTTTCTTCCGCCATCGAATCAAAAACAAAAAGCAAACGCCACTGCTAAAGAAGATTGTGAAGCACGCTTCAAAAACCCTCAGCACCGAAGAATTGGACCAAATCCTTGGCATCGAACATATGGAACTCGAAAGCAGGAAGGCGAAACGACATCGGATTTTGGCGCAAATCGAAGTTGCATCGCCCGGTTTGATTCAAAGAATTAAAGACGAATCAGACAAACGTCGTTTTGTATATTTCGTAAGTCCGGATTGACATAAAACGACCATATTTCATTCATAACAGCCCAAAAGCAGCCGATTATCATCGGTAATCACCAATTTGTTACCAATTCTCGTTTGCTCTGCAAAGAAATTTGCTTCAAACAAAATCGAGAATGTTACTCGCTATCACAACTGCCAGTATTTTACTTTGGGCCATTTACATTCTTCTTTGGAGCGGTTGCATTTTTGGCGCACTCACCATTTTTTCCTTTGCCGACATCAAACTACCTTGGAGAAATTTCCCCGTTAAAATTCTAGGTATTCTTACCGCCATCACATTTGTCGTTTCTATCACAGGCATTCTCTTGTTTGAAGAAAAATTGCTCATTCAAACCACCAGCGGTGATTGGAAATTTGGCGAAAATTATCAAAATGAGTTGCGTATCAACAGTACGAAAAGAACTTTTATCATCACCGAATCAAACGGAAAAGTCACCAAAGGAAATACAACGGAGTTGAAGAAAAGCGACACCCAAGAAGAGGATTATTTCTACCTCTACATTCTTGGATATCCCAATGAAATGTCGTCCATGATGATAAAATTCCAATCTTTACATTCCCCAAAAATCCAATACAAAGAGCAATTGCTGCCTTGTAAATAGCATCCACCTCTGCAAGTTTGGGATAGGCCGCATCCAACAACAAAAAGTGGCCAGTGAGTTCCTAGCCCCGTTTCATTACCTTTGAATTATGCTTCATCCTTGGGTAAAAAACGTACAACAACAATTCCATTTAACGAGCAACCCTATTGCCGCCCAGGCGATGTCGGCCTACATGAAAAACCATTTCCCCTATTTGGGAATTTCGTCGCCCCATCGCACAGAATTATTGAAGCCCTTACTGGAAAAAGAACGCTTGCCAGCCCATCAAGATCTTCCACAAATTTGTGAGCAACTTTGGTTGATGCCTGAGCGAGAATTCGCCTACGCCGCACTGAGTTTATTGGCTAAAATGCAAAAGCAACTCACGCCGAGCGACATCCCTTGGATTTGTAATTTTATCACAAAACGAAGTTGGTGGGACAGCGTGGACAGCCTCGCCGGTGGAATTCTTAGCACCATTGTATGTAAGAACCCGGAATGTCTATGGCCCCATTTTGAGCCTTTGATCGCCAGTGATAACTTCTGGTTGAATCGCACAGCCATGATTGTCCAACTTCGATGCAAAGAGAAAACCGATACGGATTTTTTGGAGAACGCCATCTTGCCGCACATGCATAGCAAGGAGTTTTTTGTTCGCAAAGCCATCGGCTGGTCGCTCAGACAATACGCCAAAACAAACCCCCAATGGGTCATCGATTTCGTAAATAAACACAAAGAAGAATTGAGCGGCTTATCGATTCGTGAAGCGCTGAAACACCTTTAATCTGGATTTTCCGTTTCCTTTCGAGAACTCAAAACTCGAACCGTATACTCTTCAATTTTTTTGTCGGCATTGAGCGTGACCGACACAGATTGATTCGCATAGTAATGGGTCACAATCGTCTCGGTTTTGAACAGGCGGATTTTCCCTTTTTTCTTGGGCACTTCAATTTCTTTTTTGGCCTTTCGATGTGAATCCAACTGGTATTTACACTGATACGTTCCGCTGCTATCTTTAGACACAGAAAACGATGCCGTATCTATGGTAATTTCTTCTTCCACTACCCCTTCTTGATTTTTTTGAAACAAATCGTACAAATCGGCTTTATTGATTTGCGTTTTATCCATAAAACGGGGCGTAGTCTCATCAAAATACGACAACAACTCTTTGTGAGTCCCGTTGGCGAAAAGCTCGTAGAAGTCTTGCAAATAAGTAATTAAGGCAGATTTCTCTTCGGGTGTCACCAAGGTAGTGAGCATATTCTTGGCTGATTTGATATAGACACCATTGGGGTGGGCGCTGATATAACCTTGCAGTGCTTCCAAACTCCCCGCCCGCAGTGCAATATCGAAGTCGAACGAATCAATCATCAATTTGGCATCTTCGATATGCATCCCCCCGGCAGCTTCCATGGCCAACAAATACCTCCCCAAATTCGACTTATCAGGTGGATTCACGGCTGAATTCCAAAGATCTTCATCCTTTTCATAGAGCGCTTTGAGTGCTTCGCGGGCCATCGCACCATATTTACCTTTGGGAAATTTCTCCAAAAAGTGCTGGTATGAAGGGATACTTGCTTCCTGATTTGCTTCGCTCCATGCGGCCTGTTCCTCGCTAAAACTCTGGTAGTAGGCCACCATCGCTACGATGCCGGCGATGAACAATATCACCACCAAAACCCAAACTGACTTGCCCTTTGTTTTGGAACGATGGTTTTTTTGATCAATTTGGTCGATTATATCCTGTGCTTCCTCACATTCACCCATCAAATGGATGGCCTTTTTCGCCTCGTCGTAGGCATCATCACGTCTACCCTTTTCCAGATACTGTTGGGCTTTGGCCAGTGTTTTGGCCCCGATTTGATGTTTGATTTCTTTTGCGAGTTCAATATTTTTATCGGAGGCGTCTAATTCGAGGGCTTTTCGAATGAGGATATTGGCTTCATAGATTTCCCCGAGTGCCAATGCGGCTTTCGCTTTGTTATGAAGCAGTTGGGCAGGATTGGGTTGATGGGTAGATTCATGTTGATCTCCTCCATCCCCAGCGGGTGGGACCAAAGAATCGGGGGAGTCACCAATATTCATGGGGGTAAAATTACAATGTGATTGTGAGTCAGACAATACGGTGTCGACGAATGTAAATAAAAAAGAGAGGGGCGCCCTGCGGGCGCCCCTCTCTCACATTCAATATTCTTATCGACCCAATTACTTGGTGATTGTAATCTTTTCAGTTGCAACACGATTTCCGCTCTGAACGCGCACCATGTAAACACCTTCACTCAAATCACGAGTGTCAACATTTACTAGACCGTTGTTCATCACATTGATCGACTTAACCGCTGCACCACTCATGTTGGTTACCACAATGCTCACTGCTGATCCGAATGATTCAGTCATTGCCACATTGAAGCTTCCAATGGCTGGGTTAGGATAAACGGCAACACCGGAAGTAGCCAAGCTCTTCGCAGACGCACGATTCATAAGTACAGTCTTTGTTGCGCTGCACTCACAACCTGTTGATTTGGTTACAGCGTACATTGTTACTTGGTAGCTACCATCTTTCAAGAAGTTGTATTGAGCTGTTGGACCGTTTTGTTTTCCACCGTTTTCAATCACCCAAGTGTAAGTTACTGTACCCTGAGCACCCACAGAACCTGAGGCATTCATTGGCTCAAACTTCATTCCGTAGTATCCGAAAGCATAGTCTGGAGTTGCTTGGAAATCACAAGTCTTAGGACCTTCGTTGATGGTAATCTGACGAGTGAATGAATCCAAACATCCGCCTGCAATTTTCGCTTTCAACGTTACGTTGTAAGTAGTAGTTGCATTCACGTTGTAAGTGTGCAAAGGATCGCTCTCAGTTGAATTTGTGTTATCGCTGAAGTCCCATGCATAAGAGATATCACCCTGAGCCCAAGTAGTACTGTTGTTGAACACGATCGGCTGACCTGCGCAAACATCTTGAGCACTGAAATAAGCTTTTGGCTGAATCAACACTTCCAATGATTTGGTTGTTGATGAAGTACATCCATTATCCAATGAAATTGTCAACGTAGCTGTCTTTGGTCCCAAAGATCCCCAACTGTGTGATGGAGACTCTACTTTGGTTGAAGTACCGTCGCTGAATACCCACTGGTAACTTGCAATTGCGTTGGCTACCGCCGCGGTTGTATTCGTAAATTCAGTTGGCTTCAATGAACATGCAGGTCCGTTGATAAATGTCACTTTTGGACTTTCTTTGACAACAACCACTGTAGTCACTGAATCCTTACATCCAAATTCTGAAGTGATTACCAATTTCACATTCTTCTTTCCTGATGATCCAAACATATGCTTAGGAGCCATGTCTGTGCTTACGCTGTTGTCATCAAAGTTCCAGTATGAACCAATCAATCCTGATCCAATGCTGCTATTGTTGGCAAATACGAAGTCTTTGTTATCGCAATCACCACTTACAACCTTGTAGGCAGCTTTTGGCTTCTCGAATTGATACACTCTCTGAACTGAAGTGGCTTTACAACCAGACAAATCAGCCGTCATTGTTACCAAATAAGAACCTTTGCTGGAGTATTTGTAAGTTGGCGTGTTTGAAGTACTGATACCCTTGTTGTCACCAAAATCCCAACTTACAGTTGCTGTGCTTGGTGTTGTTTGGTTGGTGAACGACAAATCATATCCCTCACAGGCATTCTTCTTTGTGAAACTAGCAGTAGGTACTGGATTCACTTGGAAAGTTGTGCTATCCATGCTAGGGAATCCGTATGGCAATGTCTT
>DDYM01000063.1:15061-15320 GCA_002347985.1 Bacteroidetes bacterium UBA2234
GTTGATTTGTTTTCAAACAATACGCTCTCGCCTACACAAGCCTGCTTTGGCTTATTGAAGTTAGGAACAATTGTAGGATAGATCAACACATCACGCTTGATGATGGTATCACAACCATTTCCTTTGTCGTTTACAATTACATAAAGAGTAATCGTAGAATCCTCCAGAGTCTTGTCGGTAGTAACAAACTTAACGATCATATCAGAGGTTGCAGTAGGCGCAATCAACGAACCACCAGTTACAGTCTTTCCGTATTTGC
>DDYM01000034.1:0-27117 GCA_002347985.1 Bacteroidetes bacterium UBA2234
ATAAGGACGCAATCTATTATATGGGGCGCGATAAATAGATTGGCATCCCGTTTTCTAACCACCGCAATTGATTCATTGTTAACGTTTTCTCGAAAGAGCTATGCGATAGCCAATTGTTGCGATTTGATTTTTTCTAACTAGTTTTGTTCCTAATCTGTTTACAGGTAATCAGAAACAAAATGAGAAGACATAAAGTCATATCAATAATAATATTGGCTTTGATATTGACAAGTTGTGTTAACTATAAAAGAAAATCTTCACATCAACAGGATTATATCACTGATTCTACCTATCAGAATGTTGACACGTCGTCAAAATTAAAATACAAGTCAGAACAAGTGATTCGCGCTGAAATAAGGCAACAGGTTTTGGAAAAGAATTTTGTTGACAGTTTATTTGTTTTTGGCAAATGGACGGAGGACGGTGAGACAGAAACTCGGCTGAAATATTTAGGAGGAATTACAACAACTGATGGGCGGATTTTTAAAATCATGAATTCCATTTGGTTTTGGGGCTTGTCTCATCGGGCAACATGTAGATTATTGATATTTGATTATTATAACCAATATTTGGGGAACTATCGTTTTGGAGGCCCTTACGAGTTGCCTGACAAATTGGAAAATGGCTGTTTGATTTTTAAGAATTTTGACAATGTCCATTGTGATAAAAAAATCATTACGAAAGTTGATTTTACGCTTGGATTGCCAGAAGAGATATTCATAAAATGCAAAGGAAAATATGGTGACATTTTTGAGTTCGATACTGAAGAATAGTTCATGTGGACCCGAGCAAAAAAATGCCAAATTTAGATTCAGATCAATTTGGTTTTTCATTTTTGCTATTTGTGCAATTGTTGGCCTTTTTTATTGTATAAACGATAAACAATCAAATAAGAATAGGCTTGAAAATATTTCTGACATTAAACTGCCGTCTTTATTTGTCGTGCTGTCAGATGAAAAGCGAGATTTTACGCCACATTATCAAATTATTTATGAAGTGAAATTTGATCAAAAATCCTCAATTGAATTAGAAAAAAGCATAACTACGTCATCGTTTTATCGTTGTAAAACTGAAGTTGGCGACGATTTACTTCGTAAATCTGTTTCTCCAATTGGATATAAAAAGCCAATTTGGTTTAAAAAGCCCGATGGGTACTATTTTAGTTATGCTGACAATGGAAAAACATATTACAGTATTACATTTAACACGCTTACAAATGTATTGCGTTATGAAGAATCATCTGACTAAAATAAAGTAAAAAATTTGTATGCTTAGTCGTTTTCTAGTCGCTTTTGTGATTTGATTGGCCTTGACCTCTTCCCACAAAATCACATTAAAATAAACTAACATAAAATGATCTTAAACTGCCTATGAAACGCTTGTTTAGGTTGTCTGATTTACTAGCTGGAGTAAGTTACATATTAACCTATTTTGTACTTTTCAGTTCCTGTAACAACGCTGAAAACTCGAAGGCCGCCAATGCTTCAGAAGTGTCAGTGCAAATGATTGACACCGCCAAAACGCAAACATTAATACTGGAATTAAAAAAACTTTTCCAGGTCATTCTATCCGACGACAAAGAACAAATTGCTGATATTTTTACATTTCCACTGTCTGAGGAAATGTGTAGTATTTATGTGGATGACAGTTTGTTCAACGAACAATTCAAGTCAAATGGCAACAAAATAACAAGAGCGATGTTCCTCCGATTTTATGATGCAATTTCCGAAAGTATTCAGCTTGCCCAAGTAAGAAATCTGATTCACTACATTCCACTCGATGGGTTAATGCAAAATGACACTTTGAATTATCAAGCTTACAATAAGTTGGAACCTTGTTTTTATTCTTACCATATCGAATTCTCTAGAGACATCTTGACATTAAGAATGAATATGAATTCTAATGAAAGCTATCAATCTAAAACACTTTCAAAATACGGTATTCCAAAAAATTCGAGTGAAATCTGTGAACATGATTTTTGGTGGATTATTAGATTCGATGGTAAAAAATTGCATCTGCAAAACATATCAGGGGCCGACTAAATGATCCCCAACAAATTCAAATAAACCTCAGCGCCTTCGCCACATCCTCGGGCGTGTCAATGGCAGGGGAGGCCCAAGTGGTTTCTTTTACCCCAATGCCCATCCCGTTTTCCAACCACCGCAATTGCTCCAACATTTCCGTTTTCTCCAACCCACTGGGCGATAAATTCGCCACCCTGCGCAAAGCATCGGCCCTGAAGGCGTACATCCCAATATGACGGTAGTATTGAACGCCATCGCCCGAACCCGCGGCATTTCGATTGTACGGAATCGGCGACCGAGAAAAATACAACGCTTGATCGTTCACATCACATACAACCTTCACAACATTCGGATTCTGAATGTCTTCTGCCTCACCAATGGCGATTTTTAACGTAGCAATATCAATCTTGGGTTGCTCAAAGGCCGACACCAACAGTTCCACCTGCTCCGGCTTGATAAAGGGTTCATCGCCCTGTAAATTCACCACCACATCGCAGTCCCAGCCCAATTTTTCCAATGCTTCCGCGCATCGGTCCGTACCGCTGGGATGCGCTTCGCTCGTCATCACCACCTCGCATTTTGATTGGATGTGCTCGGCAATTCTCACATCGTCTGTAGCCACCGCCACCCCCGCATGAGGATTGGCCAGCTTGGCCGATTCAACCACCCGCTCAATCATCGTTTTGCCACCCAAATCTTGTAAGGGTTTTCCAGGGAATCGGGTACTTGCATACCTCGCCGGAATGATGATGCCAAATGTGGTGCCGCTCATGGCCGCAAGTTATTTCTTTTCACCCGCTTGCTCAAGGAGAAACCTGATTTTGTCGTAAATTTCTGTGTTCTGATAAGCCCCCGCAAAAGCTTCCGCGCCCGGACCGTAAGCAAATACCGGCACCGGAATCCCGGTGTGATGATCTGTTGAAAAGTGCATGGCCGGCTGTTTCCGCTGTTTGTCCCACCCAACCAAACTCAATCCGCCCGTTTCATGGTCGGCAGTTACAATCACCAGTGTGTTTTTGTCGGCTTTGGCCATCGCAACAACCCGGCGTATCGCCATGTCAAAGTCTTCCATCTCCGCCATCAAATACGTACTGTCCGTTTCATGTCCCGCCCAATCCACTTGCGAGCCCTCAATCATCGTAAAGCTGCCTTTGGGATTCAAAAACATCGTCTTAAGCACGCTTTCACTGGCATCGGCCAAATACATGCCTTCTTTGTTTCTGCCTTCATGCGCCTTGGGGGGGAAGGGTTGGTCGTCGTAGAATACCACCCGACGCGACTGATTCTGCAACTGCTTCATCGCCCCATAACCCGTTCCGATGGCGTATCCGTTGTTTTTTAATGCATTGGTATCAAAGTATTTGCGTCCGCCACCCAAAGCCACATCGATAGAGCCTTTTTTTACGAATTGTGCGCCAATGTCGGTCTGACCTGCACGCTCTTGCTGTTCTGCCAAGTCGTGGGCCGANNGGTTGGTGGGCGAAAAACGAACCGGGTGTGGCGTGGGTGAGTTCACAGGTGACCGCGATGCCCGTTGATTTGCCTTGTAGATGGGCGATTTCGGATAGGGTGATGGGCTTTGTGCTATCGGCGGCCATTCCAATCATATAGTTGTTGGCTTTTTTGCCTGTAGACAAGGCCGTTGCCCCTGCGCCGCTATCGGTAATAAAATCGTTGGCGCTCGAGGTGAGACTGAATCCAATGATGGGAAAATCGGTGAAAACCACCGCTGCACTGTCCATGTCGTTGATTCCCTGCGTGCGCTTGGCGTTGTAAGCACTCCATTGCGCAAGTCCGGTGCCATCGCCAATGATCAAGACGATGTGTTTGGGGGCTTTGGGTTTTTTGGGTTTGGCCGCGGCGATGGTGGGCGATGCACAAAAAATGAGGGTTAGAGCGATAAGGATTCTGCGATTCACAACACAAAATTACATCTCAATAATCACTGGTTTGCCAATTAACGTAACGTTAATCCAACAAAAGCTGCAAAATCCGTTGTATTTTTGCAGTAATTCAAGATTATGAACGGAACATTTCACATCCCCCAGGCCATCAACGAACCCATTTACGAGTATGCATCAGGCAGCAACGAGCGCAAGTCTTTGCAAGCCGCTTTGAAAGATGCACGCAGCAAAGTAGAAGACATCCCAATGTACATCGGTTCGGAAGAAGTGAGAACGGGCGATGTGCATGATTTGTTCCCGCCCCATGATCGCCACCACAAAATCGGTCAGTACCACAGAGGCAATGGCAGCCACGTGCAACAAGCCATCGACGCTGCTTTGGCGGCTAAGCCCATGTGGGAGTCTATGCCTTGGGAGCAACGCGCCGCGATTTTCTTGAAGGCCGCCGAGCTCATGGCCACCAAATATCGCTATGTGTTGAACGCCTCTACCATGTTGGCGCAGAGCAAGAACGCGTTCCAATCAGAAATCGATTCGATCTGTGAAATGGTTGATTTCTTGCGCTTCAACGTGCAATACATGGCAGAAATCTACAACGAGCAGCCACCTGCGAACGCCAAAGGAATTTGGAATCGCTTGGAATACCGTCCGCTCGAAGGATTTATCTTCGCCTTAACCCCCTTTAACTTTACCGCAATCGCGGGTAACTTGCCAACAGCACCTGCCATGATGGGCAACGTGATTGTTTGGAAGCCCGCCGATTCTCAGATTTATAGTGCCAACGTGTTGATGCGCATCTTCAAAGAAGCGGGATTGCCCGATGGTGTTGTGAATTTGGTATATGCAGACGGACCAGAAACTGGTGATGTGATTTTCAATCACCCCGATTTCTCTGGCATTCACTTTACAGGCAGTACCGGTGTGTTCCGTCACATTTGGCAGACCATCGGCACCAACATCGCCAAGTACCGCAGCTATCCCCGCATCGTGGGTGAAACCGGTGGTAAGGATTTCATTTTGGCGCACAGCAGTGCCCAGGTGGATGTGTTGGTCGCCGCCATCATCCGTGGTTCTTTTGAATTCCAAGGACAGAAATGCTCTGCGGCAAGTCGCGTTTACATTCCTCAGAGTTTGTGGCCAGCGGTAAAAGCAAAATTGTTGACAGAAATGGCCACGATCAAAGTGGGTCCAACAGAAGACTTTACCAATTTCGTGAATGCCGTGATCGACGAGCGTGCGTTCAACAAAATCAAGGGATACATCGACCAAGCCAAAGCGGATGGGGTAGAAGTGTTGTTTGGTGGCAATTGCGACATGAGCAAGGGCTACTTCATTGAGCCAACCATTTTGATGGCACCTTCTGCGCATTATCGTACCATGTGCGAAGAGATTTTTGGTCCGGTCGTTACCATTTGGATCTACGCCGATGCTGAATGGAGCGATATGTTTGAAATCGTAGACAAGACCAGCGAATACGCATTAACAGGGGCGGTATTGGCTCAAGACCGTCAAGCCATCACCGATGCCACTTGGGCTTTGAGAAACAGTGCGGGTAACTTCTACATCAACGACAAGCCAACGGGTGCGGTGGTAGGACAGCAGCCATTTGGTGGTGGAAGAGGCAGCGGAACGAACGATAAAGCGGGTGCTAAGGTGAATTTGTTGCGTTGGGTGAGTCAGCGTACCATCAAGGAGACGTTTGTGCCACCAACCGACTATCGTTATCCGTTTTTGCAGGCGGATTAAATCAAATCGATTTAACGAGTTGCTCGAATAAAACGCGCGACACTGTATTTTTCAACTTCTTGCCTTGGTAATCAGCTACCCAGTTGATTCCACGCGTGGCAGAAGTGGTGAAGATTTCTTCAGAAGCACTCAAATCGATTTCGCTGATGGGGCGTTCTTGGATGGAATATCCATAGGCATCAGCCAGTTGCATAATCACTTTGCGCATCACTCCATCGATACAATATTCAGAAATGGGCGGGGTGAGAAGAAATTCGCCTTTTACCACAAAAATGTTAGACGATACGCTTTCGCAGGGTCGTCCGTATTCGTTGAATATCACCACATCGTCCAAACCATGCTCTTTGGCATAAATGCCGGCCAAGGTGTAAACGAGGGCAGAACAGGTTTTTAGGGTAGAGGTATAGTTGCTGTTTTTTACCAACTCTTTGTAGGTGCCAATGTTCAGGCCTTCCTCATTCCATTGATAGGGTCCAACGCCTTTTGTTTCATTGATTTCGGTCACCATGCACACGTTGGAGTCGTTGGGAGTATACAAACCCTCGGCGTCTCTGAAAATGGTGAGTCGGATCCTTGCCGATGCGAAGTTGGCATCTTTGCAGGCCTTCAGGACGGTGGTTTCCCAAGAAATCTCATCCCACCATGTGGGGAGGTTCAATTTGAGCAACAGCGCCGATTTTCTGATGCGATCTGCATGCAAAGGCAATTGAAGTATGCGTCCATCAGACAGTTTACAACTTTCAAAAAAACCATCGCCATAGCGGTAGCCACGGCTGCTTGGTGCGAAATATGGGGCGTTTTCGTCGACTATTGTATTGTTGATGATGTAAATGGCCATGATGGGTTGTTCTTTAAAATGATGCAATAAAAGATATTAAATGAATTGAAAACGGATAGGTTTATTGACGTCGTTTGATTTCGTCTCTAATTTTTGCCGCTTTGCTATAGTCTTCGTCGTTTATCGCATCGTCCAACATTTGTTCGAGTTCCTCCAGGGATATTTTTGCATAGCCAGAAGGCACAAAGGTATTTTCTGTTGGTTCTACGAGGTCGTCCATTTGTTGACCCGGCATCTCAATCTCATCCTCATCGTCGATATGTTCGTCGCTGTAAGCCGCTTCCAACAAAATCGATTCCATACAAAAAATAGGGGCTCTGAATTTGATTCCCAGCGCAATCGCATCGCTAGTTCGAGCGTCTAAAACCACCAATTTACTGGTGCCATCGTTCACGCAGAGGCAGGTAATTCCGGCGAAGTAGATGCCTTCGTCTAATCGTTCAATGTTGATTTCCGTAACGGTGATATCGAACTCTTTGAGGGCGGAGGTAAATAAATCGTGGGTAAGGGGTCTACTGGGTTTCATCCCTTCCAATTCCATCGATATGGCTTGTGCTTCAAAGCCACCGATGATAATAGGTAGGATGCGATTTCCGTTGAGTTCCTTGAGATAAAGTGTATAGGCGCCGTGAGAATGGGCAGGAACGATGTTCCGAATTACCATTTCAACGCGGGCGCTCATTTTTTTATCCGTTAATTAGTTTTTAGCTGCCGCAATCAGTTGAGGCAATATTTCAAACGCGTCTCCAACAATGCCATAATCTGCGGCTTTGAAGAAAGGAGCTTCGGGATCTTTGTTGATGGCAACAATGACTTTAGAAGAGCTCACACCTGCCAAATGCTGAATGGCACCAGAGATACCAACGGCGATGTACAAGTTTGGTTTGATGGTGATACCTGTTTGTCCCACGTGTTCGCTGTGCGGTCTCCAATCCATATCGCTTACGGGTTTAGAGCAAGCGGTGGCAGCACCCAAAGCGGTTGCCAAATCTTCAATCATGTGCCAATTTTCTGGGCCTTTCATTCCACGACCGCCACTCACGACAACTTCGGCTTCGGTCAAAGGGATTTTGCCTGTTACTTTGTTCACCGCATCGATGTTCAATCCGGTGGAGCCCAAGCTGCTTGATGCAGATTCTACAACTGCCGATTCACCAAACGTTTTGATTTCGAAGGAGTTTGGAGTGATGGCAATCACTTTTTTATCGCGTTGAAGGTTCACGAAAGCGAAGGCTTTTCCTGAAAATACGCTGCGTTTTACTTGGAATCCATTGCTGGTATCGGGCATGCTCACCACGTTGGTAGCCAAAGATGCTCCCATGAGTTGGGCAAGGCGAGGGGCAAGTGATTTTCCGGTGTAGGTGTTGCTGATGATCACAGTGCTCGCGCTCACTTCGTTCGCGCTCGCATTCACCGCCGCCGCATACGCGTCGGCCGTGAATGAATCCGATGTTTGAATCGTCTTCACCACATGTGCACCATATTCCCCCAACTCCGAAGCATTCGCGCCATTGCCAATGGCAATCGCTACAACCTTGCTTCCCAACATATCGGCAACCTGTCTGCCGTAAGATACCGCCTCGAAGGTGGCCTTCTTGAATTTTCCGTCGCTGATTTCAGCAAATACTAAAACTGACATATTAAATGACTTTGGCTTCGTTTCTTAAAATATCGATGAGTTTTCCTGCTTCGCTCGCATCAATCAAGCGTACACCCGACTTGGCTGCTGGCAATTCATAGGAAGCATAGTTGGCGAAATTCGCTGTCGCTTGAGGTGCCAACACCTGCAATGGCTTTGTTCGCGCCGCCATAATACCACGCATATTTGGAATCCTAGGTTCGCACAATTCTTTCTGCGCACTCGCCACACAAGGTCCAGCACAACTAACTGTCTCTCTGCCACCATCAATGTCGCGGTCGAACGAGAACTTGCCATCGGCGTAATCAATGCGAGTAACCACATTGATTGAAGTGATTCCCAACAACGATCCCAACATGCCACAAACCACACCGCCGTTATAGTCGATGCTCTCTCTGCCTGTCAAAATCAAATCGTAACCCACAGCAATCTTCGCGATCTCCTCGGCCACGTACTGCGCGTCTGTTGGATCTGCATCGATGCGAATGGCTTCGTTGGCCCCCATACTCAGGGCTTTCCGAATCACTGGCTCCGATTCCGCTCTGCCCACATGGACAATGGTTAACGTGCCGCCATTGGCTTCGGCAATTTCTAATCCGCGGGTAACCGCCAATTCGTCGTAGGGATTTAAAATGTACTGTACACCGGCAGTATTAAACTGCGAATTGTTTTCGGTGAAAGTGATTTTTGTAGTGGTATCCGGAACCACACTGATGCAAGCAAGGATTTTCATTCCGGTCTATTAAATATTTTACAAAAATAGCAAATTTTCCTCGGCTTTGTTTGAAAGAAGTCCCCAAGTTGGTAGTTTCGTTCTTTCAACACATGAATTATCATTTTATCGCGATCGGTGGGGCAGTGATGCACAATTTGGCTTTAGAGCTACAACACAACAAACATAAGGTCTCCGGGAGCGACGATGAGATTTTTGAGCCCGCAAAATCCCGTTTATCAGCCGCGGGATTGCTTCCCGATGCACACGGTTGGTTTCCAGAAAAAATCACATCCGATTTGGATGGGGTTATCGTAGGCATGCATGCCAAACAAGACAACCCAGAACTGTTGCGCGCCATAGATCTTGGAATCCCCACATACAGCTTCCCCGAGTTTATTTACCACCATAGCAGAAACAAGACCCGATTGGTGATGGCCGGAAGCCATGGAAAAACTACCTGCACAGGGATGCTGATGCACATTCTCAAATCTTACCGCGATTTCGACTACCTCGTGGGTTCCCAATTGCCTGGGTTTGAGCGAATGGTGAAATTGTCCGATGCGCCCTTGATCGTCATTGAAGGCGATGAATATCTTACATCGCCCTTGGATCTGAGGCCCAAGTTTGTTCATTACAAAGCCCATGCAGCCATGATCACCGGCATCGCTTGGGACCACGTAAACGTTTTTCCAACCGAAGAAATTTATCATAACCAGTTTTCATTGTTGATCGATACGCTGCAGCCTGGCGGACATCTATTCTGGTTCAATGGCGATGCGGCCCTGCAAAACATCGTACAGAAAAGCGGATTTCCTCAACAAGAAAGTTACGATGCGCCCCAATATCAAAATGTGAAGGGTGGGACAGAAGTGACAGTGAATAATGAGGTGTATAGATTGCCATTTTACGGACGACATAATTTGCAGAACGCGGCAGGTGTTGTAAAAATGGCATCCACCATTGGGATAACGGAAGCGGAGGCTTGGTCGGCCTTGGAAACCTTCCCCGGAACCGCCAAACGCCTAGAACCCATTCTTGAAACCGAAAAACTCACCGTAATCCGCGATTTTGCCCATGCGCCTTCCAAAGTGGAAGCTTCTGTATTTGCCGTTCGAGAGCAATATCCTAACCACAAATTTGTTGCGGTGTTTGAAGTGCATACCTACAGTAGCCTAAATCCTGAATTTATGGGTCGATACAAGGGCACCCTAGCTCCCGCAGATGATGTTTGTATCCTCTTCGATCCCCATGTTTTTGAACTCAAACGAATGGACGTCCCAACCAAAGAAACCGTGGAATTGAGATTTGGAAAGGGCAAGGCTATGAGTGAACTGGGAGAATTAACAACTTGGTTGTCTGATGCCATAAAAACCGATCAACCCGTAGTTGTTTTGTTGATGAGCAGTGGCAATTTGGCTGGTTTGGATTTGAATTATTTCACCAAATCCAATCTCTCATAAACGGCTTTCAATAAATCACCCCTAAACCCTTGTTGGCTGATTTTTTTATTCAGCTCAGTGGGATATGTTCTGTTTGATAAAAAAACAAAGGTGATTCCATTGGCAGGATCGCTCCAAGCCCATGTTCCTGTATAACCACTGTGGCCAAACAAACTATTTGGAGCCCCTTCAAAAACATTGGCTTTGTTGCCCTCTTTTCCATTGGGTTTGTCAAATCCCAATCCCCGATATCCCTTTTTTGTTGGACCCAAATGAACCTTGGTGAATAAATCAACCGTGGAGGGTTTTAATAAGAAAGTACCTGTTTTGTTAGAATGCCCCTTTTCTTGCAGCATATACATGAGTTTGGCCAAGTCCATCGCCGTAGAGAAAAGACCCGCATTGCCCGCAACGCCACCCAGCATCATCGCACTTGGGTCGTGAACGATACCGCGCACTTCGCCTCGAGGCCACAAAGAATCAATCAAGGTAGGTGCTATTCTATTGGGTGAAATGCCATGATCAAGCGGTTTAAAACAGGTATTCGACATACCCATTGATTTATAAAAGTCTCCATTCACCATCTCTTGCCACAAAGTAGGATTTTTTTGTTCAATCCATTTGGCCAACAAGATCATGTTAATATCACTGTAAACATAGGATTTGTCGTTCGAGGGATGCGTTGCCAATATCCATTTCCAAGCCGAATCAGCCCATCGATTGTCTAAGCACTGACCCATAGAAATTTCGAATTGTGCTGACCGATTGTCGTTTTCTCCAGCCACAAGTGAGGGTGGAGTTGGGTTCGACTCATGGAGCTGACAACCAACAGATTGGGCGCCCAGCTTAATGGCTTTTTGTTGCATCGGCAAGAAAGGAGGCAATCCACTTTGATGGGTTAGCAATTCACGGAAAGTGATTGCCGATAACGATTTATTTTGCTGAGCCAATTCAGGCCAACTTTTGCCTATCGGCGCATCGAGGTTAAAAGTTTTTGAGCGTTCAAACTGTCGCATGAATGCCAACGTGGTGGTTGCAATTTTTGTGATCGACGCAACGTCGTAGACATGGTCTTGGGTTGTAGGAATGTCGTTGCCTTGCAGGTCTTTCACACTTCCAACGTTGATATTTGCCGCAATTTGGCCGTCTTTCAACACCACCAATTGGGCGGATGGGAAAATCTCTCTCGCAATGCCTTCGCGCATCATCGAATCCAAAACGGCATGCAAATCAGGATCGTATCCATGAATGTTGCCATGCGCATAGTCGATATCGTCAATAATATGACTTTCTGATGAATTCCAGTTTTCCTGCAAATGCGTCAATCCAATGTTGTTTGTCCCGTAGTGATGCGATTTGCCAAAAACCATGCGCAAAGCACTGTTTACAGAGTAGGGATTGTATTCGTGCGCTATAACGATATTGCAGTTGTTATGAACATTGAGAAGGGGTTGAACGGCGTATTGATGACCAAAATGGATGTAGTAATCGCTAAGGCCGAGGTAGTTAAATTCTTGGTCTTTTTGGGGGGTATTTGATTTTCGAATCGGGCCTTTGGCCAAGGTGTAAACCCAGGGTTGGGGAATCGCGCGAGACTTCAATTTCCACGTGGGCCAGTCCAATCCAACAAACAATTTCTGGGTATTCGCAAGCTTGCCCAATGTGCTATCGATGCGCGTGCTATCCGCATTCCAAGGCAACAAAGTAGTTTGAATCGTACCTATGTGAAATTGCTGTATTTGAATGGGCAGTCTGCTGGGAATACTGTCGCCAATCACGATCAATTGAAGGGTGTCGTTCCGTGAACCACATTCCAAAAATTTAGGCTTCCAGGGACTGTTTTTTACATCACATGCAAGGTATGAATGTCTGCAATAAATCATGGATTCATCGGCGATTTCCTGCCCATACAAATTGTTGAATTTCAATTTGATTTTTTCCAAATCATTGATAAGATTGTTGGGGTTTACAAATCGTTCATCGAACAGTCCTAAGTCATATTTGGTAGCTATGATTCGAATCACCCGGGATGCAATCTCAGCACTGTCTATTTCACCTTTGGTTCGGGCTTTGATCGCGGAGTCCAAAAATCCATTGACATCTTCGGGGAATAAAATAATATCGTTCCCGGCTTTGAGAGCGAGCAGGGCGACATCAGCGGGGCTTCCCATTTTAGCTACACCCTTCATATTTAGGGCATCTGTGATAATTAATCCTTGAAATCCCAGGTCTTTACGAAGCCATTGTTTAACAAAATAGGGGGAAATAGAGCAAGGCAATTTTGATGTGTCGATGCTCGGAATCCTTAGATGGGCAACCATCACCGAAGCGACGCCTTGTCTGATTTGTTTGATAAAAGGGGGTAGGTCTACCTGTTCGATCTCAGACTTGCTTTTCAACACAACAGGCAAATCCAGGTGGGAATCCGTTTTTGTATCGCCATGACCGGGAAAGTGTTTGGCCGATGCAAGAACGCCGCCAGTTTGAAGTCCTTCTGTGAGTCCACTACTGATATTGGAAACTTCTTCAGCATTTGCACCAAAACTTCTAAATCCAATGATTGGATTGCTGAGTTCGGTGTTTACGTCTACGGATGGGGTGAAATTGATGTGAATCCCTAGTCTCTTGCATTGGGCCGCCATGGACAATCCCATTTGATATGCGATCTGACGGTTTCGGGTGGCTCCCAGTGTTAATTGAAATGGATATTTCTCCATTCCCGTCAACCGCATTGCGGGTCCCCATTCCCCATCGATGCCAATGAGAAGCGGAATCGAAGATTCTTGTTGGTAGTAATTTGTTTTGTATAGTTCGGAGAGGGGATTGCCTTGAAAAAATATGATACCACCCACGCCAAGGTCTCTGATTTGATACAATAGGGTTTTTTGAAACTTAGATGAATCCTGGGTTTCCTCAATACTTGTTTCTCTCGACCACGCGGGGACCATAAGCGTTTGAGCCAACTGCTGCTTGAAAGTGAGTGTGGCGGTTAGTTTTTCTGCAAAAGCCAATCCTTCGGCGCTATGGTAAAAGCCATTCCGAAAATCTATTGTTGATTGCGCATGGTTTTCAATTGGAAAGATTCCCAAGAAACAGAGCAGTGCCACCATCCAATTTTTTACCATCATACAAATCAACGAAATCCCTTCCATTGTATTTGATTAATTTCTCCCGATGGTTGTGGAAAACAAGCCTTTACTTTGCGATATTGCGCATCGATAAAAAAAGTTTTTGCTAAGCCACGAATTAGATTTTAATTGTGTCTAAAGGAGGCAACAAGCATTTGACAATGTGTTTATGGATATCGAATGACGGAGAAAGAACTGGTAGAAGGATGTATTCGCGAGGATCGAATTTGCCAGCGCGAACTTTGGGATCGATACTCCAAAAAACTCATGTCGTTGTGTTTGCGGTACTGTAATAGCCAAGAAGAAGCAGAAGACGCCCTCATGGAAGCCTACGTAAAAATATACGATAACCTGAAAAATTTCCGTTTCCAAAGTTCATTGGAAACTTGGATGCGCAGGGTTTCGGTAAATTTATGTATCAATAAAATCAGGGCGCGAAAGCATATTTGGACTTCCATTTCTGACGATGAATATCGCATTGGATTTAAGGATGATGCTTTTGAGAATTTACAAGTTCAACAAATTCTTAAAATGGTTGAAGCCTTGCCCGTGGGTTATCGAACAGTATTTAATTTGTACGCAATTGAAGGGTATTCCCACAAAGATATCAGTGAGATGTTAGGCATCGATGAAGGAACAAGTCGTTCTCAATTCGCCAAAGCTCGCAAAGCATTGCAAATTCAAATTGATAAATCGGAAGGAGGGGCACAAGCCTAATTGTTATGGAGGAAAATCGTTTAAATCAAATATTGCGAGATAAGTTTCAAGATCTCGAGTCGCCTTTCAATGATAGGGTGACATTTGAGGCGGTGATGAAAAAACGTGAGAAGAAAAAGCGTCGTGTGATTTTCTGGTTGCCTTCGGTTGCAGTTGTGGCGGGTTTGTTTTTGTCGGCAGGAGTGGGTTATATGCTTCTTTCAGACTCAAATTCTGCAGTTAAATCTCCTCAAGTTGCATTAAAAAATGTTGTTGTAAAGCCAAATAAAAAGGCAAAGTCAACGATTGTAAATGATAAGCCTGAAACGCAAATTTCAAGCAATGCCCTTTACCATGAAAATTCTGGTAATTATATGGGTGCATCTGCTACGCTTTCATCAAAGAGAAAAGCTCTTTCTTCGGTAATAGAAAAATCAAACGTAGAGGGTAATCAAAATTCAACTGGTGAATCTACCGCTGAATTGAATCCAGTTTCTGCGGAAGTAGTCAATTCAGTCAATGCATCGAAAGAAGATTCTAGGTTGGTTGTGAACGATCAGTCATCGAATTTGTCGAAAACGGCTGCTGAAACCGAATTGGTAAATAATATCCAAAATGCAGAAAATCAATTGATATTCTGTGATCCAAGGGGTATTTATCCAGTTTCAATTGGTTACAGTAAATTAAAAGAGGAATTTATCGAAATACCCGAAGGAGAATATGAGAAATCATGGGATCCAAGCAGATATCGTTCAAAATGGTATGGTGAATTGGGTGCTACTACTGGTAGTAAAGTCATCGTAGATTTTGACAACAAGAATGCCCTAAGCGTTTTGGGTACTATGTATCATGCCAATTATCAAGGATTGATTTTGAGAGATTTGGGCAATGGCATTATGCTTGGAACAGGATTGAGTTATGGCGAATGGATTGGTAACGGGGAGTGGCAGTTGACCGAGACTGAGCATAAGACCTATATAGATTCTTACGATTTGGTTGTGATGATTCCTCCCGTTCAAACCGTGAGAGTGTACGACACCTCAGAGGTGATAGAGAGCAAAATTACCACGGGTGAAATTCACTATAAAATCGACAAGGTGAGTTTGCCTTTGGCCATGCGATATAACTTAATGCTAGGTAAAACTTCTTGGAGATTGGCGGCACAGTTAAATCCTGGAATTACAACCAAGACAAGCGGGGATTTCTTTACCAAAACGGAGTACCATCCCATCACCGAACAAAAAATGTTGAGTATGGATGCGAAGTTGGCTTTTGGACCGAGTTTCGCACTTACTACCGATTGGACACTGGTACTAGAACCCAATGCGATGTTGCATTCATTCTACGACAAATCAGGTAAGCGTACTTACAGTAAAATACTTACTGGATTCGGAATGACCGTTGTTCGCAAGTTTTAATAAATGACAAGATTCAACCCCATTCTAGGTTGATGCAAATTGCACTTTTTAGAGGGATTCGTTCCACCCGAAGACATCTTCTGTCTCGCCCAAACGAACTGCATCGAGCCAGTTTTTGATGTCATCCGAAACTGCACAATTGCCTTGATCTAGCACTTCGAAATAATTGCCTTGATGTCCAAAGCCTTGAATTCGAATCAATGTAGCGGCCGTTCCAGTGATGAAAATCTCTTTTAATTTACCGGCTTGCAATTGATCTTTCAATTCTGCCACGGATAAGTTTCTTTCGGTTACGGAATGACCTAAATGTCTGAGGCCTTTGATCACGCTATCTCTTGTAATGCCAGACAATAAGGTGTTTCCCAAAGAAGGCGTAACGATTTCATCTTCAAATACCGCAAACAAATTGGTAGTGCCTGTTTCTTCAACCAATGTATGTGTTAGTGGATCGGTCCACAATACTTGATCGTATCCTTCTTTTTGAGCTTGAAGGGTGGGGTACATTGCTCCGCCGTAATTGCCCGCACATTTTGTGAATCCAACACCACCGGGGGCGGCGCGACTGTATTCTTCCTCTACTTTTACCTTCAATGCTTTTGTATAGTAGGGTCCAACAGGACAACAGAATATAGCGAAAATATAATGTTCAGAAGGTTTTACGCCAATGAAATCATCGGTTGCAAACATGAAAGGTCGGATATACAATGAACCACCTTCGGTTTGAGGAATCCATGCGGCATCCAATGAAATGAGCTGTTTTAGGCCGTCCATAAATAATTCTTCTGGAACCGTTGGCATGACCATTCTTTCAGCGGAACGATTTAACCTTTTTGCATTTTCCGTAGGTCTGAAAAGCATCGGTTTGCCAGTTTTCTTGTTGATGAATGCCTTCATTCCTTCAAAAATTGACTGACCATAATGGATTGCGCTGGTTGCCGGACTCAACGACAACGGGCCATAGGGTACAATTCTAGGATTCGTCCAACTGTTGCCATCCCAATTGGCCAAGAACATATGGTCGGTGAAAATTTTACCAAAACCGATATTTTCTGGATCGAATTGATCAATTCTGCTATTTTGTGTTTTTTCAATTGTAATTTCGACACTCATCAAATACAAAATTAATCCAATTTCAATCGCTATGTCAGAAAATCGCCAATTTGTTGAAAATCCTTTACATCTAACCGATATTTTTTCTCGGGGAGTTTACTATTTCAAGGATGAAATGACCGGTGATTCTGAGAAAATTGCGGATGAAATTTCAACCGTTGAAAATCCCCAAACAGAGGAAGAAATGATACAATTATCTATAGTCAATTTGTTTTTTGATCAATGCGATGCCCAATTTTCTGCCGAAGTGGATTTGGCCTATCATAAGTTAATGTCGGTCGTGAAAATCAATCAAGAATTGGTAATCCCGGAAGACATTGAAAAAGTGCTGGCCATTGGTAAGACTGAGTATTCTGCGGAAGTGTTAGGAGATTTTCTATCGCCGGTCATTTTTGTTTGGTCGGACCAAGAAATAATCGGCATTCCATCATTGTATTCCGCAAAGCCCACAGAAAAAGGCGTAATGATTCGCTTCCCATCGTTCTCAGGAATGTGTCAAAGTAAGGAACAGAAGATGAAAGTTTGGCAAACAATGCAGAGCGTTCTCAAATTCGGGAAATAGCAAGATTTTTCGCCGATTTCTACAGTAGCTGAAGGCCACGCGCTTGGCGCAAATGTTGTCTTTGTAATTAATGATCAGATTTTTGCATTTGACTTGGTTTTTTGTTGTGATAAATGCAAAAAGTTGTTCTTGAAGTGTTTACATTTATAATTAAATTCGTAAAATACAATCGAATGGTAAAACAGTTACTATCAATCATTGGGAAATATAATTTCAAGCATCTTTTGGTGATGTTTATTTTGTTTTTCTCTAGTCAGCAAGCATTGAAAGCGGATCACGTAATGGGAGCCGATATGAGTTATGTTTGTTTGGGCAGTGGTAAATACAAACTCATAATTAAATTTTATCGAGATTGTAGGGGTGCAAGTGCCCCTCCAAGTTGGAGTCAATTGTATTGGTATGCCGGAAACAACCAAGGTATGTCAACCAGTCGCTATTCAATCGGGATGACCCGTGTTGGAATTCGTGACATTACGCCTCGTTGTTCTACTGCAACTAGTCCCTGCAGTCCAACAAATACGAGTTATACTGGGGATGGGGTTGAGGAACATACCTATGAAGCCACCATCGATATTAGTAAATCGCCGTTTACAGGTTTGGGAATAGGAACAACTTATTGTGATTTGACTTTTGCTTACAATCAGTGTTGTAGAAACGCCGCGATTACCACCGGTGCAACTTGGGCCGATTTCTGGACAACAGCAACCATCAACGTTTGTAATGTAAATAAAGCAAAAAACAAGTGTAATACTTCGCCTCAATTGTCGAACGTTCCCATCGGTTATGCTTGTTGTAATCAGGCGTATTATTACAATAACGGAGCGATTGACACCATCGATTATGATTCATTGTCGTATTCAATGGCACCTGCATTGAGTGGTGTGCCAAATACTTCGGTTCCATATACTTCGCCATTTGCTTATCAATATCCGTTAACGCCATATTGTGTACCTCCAACTTCTATCAAATGTGCACCGAATACCAAGACCAAGCCACCGCGTGGTTTCTTCATGGATACGGGTACTGGGGATTTGATTTTTACCCCTACCAAATGCGATGAGGTTGCGGTACTTGTTTTGGTAATTACAGAATGGCGGCGGGATACGAATAACGTCTGGCGATGGGTTGGCAAAACGCGGCGGGATATGCAAATTGTGGTAAAAGATGACTGTGGATACAACAATGCGCCTACAGTGGAAGGACCTTATTCCTACAAGGTTTGCGAGGGTGAAACAATAAAATTCAAAGTTTCGTCGGATGATGAAACCTTTACCCCCTATCAAAAAGTCCCTGATACAACATCGATCAAATGGAACAAGGGGATTCCAGGTGCCAAATTCACGCTAGCGAACAAGAACGATTGGCCTGAAAAGCGAAAGGCATATGCTGATTTTGAATGGACACCCTCGGTGGGAATGGCCTCAGATGTTGCTTATTCATTTACGGTTACCGTAACCGATGATCACTGCCCTAAACCATCTACATCAATCCGCGCTTTCAAAGTGAAAGTGAATCCAAGGGCATTTAGTAAGAGGACATACACAAAATTGAAATGCGGCAGATTTGCCATGTCGGCCACTGTGAGCGCTTCGTTCAAAGGAGTGCCATCATTTAAATGGAGTGTTCGCGATAGTTTGGGTAAAAGTGAAATTTTTTACAGCAGTAAGAAATCTGATACAATGACCTTTTATAGAGGAGGAAAGTATATCATCGTTCATACGGTGAATAATGCTGAAAACTGTCCTACCATCTACAGAGATACCGTTATCATTCCAGACCCACCACAGGTTGTTATGGCAAAGGCAGATACATTCGCGTGTTTTGCAACAACCATGAAATTGAATGCCAATGTGTTGTATGGTAAAGCGCCGTTTAAATACTATTGGACACGCATCGTAAAAGACACGGGTACAAAGTCACCATGGAAATCCGAAACCCATATTTCTGGTGATACTTTGCAGCAATTAACAATACCCAATATCAACAGAGATTCTACCATGCGAATCAAAATTACAGATGGAGATGGTTGTGTTTTCTATGATACTGCTTCCATTTACGTGAAACCCCTCCCCAAAGTTAGTCTTGGTCCAGATTTGCGAATTTGTACTTATGAGACAGCTACATTTGACGCCCAAAATGCTGATACAGTCAAGTATTTATGGAGTTCAGGAGATACAACCCGATATGTAACAAAAAATGTAAAAGGGAAGTATGTGGTCCGTGTAATGGAGAAAAAGTGGAAATGTATCATGACCGATACGGTGGAATTGTTTGTAAACGACACGGTAAAGAGTAGGGCTGGGAATGACACTGTAATCTGTCATCAAAAGTCAATGGAGTTAACTGCTTCACACAAGCCAGCGTCACTCACAGGGGATTATACTTGGGTTGATATCACCGGTGCAAAAACCTTAGGTAATAATGTTAAATATCTCATCACTCCCAAAAATACAAATCCCCCCAGCGGCTCCGCTCAATATTTCTATTATTCTCTGATGACCAAAGTAGTTCAATCAGGACATGAATGTCAGCATATTGATACAATTCGAGTGAAGGTCAATACATTGCCTGCGGTGAAATGGGATCCAAAGCCGTTAAAAGCGCAATGTTTCGTGTACGGTGATATTGAAGTGAATCCGTTCTTCAGTAAAGGCAAAGATGCCAAAACGAGGATTTGGGCGTTTGAAAACAAAACACCCTATAATGTCAATACAAAACCCACTACATCTGCCTCACCAGGGCCGGGATATGCAAGAAACTACGTCGATTCGTTGACAACCGGACGTCATTTGTTCCGTACTACGTTCTTAAATAACACCCAACTTCAAAATGGAAATAGTTTTCAAGCGAAAATTTACGCGGCATTTACCGATACCAATGGTTGTGTGAATATTGACAGCGTAGTGCAGAGAATCAACGGTAATCCGATGGTAGATATCAGAGATAGTGTTTTTTGTCAGGATTTAGGATCAATTAAAATGGATCAAATCACAGTGAGACCCAAAGTGAAAATTGGTATCAAAGTAGATTGGACCGTAATGAAAAATGGAACACCAGGTGGGGTAGATCCAACCAAGATATTGTCGAATGACAATCCGTTTGGCACACCTGATTGGGTATTTAGATTTGGAGACCCTACGGAGGATTTCTACCAAGGGGATTACAAATTCCAGTTGTGTGTTGAAGATCAGTTGACAGGTTGTTTGACCTGTGATTCAGTCAACATCAAAATTATATCTGAGCCTACTGTAAAAGTTACCTCACCCAATCCAGTTTGTGTCAATTGGGATACCATGGAATTGTATGATTTTATCAAAGTGAATGGTATCCAGGCCCGTGATAAAGATGGATCCAAATATCAGATTATCGAATACAATTACAATCGTTTGGATCCTAAAGTAGGCAGTACCAAATTGATCAGCGGACATAGATTCTTGCCTTCCTTTGGAACAGGTACTTGGTTGATTAAGTATGGCAACGCCGCAACTGGATGTTTGAAAGAAGATAGTTTTTACATTTATGTCAATGATACTCCAAATGCCGTTCTTTTGGCTCCCACAACGATTTGTGCAAGTGGAACGCCTTTGGATTTGAACACACGCATCAATACTGCGCAGACCAAACCAGCCAGTGCGAATGGTGTTTGGACTGGCACAAGTACGGGTGTAACAGTTACCGGAACTTCAACTTTTAAACCTTTCTCAATATTGTCGGCCAATAACATTGAAGGTCCTCATTCTTTTAGATTTACATACACAGATAACAATGGATGTTCAGATACTGAAGTGTACCAATTGTTCGTGAGAAATCAACCTACGATTGGCATTACTACAAGTAAACCGGCAAGTGCATGTGAAGGAAGTCCTTTCGCAATTCAAAGTACATCGAAGTATTGTGATGCAAAAGTATCATGGACCATGCAGAAACATTTAGATGGTTCGTTGAGTGATGGAAGCTTCAGCACTGGCAATACCTCAGAGAATGTCCTTTATGTTCACGGTCCGGTAGATAAAATTCAAAAGGGTGCGTTTTTAAAGGTAACTACTACACCAATCGCCGGTGATGTTTGTCCGCCCGTTTCTGATAGCATCGAAATTATTTTACATCAATACCCTGATTTGTCGGTATTGAATGATCAAAAGGGATGTATTCCATTGAATACAATTTGGACAGTTTCAGACAATAGGGGAATACCTGTCAATCAAATGGCTTACCGATGGGATTTTGGAAATGGAGACACATCAATCCTACAGAATCCCGCCGATGTAAAATATCCGTTGCAAGGAAAATACAATGTCCGCGTGATAGCTACCAATACCTCAGGCAATTGTAAAGATACAAGTGCGGCAATTGTAGAAGCTTATCCAATCCCTGTTGCCTCGTTCAACACAGATCCCACAAAGACCACTGTTGCATTGCCTAAGTTCAGAATGTTAAATAGCAGCAGCATCAATTCCAGTGTTTTTGCGGCCAATTTGAAATACGCTTGGGACTTTGGGGATCCAACGAAATTGGATGACACATCTACATTGAAAAATGCATTCTATTCCTATGGAAAAGATACTGCGACCTACACAATTACGTTGATTGTGAAATCCGACAAAGGATGTGCGGACACGGCTACCAAAATGGTATATATAGGTCCTGACATCATTGTGTTTATTCCCGATGCATTCACACCAGACAATGCAGGTCCAAATAAGAACAATACATTCGCTCCAGTTGCAATGAATTACAGAAATGCAACGATGATGATTTTCAATCGTTGGGGTGAGAAATTGTATGAAACAAACGACCTGTTGAAGGGTTGGGATGGACGTGCCAATGGTGCAGACTGTCAGGATGGGGTTTATATGTATACGTTAAAGCTCTACAGTCTAGACGACAAGATGTATGAGTATAACGGATCAATTTCCTTGCTGAGATAATTTCTCAGATTTGATTTTGTCGGTTGGAAGGAAGTAGAGAATACAAATTCCAATGATGAAGAACACCATGAGCAGCAAAATGCTGTTTCTCATGTTTCCAGTGACATTGTCGATCAACGCCCAAGCGAAGGTTCCCAATACGATGGCGAGTTTCTCTGTTACTTCGAAAAAGCTGAAATAAGAGGTGTTGTCGTGATCGCCGGGAATAAGTTTGGCGTAAGTGGCTCTTGATAAACTCTGAATGCCGCCCATTACAGTGCCGATAAGGCAGGCCAAAGCAAAGAACTGATTGGGTTTTTGTGGTTCCAACTGATAGGCTAGTATGCAACTCAATGTCCAAATGCTCAAACTGATAAACAATGCGGGTTTGTTGCCGAGCTTTTTCGCTGCCCATGCAAAGAAATAAGCGCCAGCAATTCCTATGAGTTGAATCAAAAGAATGGTTTTAAGCATGTCTTCGGATTCCAATTTGAGTTCATTTTTTCCAAAAAGGGCGGCCACGTAAATGACAGTTTGCACTCCCATCGTATAGACGAAAAAGGATCCCAAAAAGATTTTAACGGCTTTCATCTTTTTGACTTCTTGAAAGACATTTCGTATTTCGCGATATCCATTCCAGATACTGACTTTTGCTTTGGCTTCTAATTTGCCAGGAAGTTTTAGCAACGGCCAGAAAGACCAACCCAACCACCACAAACCCACGGTTGCAAATCCAACCTGGAAAGGTAGAGGACTTGTTTTGGGCGATGGTAAACCAAACCAATCGTGTTTGATTAGTAGCAATAGGTTGAATATTAGCATTAGAACAGATCCGATGTAACCCATGGTAAATCCGCGGGCCGACAATCGATCGAATTTGTCGGGTGTGGCAATTTCGGGTAGATAAGCGTTGTAGAATACGAGGCTACCGGCAAAGCCCAGTGTAGCGATCATAAAACTCATCAGTCCGAACATATAATTGTGTCCGTTAAAGAAATACAAGGCACTACAACCCAAGCTTCCCAGAATTACGAAAAATCGCATGAAGGGTTTCTTGGCTCCAGAAGCATCACTGATTCCCGAAAGCAAGGGTACGAGCAAAACATTAATTAAGAATGCAAAACTCAAACAATAGCTGTATAGGGCAGTGTTTTTGAAGTCCATGCCCATCACTTCCATGTGTTTGGGAGTGAAGCTTTCGTAGAAAGTAGGGAAGATGGCTGATGATATACTTAGGGAGTAAACGCTGTTCGCCCAATCATACATCGTCCAAGCGGTCATGACACCTTTGTTGTTCTTTTCCATAAGAGGATTGCAATTTACCCAAAAATGTGGGATATCAAGAAGCGAATTTCTGGCTGTCCGCCCGATTCCATTTTTCTTCCGCGATCGCTTTGGTGATAATCAACTCAGACTTTCCTTTTTGCGAAGGCGCTTCGAACATGAAGTCTTGCAGAATCAATTCGCAAATACCTCTCAAACCACGAGCTCCCAATTTGTTCTCAAAGGCCATGTCTACAATGAAATCAATGGCATCGTCTTCGATTGACAATTTGATTTTGTCCAATGAAAACAGATGTTCGTATTGTTTCAGCAAAGCGTTTTTGGGTTCGGATAGAATTGACTTAAGCGCAGGTTTGTCGAGTGGTTCCAAAGCCGTAAGAATCGGCAATCTACCAATCAATTCAGGGATCAAACCAAATGATCTAAGATCAGGAGGAGATACCAAACTCAGCAATTTTTTGTCGTGGATTTCACGATTGTGGCTGCTTTTGAATCCCAACGATTGCTTTTGAACTCTTCGAGAAATGATTCGCTCAATCCCGTCGAATGCTCCGCCACAAATGAATAAAATATTGGTAGTATCTACTTTGATGTATTTTTGATCGGGATGTTTACGACCGCCTTCGGGGGCCACATTGGAAATGGTCCCTTCTAGAATTTTTAGCAATCCTTGTTGAACACCTTCACCGCTTACATCTCTAGTGATAGAGGCGTTGTCGCCTTTGCGACTGATTTTATCCATTTCATCCAAATAGATAATTCCGCGCTCTGCCAATTCGGGTTTGTAGTTCGCTACTTGAAGCAAACGACTCAGAATGCTTTCTACATCATCACCTACATAGCCTGCTTCTGTAAGGACAGTGGCATCGGCGATACAAAAAGGAACATCAAGAATTTTTGCCAATGTTTTGGCGAGTAATGTTTTACCAGTACCCGTTTCACCGATCATGAGGACATTGGATTTTTCAATCTCAACGTCCTCGGATTTATTGCTATTTTTTTTACTATTTAAACGTTTGTAATGGTTGTAAACGGCTACGCTTAGTGTGCGTTTGGCTTGGTCTTGACCGATTACATATTGATCTAAATGCGCTTTGATTTCGGTGGGGGTAGGCAGTTTTTTGCCGCCTTTTTCACCTGAAGTGCTGTTAATGTCAGAAACGGTTTCTGACACTCCACCAAGTTCTTTTTCTACAATTTTATTGGCTTGTTCGGCGCAATGATCGCAAATATGACCATCTAAACCAGAAATTAGCATCAACGATTCGCTTTTCTTGCGACCGCAGAATGAGCAATTGGGGTCTTTCGCCTTCATGCGAGGTTATTTGGTACGACGTCCAAGCACTTCATCAATCATTCCGTAGGCTTTTGATTCTTCGGCGGTCATCCAATAATCGCGGTCTGAATCTTTTTCTACTTTTTCGTAGGGTTGTCCTGAATGACTTGATATGATATCGTACAATTCCTTCTTCAATTTGCTGATTTCTTTGTAAGTGATTTCGATATCTGAAGCTTGGCCTTGAGCACCACCCAAAGGTTGGTGAATCATGATGCGAGAGTGGGGAAGAGCAGTGCGTTTTCCATGGGCTCCAGCGCACATTAACACTGCACCCATACTTGCCGCCATTCCAGTACAAATTGTAGCGACATCGGAACTGATGTACTGCATCGTATCGTATATGGCTAAGCCGGCATAAACGCTTCCGCCTGGACTGTTGATGTAGATTTGGATATCACGGTTTGGATTGGCACTTTCCAAAAACAACAACTGACCCATGATGATATTGGCAACATCTTCATAAATTGGAACACCCAAGAATATAATTCTGTCCATCATCAATCGAGAGAAGATATCGATCACGCTCGCGTTCATCTGACGTTCTTCAATGATATTCGGCGTTAAGCCGTAGATGCCTCCACTTTGAGAAACCAATTTGGTATACTCATCTATTCTCAAACTACTGATTCCCAGATGTTTGGTTGCGTATTTTTGAAATTCTTTACCGTAGTCCATGTTGTTCTTGTTATATAACAAATCTAATACAGAAAAGATTACTCACCATGTGCAGTTTTGTGCGCATTGACTTGGCTGAAATAATCTTCTACGCTGATTTTCTTCGATTTGATGGTAATTAATTCTTTTACAGCGTCATAGGCTTTGCGATAAATCACGCGGTCTGCCATTTGCATTACAAATTCGCGTTCTGCAAGTTTTTTGTTGATGCTTTCGTCCAAGAATCCATCGTTCATTGGAATGTTTAAGCCATATTGACGGTATAAGCCGTGGAAATAAATACGAGCTTCTTCACGAATTTCAGCTTCCGTACTCTTTAAGTCTGCCTGTGCCGCGATTTTGTCGATGACCAAACGACGTTGCAATGCGCTTTTTTCTTCCGCATATTTCTCGTCGATGTTTTCAAAAGTGTATTCGTTCTCTTTGGTGGTAATCAACCATCTCTTCAAGAATTCATCAGGCAAATTGATGTTGTGTTTTTCCATCAACAAATGACCGATTTGGTGATCCAACCAAAGTTCAGATTCATTGCGATAGTAGTTTTCCAAGTTCGCTTTGATCTTTTCGCGATACTCTTCTTCACTTTTTGGGATTTCTAAATCACCAAATACTTCTTTGTAGTATTCTTCGTTGATTTCGGCATCGATTCTACGCTTGATCTCAGTCACAGTGACGCTGAAATTGTTGCTAAGGTCGTTGACACCTTCTTTGGCAATTCCCAATGTATTGGAAATTACGGTCTCGTTGTTATTGAGCAAGGTTTTGATATCAGCATTGAACTGGTCGCCCACTTTTTTGCCCAAAACCGTTTTCTTTACTTTTTTGTCTTCAATCAATGACGATACGAAGCTGATGTTTTTGTCGGTCAAACCACCATCCAAAACAGTTCCGTCTTCATTCAATTCATTGACAGTGGCATAAATGATATCTTCCTCTTCTGCAGCTTCAATGTCAACCATTTTGCCATGACGCTTCCTTGAGTAATTGATATCGTCTGTAACTTCTTTGTCCGTAACTGTGATGTCGAATTGCTCCAAGGTATCTTTCTTGGTAACATTCAATTCAAACTGAGGCGCCAATCCGCAATCGAAAGCGAAGGTGAAATCTTCACTGCCATCAATATCGATCTGACTTTCAATTTTATTGCTTGCAATAGGGTAGCCAAGGATGTCCAATTTGTTTTCCTCGATGTAATTATTCATTGCATCAGAAGCCATTCGCTGAATTTCATCGGCGAGAATTCCTTTGCCATAGAGTTTCTGAACCATACCCATCGGCGCTTTTCCAGGACGGAAGCCTTTGATGTTGGCTGTTTTTTGGATGCGCTTTACTTCTTTTTCTACCTTTTCTTGGTAATCAGATTTGCCAAGAGCAATGATCACAGTTAGGTTAAGATCGTCGTGTTTTTCGAGTTGAATATTCACAATGTTGCTTTTTTTCTATTGGATGATGTATTAAAATGAAAATCCCCGCCACATTGCTTAAGAGCAACAATTGGAGGGGAGTAGTGCACGCGGAGGGACTCGAACCCACACACCTTACGGCGCCAGATCCTAAGTCTGGTGCGGCTACCAATTACGCCACGCGTGCAGAAAGGATCCTAAAAAAGGACTGCAAAGGTAATGAAATATTAGGAATAAAGCAATTAGAATAACTCAGTAGAGTATGTATATACTTTTTTATTTTTTAGGGT
>DDYM01000034.1:27200-34523 GCA_002347985.1 Bacteroidetes bacterium UBA2234
GAAACAGTGGCTTCTTCTAAGGGTTGTAAAATAGAGAAACTCCATTTGTCAAATGCCAACATGGTTGGTGCTGCTCCTGCAGCGGGCCATGTCACGAAGTGGTCTTTGTAATACGCAGTATCGATTTTTAACAGCGACTTATCTGCCATCCAAAAGACGGAGTTGTTATCTGCGCAACCGTAGCCAAAATCTTTCAATCCTGGGTGGGTGATTAAACGACGGTTGTACATTTCATCGCTTTTGTTGTCGCTCATGAGTACCGTAACGCTTTGTGCTGGGTTTGATTCGAGGATGGCTTGACCAAATGCGGCGGCATCGGCGGCAGGCTGAGAGAAGCACTTGTGGGTTTCTGGTTTGGGTTCGCGACTGAACACGCCAATGGGTGCGTACATGGTTGCGGCCGCCAAACAAGCGATTTGCTTGTCTTCATCCAGTCTTACAGCGGTGGGGACACCTGCGTTTTGTCTGAAGTAATTGATGCGGTTTACGATTTTTTGGTTTGTACTGTCTGGCAATGTTCCGGGCGTACATGTTTTTACAACCCCAGACCATCCGGTGTTTGAAACTTGCTTGCCTTTGATCTTTGAATAGGCAATTTTGCTTCCTTTAAATCGCTTTTCGAAATCGGTTTTGGCCAAATTGCTTTGCAGTATATTGAGCGTTGCGAATTTGGGATTTTCTTTTTGCAGGCGATAATAAAGCCCCCAAGCCAAGTCCATTTGTCCATGTTTGGTTAATGAGTCAATACCGCGCGCCAGCAATTGCTGTTGTTGAGGTTTAAGCGTTGTGTTTTTGGGGAAGTCTTTCACCACAGAATCGCTAAGTGCAATGATTCTTTGCCAATCATAGTAGGCGATCGGCTGTTTTGTCCACTGAGTATAAATGGCCAATCGATTCTTTTTCAATGTGGCATTTTTTGGATATTTGTTGCCAGCATGGTCCATCAACATTCCGATCAAACGATGACTGATGGTTTTGGGCGGATTGTTTAACAACAGTTCCAATCGTTTTTCATCAATTGCGCCCGTTTTAAACTGCATGGGATACCACTTGTAGAAGAAGAATACGGTTCCACCGGGTGCGTTGTTGCCGAGGTAGTATTCTAAACTTTGGGTGATGAATTTACTCGTATCGTTGAGTAGGAATGGGTCGGTAATGTTTTTGGCTTTTCTACCCACCAAATCTGCTTTCCTTTCAAAGAAATCTTGGTAAGCCAATTCAGCTTCCGCCCAGTCGTTTTCCTGTGTTAGGTATCCAATTCGGTTGAGGTAAAAATTGTTTTGTTCGTGCAAGTAGAATGTGTCGCTAGGGAAATAGATCAGCGCCTTTTGTAGCCATTGATTGTACATGGCGCTGTAGCCTGTATTTGCTCGGGTTGATGCCAATTCTAGGTTGAGCATTTGGCGTTCCCATCCAAGCAATTTGACATTTAGAGGAAAGACAGAAAGACCCATTTCACAGTAATACATTGCGCTGTCCTTCATTTTGGCTTCGTTCAAATAGTAATCCGTTAGGTCTTCAAAGGCTTCTCTTACGTAGGTTTTTTTATGTTTATTTTCCGCATTGGCGCCGTAGTTCATCGTGGCAACTTTTCTGAGGGTTTTAACTGCATCCAAGTTTTGTTTCATCAGAAAATAGCAATGTCCGGCCATTCCTAAAGCGACTGTGTCGCCCGTAAGTTCGTAGCTCGTTTTATACATTTGGAGTGCGCGAGGGTATCTGCCTTGCCCGTAATTGCTGATGGCTTCTTTGTTATTGGCGGCCACCAAGGGTTTGAATCGCTCGCCATATACTTTGTACAGTCTTAGGTCGTCATCGTATCCAATTGCCTTTACTGCGCTTTTCATCGATTCCTTAAAGTAGTCGGTTTCTTCCTTCCTGTATTTTTCCAACTGATACATTTCAAATTCGGAAATCGCTTTGATGTACCATAGTTCGGTGGTTGATTTGTCGTCTTCCAATCCGCTCAAACAGTACTTTCTTGCCTCAGGATATTTGCCGTTGGCAAAATTTTCGCGGGCTTTAAGGACAGGTTTGGTTTGGGCCGTAACTGCTTGGATGCTTAAGATGCTGATAATGAGTAAAAGGTTGCGTAGTTTCATGGGGTTTGATGATACCTCTTACAAATAAAACAGAAATAACCCACAATTGGAAGGGTGTGGGATATTCGGTGTATAAAACGCAAAAAATCTTACCGGAATAGGGTAATGTTCGTTTTGTGATTCTGTTTGTATCCGTTGTTGCCTTTGAGTTGAATCAAGCAGACATAAACGCCTTCAATGGCGGGTTTGTTGAGGTAATTTCCGTCCCAAAATCCATTGAGGTCTTGGGTTTCAAATACTTTTTGGCCCCAGCGATTGTAAATCGTCATTTCCATGCTCACAAAGCCCTCTAGGTACGGACGATAACCATCGTTTGTATTGTTGTTGTCGGGCGTGAATGCATTGGGGATGATTACGATGGGCGGACAGCTATCGATGAGGGCGATTTCGTCGCTCCCGGAGCATCCATCCACTGAGGTTACGGTTGCGATATAGGTTCCGGCGTTGGATGCGAGAATGGTTTGAGTGGTTTCGTTATTGGGTTTCCAGCTGTATTTGTAGCCCATTCCAGCGCCAGCATCGAGGGGAATGGCGGTGTTGCGACAAACGAATTGGTCTTTTCCTAAGTTAACAACGGGGAGTTCTCCGATGCGAACTTTGATTGTTTTGCTTATGGTGGCGCATTTTGAGTAAACTTTCACGCTGTAGAATCCCGCTTTTTTGATGCTAAGCGTTTGTTTGGTTGTGTCGATGCCGGTGAGGTTCACATCGCTACTGGTCCAATAGTAACTCCATCCACGATGATTGTTCCCTGCGTTCAATACCATGGATACTGCGGGGTTACACAGCACGGTGTCTTTCATGGGGATGGGTTCTGGGTTTGCCCAAATCACCAATACATAGACGGATTTTGTTGATTTTGTTCCGTTGTTGAATGTGGAAGTACATTCTGTTTTGAACAGGCCGGTATCGGGGTAATTGATGTTTTGTGGTTCTCTGTCTGTGGATGTGCCTGGGGTAGCGCCATCGAATTTCCAGGCCCAAGCAACGGAGGGTAGGCTGCCGGGGTCGTTGAATTCTTTGTAGTTAACACTGCTGCCCTTACAGATGATGAGTGATGGGGTTTGGGCTTGCAGTGAGTTGTTGAATATTCCTGTGATTCCAATAAACAGTATTAGCAGGAGGCGATTCATGGATACAAAATTAATTTTTTTTGGTCAATTAAGTTCTGCGATTTGCCAACAAAGGGGGTGGGCCTCCATCAAAGGGGTTGTCTGATCGGCCGATGCTTTTCACATCCAGGCCGTTCGCTCTGCGAACGGCCTGGCTCCCAAACCGATTTCGCATTCGATCCATCGCCTGATATAAATTGGCCATCTCCTCGGAATCCTCAAATAGATTCATCTGAAAACCACCGCTCACCAAATCACTAAGACGCACACCTATCAAGCGAATCAGCAGTCTTCGGTTGTATAAACGATCAAACAATTCCATGCTTTTGGCAATGATGATATGGTCTGCACTGGTGTAAGGAATCTTGGCCTGCAATGTGTGCGTATTGAAGTCGCTGTATCTCACCTTAACCGTAATACAAGCGCAAACTTTATCGCCCTTCCTGAGTTGGTAGGCCAAGTTTTCAGCCATCGCACTCATTAGGTTACGCAATTTGATCACATCAATCGTGTCTCGCTCAAAAGTCCGCTCGGTGCCAATGCTTTTGCGCTCTTGGTAGGGTTCTACTTTTCGATGGTCGATTCCTTGCGCCTTCTTCCATAAATCGATGCCGGGTTTCTGGAGCGTTTTCGACAGCAATTCCATGGGCATTTCTTGCAGTGTTTTTATGTACTGTATGCCTAAGGATCTCAATGTGCGATAGGTTTCGTTGCCAACGCCCGGGATTTTTCTCACCGAAAGCGGTGCCAAGAAAGGCTTCTCATCCCCATAATCCACCTTTCTTTGTCCTGCGGGTTTGGCGGTTCCGGTAGCAACCTTGCTTACCGTTTTGTTGCTCGCCAACCCAAAGCTAATGGGCAACCCCGTTTCTTTTAAAATGCGATCCTTGAGTTCCATCGCCAACTTCCACGAGCCAAAAAATTTGTCCATGCCCGTAAGGTCAATGTAAAACTCGTCGATGCTGCTCTTCTCATACACAGGAACAGATTCGGCAATGATATCAGTAACGTCCTTAGAATAGTCGCTGTATAGTTGTGAATCTCCGCGAATGATGATGGCTTCAGGACACAATTGCTTGGCTTGCTTCATTGGCATTGCGCTGTGTACTCCAAAGGCCCTAACCTCGTAGCTGCAGCTAGCCACCACGCCGCGATCGCTATTGCCTCCGATGATTACAGGCTTTCCGTTTAAAGCGGTGTTGCGCAATCGCTCCACACTTACAAAAAATGAATCGAGGTCCATGTGGGTGATGATAGGGGATGACATAATGCTGGTGTTTTGTGATTAAAAAATTGACAAATTTTCGTCAATAATTTAGTCAAAAAAATCAATCCAACAAGAAAAACTTAAAACAATTTTAGTTGCTCGGGCAATAATCGAAAGGATTTGCGGTGGTGGGGCGTGATTCCATGCAAGCGAATGGCATTTCGATGTGCCAAAGTAGGGTAGCCGGCGTTGCCATTCCATCCGTATTCAGGGAACTCTTCATGAAGTCCTTCCATAATTTCGTCACGATGGGTTTTGGCTAGGATACTCGCTGCGGCGATGTGTAAAAAACGACCGTCTCCTTTGATTTCTGTTTGATGAGGGATGTTCGGGAAAGGCTTAAACCGATTGCCATCAACGGCGATGAATTCGGGAATGGTACCCAATTGTTCGATGGCTCTGTGCATTGCCAAAATACTGGCATTCAGAATATTTATTTGATCGATTTCTTCTGGACTGCATACGCCAATTCCCCAAAACAGGGCCTGTTTCTCAATTATCTCTCTAAGGGCATTTCGATGTGATTTGCCTACCTGTTTGGAATCGTTCAGCCAAGGGTGATGAAAATCGTTGGGAAGAATAACAGCCGCTGCCACCACGGGACCGGCCAAACATCCCCTGCCAGCCTCGTCGCAGCCAACTTCAATCAAATGGGGATGGATTTTAGGCAATAGCATTGCGCGGAGGCTTATGTAGTACTGTGGATTGAGTTTTTTCCAAATAAAGCAAAGCCATATTTGTAACTGACTTCTACGGTTTGCCAGAAGCAGATCGATAACCCGTTGAAACCGTATTTCCAGCCCCCTTTGAGCACGTAATTTCTAAGAAAGCGAGCGAGCCCTGCGGTTAAAAGTTTGACTATCAAATAGAAAATCACACCTCGATGCAATCCAGGATGTTCCAGGTATTCTTTTTTCAGGGCCAGGCCACCAATTTTACCAAATTTAATCGCTTGTTGCTTCACCGCATTCAAATCAGGGTAGGTATAGTGCAAAATATCGCCCGGAAGCGTCCCTAAAGAATACGCATCGTTCAGCATAAACTTATCGTGTGGATTTCTACCAGCCCAAACACCACAATGTTTATCCCACAAACGCAATTTGATGTCGGGATACCAACCGCAGCCGCGAATGGGACTAGACCCCAAGTGATTGAGTCTAGAAAAGGAATAGCCCTTTGTTTTTCCATACAGGAGTCCGTTTTTGATGGCGGTTTTTAAATTTGCCACCAATTCTTGAGATAGGCATTCATCGGCATCCAAACTCAGCACCCAATCAAAGGCCGCCTGATCCTTGGCCCAATTTTTTTGTTGAATATGTCCTTCAAAATGGTGTTGAAGAACCCGGGCGCCTTTATTCAATGCAATCGAAACGGTATTGTCTGTGCTAAAACTATCAACAACAAGGATTTCATTGGCGATTTCAATCACCGAATCTATACAATTGCCAATGTTGTTGGCCTCATTGTAGGCGATAATTACTACCGATATTCCCGTATTGGGTTCCACGGAAGCGAAGATACGAAACTATATGAATCGGGTTTATTTGTGTTTAGTATAAACGAACCTCTTTATATGAATATATCTTAGATAAAAAATTGGTGAGTAAATTGATTTTAAAAAAAGCCCCCTCGTTTAAAACGAGGGGGCTTTTTGTGGGCCCTGCTGGGTTCGAACCAGCGACCCCCTGATTATGAGTCAGGTGCTACTAACCAGCTGAGCTAAGGGCCCAAATCCCAATTTTGCTAGGATTTTGTGGGTTGCAAATTTAGCAAATTTTCTCGAGCGCTCACAACTGCACATCAAATATTATTTGCGTTTGGTTTCCTTTAGTTCCTTCACGATGTGTATTTTCGCAATGTGCGAGCCTCTAAATTACCCAACCAAGGTCTGTCGATTTTTACAGTGATGTCGGCACTGGCTGCCAAACACAATGCTATCAATCTTTCCCAAGGATTTCCAGAATTTAATCCGCCCGAAGAATTGGTGCAAAAAGTCAATGAATCCCTACTGAATGGCAAAAATCAATATTCGCCAATGTCGGGACAACAGAGCCTTCGAGAGGTGATTGCTGAACGACAGAATTCGTGGGGTAGGAGTTTTACAGTGAACCCGGATACCGATATTACCATTGTGCCCGGGGCAACCGCGGGTTTGTTTGCAACCTTTCAAGCTCTGGTAAACCGCGGTGAAGAAGTTATTCTTTTTGATCCATCGTACGACAGTTATGCGCCTTCCATCATCTTGGCGGGAGGAATACCCGTCCGAATCCCGTTAAATCAAGACTTCTCAATGCCTTGGGAGCTTTTGAAATCACGTATCAACAATCAGACAAGAATGATTGTGGTTAATACGCCTCACAATCCATTGGGATTGGTATTTTCACAAGAGGATTGGAATATGATGGCCTCGTTGGTTCAAAACACGGAAATACTTGTTTTGAGTGATGAGGTATACGAGCATATGGTTTTTGACGATAAAAATCACGTTTCAGTTCTCCAAATCCCTGAACTAGCCAATCAAGCCATTGCCATTTCATCGTTCGGTAAAACTTTTCATGCCACCGGTTGGAAGTTGGGTTATGTAACCAGCAACGCATCGTTAAGTGCTGAAATCAGAAAGGTGTATCAGTTTCTGGCATTTGCCGCCAACACACCGATGCAATTTGCCGCGGCGGAATTTTTACTTCAAAATCCAGATTACGAGAAGAGTGTCTCTCAAATCATGCAAGCCAAACGCAATTATTTTGCCAATGGATTGAGTCATTCACGTTTTAAATTGCTGCCCTGCGAAGGTGCCTATTTTCAAATCGTAGATTATTCCGAAATTTCTGACCAATTGGAT
>DDYM01000034.1:34569-41149 GCA_002347985.1 Bacteroidetes bacterium UBA2234
TAATCAGCGATTGCTTCGATTCTGTTTCGCCAAAAACGATATAACCCTTCAAAAAAGTTTGGATATCTTATGTCGTCTTTGAACGTCTTTTTAATTCAAACACCCATCGTATGGGAAAATCCAATCGCCAATCGAGCGCGACTTCAATGGCATTTGTCGCAAACTATGCCCCATTCCTTGGTGGTTTTTCCTGAAATGTTCTCCACCGGCTTTTCGATGAATCCCGAAAAAGTGGCAGAGACTATGGATGGTGAAACGGTTCAATGGATGTCTGAAATGAGTTTCGATAGGATGGTTTGCGGTAGTTTGTCGATCAAAGAAAATGATTCCTATTTCAATCGTTTTTTGGCGTTTTATAAAGGTGAATTGGTGGCTCAATACGACAAGCGGCATCTTTTTTCATATGGGGGAGAGCATGAGGTGTATTCAGCGGGAGGTCAGAATTGCGTTTTTGAATATCAGGGCTTTAAAATTGCGCCATTCGTTTGTTACGACCTTCGTTTTCCTGCTTGGATACGAAAAACTGTAATCGGAAGTCCGATGGGATATCCAGATATTTTATTGTTTGTTGCCAATTGGCCAAGTGTTCGAATTGCCGCTTGGAATGTCCTTCTCAAAGCCAGAGCCATCGAAAATCAGGCCTATGTAATTGGTGTGAATCGGATTGGGAACGACGAAAAAGGAATTGCGCACAATGGACATACACAAGCAATAAAATTCGACGGTGAATACATGTTGGAGCCGCATCAGCGAGAAGCAATTGCGCATTTGGTTTTGGAAAAAAATCCCTTGAATCTGTTTCGCGAACGATTCCCTTTCCTTGGGGATGCAGATGGATTCTGACAATAATTTTACGAGTTTCGTGATATTTGTCATTATATTTGTGTCGTGAAATTCATTTTACATCGCTGGTCTGGTCTCTCTCGTATAATCGTGGTGGCTGCGCTTTTGATTGCGATGTTAACGAGTTTGACGAGTTACACTTTTTTTGAGCAGTCTCATTGTACCACTAGTACTTGTGAGATAGATGCAGATTTGAATGAGTTTGACGATTCTAAGTTGGATGGACATTTTCCTTTAGATTTCAATCTGGCAGGTTTCGGTTTCATTGAATACAGTGCCGAAATCCCATTCACTTTTCTCACCAACGAACAAAAACAGCAGTCTCTCCCTTTCGCTATGTCGAAACGCTACATCGCGTTCCATAGTTTGAAAGTTTTTTGTTGATGTAAAATGGCTTTAACTTCCATCGCTGGAAGTTTTTGCATTTGCAGATTGGCCTATTAATTAGAGGTCGTATCAAACATCAACAAAAAAAACAAAAATGAAAAAAAATAAAATATTTACTTGGGCTTTGAGCCTTGTTTATGCGGGTAGTGTTTTTGGTGCTGATCCAGTACCACAGCCGCTAAGAATTCCATTGTCGAAAGACGAAAAACAATTTCTTCAGTTTACTTTATTGAATCAAGTGTGGCTCAGGGCCAACGAAAGCAATGCCTCTACAACGGTGCTGGGTGATTTACAAAAAAATACGGTAGACCTAGGACTGCGTAGAACTCGATTTCAGTTATTTGGTGAAATTGCACCAAAGACTTTCGTCTATTTTCAATTTGGCCAAAATAATTTCAACCGAGTTGTTGCAATGAATGGCAATCGAAAAAATACATTCTTTATTCACGATGCATTGTGTGAATACAGGATTGGTAAGTCACAGCAAAAAATTGGTGGTGGATTAACTATTACCAATGGACTTAGTAGATTTTCTCAGCCAAGTATTTCCTCTATTGTGAGCTTGGATGTTCCTGTATTTGCGCAAGCAACGGTAGACCAAACGGACCAATTTAGTAGGAAATTGAGCGTGTATTCTAGAGGTCAGGTGGGAAAAGTGGATTATCGATTTGTATTTTCGGATCCATTTCCAATTCAATCCAATGGGGCCGCGCAACCTACATTAGGTGACAACGCAACATTTGCATTGAAAGGTCATCACTGGCAGTATCAAGCGATGTTGGCTTATCAGTTTTTCGAGCATGAGCAAAATCAAACGCCTTACATGCCAGGAACTTATTTGGGGAGCAAGAAGGTGTTTAATGTGTCGGTGGGAGGTATTTATCAGAAAGGAGCGACATGGAATACATCGAAAAACGCTGTAACCGGTTTGAAAGATACCAATTACAACAACATGATCTTGTTGTGTGCTGAGTCGTTTTTGGATATGCCAATGAATAAGGACAAGGGCACGGCGATACATGCGTATTTAGGCTATTTTTCTACCAATTACGGACACAATTATATCCGATACAATGGAATTATGAATCCTGCTACTGGAACTGCTGCAACAGGTTTGGCAACGGATGTGGGTGGTCAATATGGTAATGCTTATCCTATGTTTGGAACTGGAAATGTGATTCACGGCCAATTTGCGTATGTTTTACCTAAGGATTTGTTAGGTAAGGATGGTGTATCGGGTAAACTACAATTGTACACTACGGCAACATCTTCCAGATACACGAGATTAAACAATCAATCACTCACGAATGCAAGTTTGGGAGTGAATTGGTTGATGCCAGGAAATCGTTCAAAAATCACTTTAGATTTCACAAACAGAGCGGCTGTTGCATTGTCTGCAGCAGGAAACTTCTCGATTGAAAGAAAAAATACGATTACAGTTCAATATCAAATTAATATTTAAAAAAAAAGAATTATGAAAAATACAAATCATATTCCCAAGGATGGGATCCATGGGTTAAAAGAAAATTTCTCCAGTGATGCATTGTCTGGATTTTTGGTTTTTTTACTTGCTTTGCCTTTGAGTATTGGTATTGCCAAAGCAAGTGACTTCCCTGCAATTATGGGATTAATGACGGCAATGATCGGTGGTATTGTGGTGTCGATCTTTGCGGGATCGCCGTTAACTATAAAAGGCCCTGCTGCTGGATTGATAGTAATTATCGCTGGGTCTGTTGCAGAATTGGGTGGGGGTGATTCTGTTTTGGGTTGGCATCTGGCTTTGGGTGCAATTTTAATCGCAGGATTAATTCAAATTGTATTTGGATTAGCCAAAATGGGTTCTTTGATCGACTTTTTCCCATTGAGTGCAGTACACGGAATGTTGGCAGCAATTGGCGTGATTATTATGTCGAAACAATTGCATGTATTGGTAGGAATAAATCCAATGAATCATTTGGGTAAGCCCATGGTAGAGCCTCTGGAGTTGATTTCTGAGTTGCCTCATACCTTCATGAACATCAATCAATCGGCAACGATCGTTGGAATCATTAGTCTTTTGATTGTTTTTCTTTGGCCAAAAGTGAAACATGCTACATTGAAGAAAATTCCTGCACCGGTTTTAGTTTTGGCCGTTGCCATACCGCTCGCTCAAAAATTGGGACTGGACCAAAAGAAGTTTATTCATTTCGATAAAGGTTTTGTTGATTCTTTGGCTTTGAATGTAAGTTTCGACGGGATGAGTCAGACTGGGACGTTTATCAAATATGTTTTGATGTTTGCCTTGGTGGGTAGTTTAGAAAGCTTGCTTACCGTGAAAGCCATTGATATGTTGGATCCTTTCAAGAGGAAAAGTAATGCAAATAAGGATCTTATCGCCGTGGGTATTGGTAACTCTTTGAGTGCATTGCTTGGTGGATTGCCGATGATTTCTGAAGTAGCTCGTTCAAGTGCAAACGTGAATAACGGTGCGAAAACGCGTTGGGCGAACTTTTTCCACGGAGTTTTTATCCTGATTTTCTTGTGTTTCACATTGCAGTTCAGTGATTTGATTCCAAACGCTGCATTGGCGGCAATGTTAATTGGTGTGGGTTACAAATTGGCCAACCCAAAGGAATTTGCTCATATGCTTCACATCGGTTGGGAACAATTGGTGATTTTCTGCGCAACCATTTTAGCTACCTTGGCTACCGATTTGTTGGTAGGTATTGGGTTCGGAATTTTGGTGAAGATTATCATTGAAAATCGCAATGGTGTTCCAGTGGGTTCTATTTTTAAAGCAGATTTTTCTATCGACGGTGATACTATGACAATTAAGAAAGCAGCCGTGTTTTCAAACTGGCTGGGAATTCAGTCTGCGATGAAAAAAATCGAACTCAATTCAAACTTCACAATTGATGTTTCCCAATGCAAGGTTGTGGATCATACTGTGATGGAGAATCTTCATAATTTGGAGAGAGATTTCAAAAATAATGGTGGATCACTTACGGTTACGGGGGCGGATAATATGATTATGAGCTCTAGGCACCATCATCCACTGTCAGCAAGGAAACGGTAATTAACTTGTTATGAGCCATTCAAATCAACTAGATCACGTCTTACATGATCTAAAGCACTATTTGCCAGCACAGGCACCGTTGAAGGATTTTATCCATCACAATACGTTGCATGGATTTCAATCAAGCAATTTCTTTGAAGGTCTTCAAAAGGCCTCTACCATCTTTGGATACAAGACCTTGTTGCCTTTGGCGGAGTATCGGTCTCGTTTTATCAAAGGAGACATTTCAATTGATACAGTAAAGGAGGTAATATCTAAACAAAAGCCGAATGAAGACCAAGACAAATGGGTTCATTTGATGCTTTATGCAGAAATTTCTGAGGAGCTCGACGAGCGTGTTGGGAAACTCCGAAGAGAATGGGTAAAACACACCGGAATTGACCTGGATTCTATGGTTCACCCCATACTATTTAGGATCCTTTGTAGCTATTTAGATCAAGGTATTTCTACCTGGAGATTTCCCGAGAAGAATATTGGGTTTCTTGATGCTTTGAGATCCATTGAATCCTCTACACACAGTAGTTTTTTTACCACCAAAGAAGCAAGGGATTGGTTCCTACATGGCGATTGCAGTATCTCCTCCTTACTGAAAAGAATTGTTGGCGATGAATCGCTGTATGAACAATATCTTTTTGATCAACAATTTGCCCATCAAGGTTGGTCAGGTATTGTTGTAAGTGTTGAGCTTCAGCCCGAGAGTTTATTGGATACAAGGAAAATTTCCCTTGAAGATTTAATCGTGTTTGAGTTACTCCTTGAGTTGGACATTATGACCATGAAGAAAGGGGGGAATTTTTCACCGCTGAGTATTTTCTTATTGCCAGAAATGGTTGGTTTGTTTGATCCACTTACACCTTCGCCTGCTTCCGAAATTGTTAAACTGTGGCAATTGGCAATGGAAAAGTCCTTTTACGATCAAGTCTTAAAAGGGTTGGAGCAGAATATTCATCAAACCAAAAAGGAATCTACAAAGAGTTTTCAGACGTTGTTTTGTATCGACGATAGAGAATGTAGTTTGCGCCGTCATTTGGAAGATTTGGACCCAACCTGTGAAACCTTTGGTACGCCAGGTTTTTTTGGTGTGGCGTTTTACTATCAACCAGAAGACGGAAAATTCAAAACAAAACTTTGTCCAGCACCAGTTACTCCATCTCATTTGATCAAGGCCGTTGGAGCCAATTCAAAGAGAAAGACAGATGCCCATTTTAGCCATCAAACGCATTCACTTCTCCCGGGTTTTTTAATCTCTCAAACGTTGGGTTTTTGGTCGGCCCTCAAATTATTTGGTCAGATCTTTAAACCAACCATGAGTCCTGCGACCTCAACGTCACTGCAACATATGCACAAGGAAAGCCAACTTTCTATTGAACATAATGGAGATTTTGATGGGAATTTACAGATAGGATTTACAAAACTTGAGATGGCAGATAGGGTTGAGGCGTTGCTCAAAAGTATGGGCTTTGTTAAGGATTTTGCCTCCCTTGTTTATGTAGTTTCTCACGGCAGTAGCAGTGTAAATAATCCTCACTTTTCTGCCTACGATTGTGGCGCTTGTTGCGGAAGACCGGGGTCTGTGAATGCACGTGTTATTTGTCATATGGCAAATGATTCCGAAGTCAGATCCATGTTGAACGAAAGGGGTATTTCCATTCCTTCAGAAACTCGATTTGTTGGGGCATTGCATGATACATCAAGGGACGAAATCGTGTATTACGATGAGAACTTATTGAGCGAAGCACAAAAACTACATCATGCCAAGAATAGTCAAATTTTTGCTGAATCGTTGAAAGCAAATGCGGTTGAACGTTCAAGACGATTTGTATTGTTAGATAAAAAATTGCCCAAGGAGAAAGTGTTTCAGAGTGTACGAAACAGAAGTGTATCCTTGTTTGAACCGCGTCCCGAATTGAATCATGCCACCAATACATTGTGTATTGTTGGGTCCAGAAAATTAACCAAGGGTTTGTTTTTGGATCGAAGGGCATTTTTGAATTCGTACGACGCTTCCATTGATACCAATGGGGATTTGCTCTATGGAATATTGAAAGCTGCTGCGCCAGTTTGCGGTGGAATCAACCTAGAGTATTTTTTCTCCCGGGTAGATAACCAAAGATTGGGCGCCGGGTCTAAGTTGCCACACAACGTAATGGGTTTGATTGGTGTGGCTAACGGAATCGACGGTGATTTGAGACCTGGCTTACCCAGTCAGATGATAGAAGTACATGATCCACTGAGATTGTTAATTGTTGTAGAGCAGGAACCCGACAAGGTTTTATCGGTCATCCAAAGAGCCGC
>DDYM01000034.1:41200-41546 GCA_002347985.1 Bacteroidetes bacterium UBA2234
TTAGTGATAATTTACCTGTAATGTTAATCGAGTCATGATGGAATCAATCATTCATATTTTACTGCTAATCCCAATTTTGGGATTCATCGTGAGTTTATTTATTCCCGAGGCCAAGGAAAATGCAATGTCGCGATGGACCTTCGGCATGATTGGATTCAATCTGGTTATTCTATTGATTTTTACCGTGTATTGGTTGCTTCATGGTTTCCCATCGATCAATGTGAGAGATTGGATGCTGTTTCAAACGAAGGGATACGAGTTTTTTCTTGATTTTTACTTCGATAAAGTGACAGCGGTATACGCGTTGGTTGGCGGTTTTTTGACCTTTTTGATCACCGTGTATTCG
>DDYM01000034.1:41615-41831 GCA_002347985.1 Bacteroidetes bacterium UBA2234
AATTTGGAGACTTTGTTCATTGGTTGGGAAATCCTTGGAATTTCGTCGTTCCTGCTAATCTCTTTTTATCGAGAAAGATACCTGCCGGTAAAAAATGCGGTTCGTGTTTTTTCGATTTATCGCATTGGCGATGTAGGATTGATTTTGGCGATGTGGTTGATGCACCATTTATGGCATGAGAACATCACATTTGCCAAATTGGTGAATTTGGAATTG
>DDYM01000051.1:0-120 GCA_002347985.1 Bacteroidetes bacterium UBA2234
CGGGATGAATAAATTTGTGGCACGATGCATCCATTGGAGCTAATGTGGGCCAGGGCCACGAGTTGGATTTATAAAGGGGATAAGTATTTCTGCAACCTCTGTGGATTTGGGGCGCGGCGG
>DDYM01000051.1:155-1988 GCA_002347985.1 Bacteroidetes bacterium UBA2234
CCGCGGACACAATCACCCTGTGATTGTGTCCAAACAAATCAGCGGCGCCGGTAGGCGCCGCGTTGATTGCCCCAAATGCTTGAGCTCCGATAGAGACCGACAAATATGGGATTTTCTCAACCAACACTTCCCCATTCTTTCCGAACCAAACCCCAAAAACAACCTCAAAAATCAATCCTCAAGCGATTTTAATTCTAGCCAAAATCCATCGACCAAGTTTTCGATTTTACATGTAGCGCCTGAAATTCCGCTCAGCAACAAACTCCGAGCAATGCAGGACCAGAAGAAGATTGAATACCATTGCATCGACCTAAAAACGCCCGGATACCATTACCCAAACTGGGTTCAACACGCCGACCTCACTAGCCTCCCATTCAAGAGCAATCAGTTTGACATCGTTATCGCCAGCCACGTCCTTGAGCATATACCCAACCTGCAAAAAGCACTTCAAGAAATTCATAGAACGCTCAAAACCGAAGGACAAGCAATTCTATTATTTCCAGTGAGTCTATCCCAACCAACAGACGATTACTACCACCCTACCGATTTTGAAGAATACAAATCGCCCAAAATAGCGCCAACAAAGCGTGAAAAAATTGAACGATTTGGCCAGCACGACCACATTCGTTTGTTCGGTACAGATGCCGCCCAAATTCTATCTCAAAATAACTGGTTTGATGTCAATGTAATGAATGCACAAGGCTGTAAAGATTTTCCTGGACAGCACGAAGGACCTACGTCAAAAAACTATAACATTTTTTTCATACTAAAAAAACGATGAGCCATGCAACGAAATGACATTCAATTGAGTCTTTTACAGAATTATATTATATTAGCGACCTAAATTAAACTTATGAATAAACGTTTACTCAAACAAATTGCATTTGTTTTTATTTTAACCCTCGGAGCAACCATCACTTCACTTGCCCAAAACGTGGGTATCAATGAAACGGGAGCAAACCCAGACGCATCTGCGATGTTGGATATTTCTACCAGCAACAAAGGTCTTCTGATTCCCCGCTTGTCAAAAGCACAAAAGAGTTTAATCGCATCGCCTGCCAATGGATTGTTGATCTACCAAACAGATGATACCGTAGGATTTTGGTACTATGAAAACACCAAATGGGTTCCTGTCATGCGTTCAATCACCTTCGGAAAGGGCCTTACTGGCGGATTCATTCAAGGAAAAGGAACCGTTGACTTAAAACCTACTGGGGTAACTGCAAGAAAATATGGTGCGATGGATTCCATTCCGGTTGTCACTGTGAATGCAGAAGGTCAAATCACATCGGCCACTACAATCGCTACAAATTTCTTGAACAAAACAGACACCTTGTGGAGTTGGAGAATTTTGGGCAACAAGGGAATTGATGATACGAAGCATTTTTTAGGGACCCAAGATAACAAGGCACTCAGAATCAGAGTAAACAACAAATGGGCTGGGGAAATTAGTCCAATAAACGACAATATTTCGCTGGGAACCAATGCCAACAAAACATCCAATGGCGCACAGAACATTGCGATTGGATTAAGTGCCATGGAACAAGCAGCAAATAACAAAGGCGACATCATTGCCATTGGTCAATATGCTTTGTCATCCAACGGAATTGGAGCTACTGGCGGAACACAAGGCATTGAAAATATCGCCATTGGACCGAAAGTCATGTCGGGCAACCGATCTGGAAGTTATAACGTAGGCTTGGGTCAGCGTGTCATGGAAACAGGCCAATTCAATTACGGAAATATCGGAATCGGATTTGAGGCGTTACGCCAAACGTATAATTCTTACTACAACGTTGCTATTGGTATGTATGCAATGAGTTACAACCAAAC
>DDYM01000051.1:2162-2666 GCA_002347985.1 Bacteroidetes bacterium UBA2234
GTGTTGCAGCACTATACAACAACACCATCCGTGGCAACTTGGTTGCCGTAGGTGATTCTGCATTATTCAACAATGGAACGGCCGCGGCTGCGGGTCAAGCTTCTTTCAACTCTGCCGTGGGTAGCAAAGCGTTGTTCGGTAATACAGCCGGTTCAAACAACACAGCATTGGGATTTGTTTCATTACAGTCAAACTCAACAGGAAACAACAACACCGCGGTGGGATCGAAGTCGTTAAACTCCGTAACAACGTCGAACAACAACACTGCTATTGGGGCCAATGCATTGGCAACCAGTACCGCGAACGACAATACGGCGGTGGGATACAACACACTAACAAAAAATACCACGGGTAACAACAACACTGCAAACGGTTCTGAAGCTATGTCAGCCAATACAACAGGAAATAGAAACTTGGCTGATGGTTTTAATGCGTTAAAGGCGGCCACAACGGGTTCTGACAACGTGGCTGTAGGAAGTCGCGCAATGATCGCAACAACAACAA